>NZ_KI911782.1:3368605-3668605 GCF_000515395.1 Jiangella gansuensis DSM 44835 | reverse complement strand
GTGCCTCCACCATCTCGCCCCAGGTGACCACGTCGCCACCGGTCGGCTCCGGGCGAAGAACCGGCTGGTAGAACTTCCTACTACGCTCGTACCCCTCCAGCCAACGGCGCGCGGTGCCTGCAGGCAAGCCGACGAGACGGTCCACATCCGAGTAGGAGTAGATCGCGCGATCAAGCAGGGAAACCGCCATGTGCACCATATTGGCACCCGGCACCGACACAGAGCGACCTAGTCGCCTCGTATCGCCGTTCGGCCCGTCAGAAGCCCAGGCGGCCGAGTTGCTTGGGGTCGCGCTGCCAGTCCTTGGCGACCTTGACGTGCAGATCGAGGTAGACCGGCGTTCCGAGCAGCCGTTCGATCTGGGTGCGGGCGCGGGTGCCGACCTCGCGGAGCCGGGCGCCCTTGCGGCCGATGACGATCGCCTTCTGGCTGTCGCGCTCGACATAGAGGTTCACGTGGACGTCCAGTAGCGGGCGGTCGTCGGGCCGGTCCTCGCGCGGGATCATCTCCTCGACGACGACGGCGATGGAGTGCGGTAGTTCGTCGCGGACCCCTTCGAGCGCGGCCTCGCGCACCAACTCGGCGACGAGGGTCTCCTCCGGCTCGTCGGTCAGCTCGCCGTCCGGGTACAGCGGCGGGCCTTCGGGCAGCTGGTCGAGGAGGAGGCCGGTGAGCAGCTCGACGCGGTCGTTGGTCGTCGCCGAGACGGGGACGACCTCGGCCCATTCGATACCGGTCTCCTCGCCCAGCTTCGCGACGGCGGCCAGCCGTTGCGCCAGCCGGTCGGCGCCGATGAGGTCGGTCTTGGTGACGACGGCGACCTTCGGCGTGCGAGCGATGGCGGCGACCTCGCGGGCGATGAAACGGTCGCCGGGGCCGATGTCCTCGTTGGCCGGGATGCACACGCCGATGATGTCGACCTCGGCCCAGGTGGAGCGTACGACGTCGTTGAGCCGCTGTCCGAGCAGGGTGCGTGGCCGGTGCAGGCCAGGGGTGTCGACGAGGACCAGCTGGCCGTGGTCGCGGTGGACAATGCCGCGGATGGCGTGCCGGGTGGTCTGCGGCCGGTTGGACGTGATGGCGATCTTCTCGCCGACCATGGCGTTGGTCAGGGTGGACTTGCCCGCGTTGGGCCGGCCCACGAAACACACGAAGCCGGAGCGGAAGGGCCGGGAGTTCTGGTCGCCGTTGTCACCGATCACGGGTCGAGTCTCCCACTCTCGGACAGGAACCGTCGCCGATTTGGACGACCGTACAGTTTTTCTGGTACGCTCGTCCAAGAATTCGAGGTGGAGGATCCCCATGGCATGGCTGTACGTGATCGTCGGCGGGCTGTTCGAGACCGTGTTCGCCGTCTCGCTCAAGGAGTCGAACGGGTTCAGCCGGCTCTGGCCGACGCTGAGCTTCGCGGTGTCGGTGGTCATCAGCATGGCTCTGCTCGGCCTGGGCCTGCGGGAGCTGCCCGTCGGCACTGCCTACGCGGTCTGGACGGGCATCGGCGCGGCCGGCACCGCCGCCGTCGGCATGCTGTTCATGGACGACCCGGCGACGTTCTTGCGCATCGCGGCCATCGGGCTGATCGTGTGCGGGGTGATCCTGCTCAACCTCGTCGGCGGGTCGGCACACTGATGGCCACCGCCAAAGGCGAACAACGACGCGCCGACCTCGTCCGCGCCGCCACCGAGATCCTGCTGGCCCACGGGCTGGAGGCGGTCAGTCACCGGGCGGTGGCCACCCGCGCCGGCGTGGCGCTCGGCTCGACGACGTACTACTTCGCCGATCTCACCGACCTGCGCCGTGCCGCCGTCGACACCCTCGCCGACACCGACGCGGAACGCATGCAGTCCGCCGTCGACGCCCTGCCGGCCCGGCGGCGCAGCGGACCCGCGGTCGCGCGCATCGTCGCCACCCTCCTCACGCCGGACGACTACGACGCGCTGGTGGCCTGGTACGAGCGGTACGTGCACGCCGCACGCGAGCCACTGCTCGCCGACGCCGCCCGGCGCACCAACGCCGCGGCCCGCCAGCATGTCGAGACGGTGCTGGACCGCTCCGGGCTGCACACCGAGGTCCCGCCGCAGGTGGTGTTGGCGGTGGTCGACGGCGCCGTCATCGCCGCCCTGGTCGACGGCGCGGACCTCACCGGCGTACGCCGCGCCGCGGCCGAAGCCCTCACCGCGCTGCTGACCGCCACGACACCGGCGGCCTGACCCCCTCCGGGTCCGGGGACGACGCCTCCGCCTTCACCTGTTGATCATGGAGTTGGTCATGATCAACAGGTGAAGGATCATGATCTACTCCATGATCAACGGCGAGGTGGCCGGCGTTCGGCGTCGATGCTGTGCTCAGCGACCGCGTCGGCGCAATGCTTCGTCGACCTCCGGGTCACCGAGCTGACCGAGCCAGTCCAGCAGCTCCGGGTACGTCGACGGGTTGGCGGCGATGTACTTGCGCAGCCCCGGCTCCTGGGCGGCGATGTCCGCCAGCGTCTGCAGCGGCGTGTTCGGGTCGAGCGCGGTACGGGCGTCGAAGCCGGACTCGGAGACAGCCGGCTGGTCGACCCGGGTGGCGTCGACGCTGGGCTGGACGCGCGTCGCGACATCGTCCACCGCGGGGCGATCGGCCCTGGTCTCGGCGCTGTCGGCGGCAGCCGGCTCGGACACAGCCAGGCCGCTGATCGGGCCGGCGGTCTCCCGCACATTGAGACCGGACGCCTCGCGCGGGCCACCCGGTTCGGCGGCGTCGGGCTCGGCAGCGGCCTCCTCCTCGGCGGTTCCCGCGTCCGCCGCGCGCTCGCCGGACGCATCCGCTTCCGCCGCGCCGGCACGAGAACCGGCGGACTCCGCCGAGCTCTGCTCGGGCGCGCCGGCGAGACCGTCGCGAAGCCGCTCCTCGCTCGGCTCCTCCACCACCGGCTCCTCAGTGACGGGAACGTCGGCCGCACGAACCTCCGGCTCGCGGGAGTCCGTACCCGCGGGCTTGTCGGTTTCGCTCTCGGACGGGACCGCCGGACTGGCCGGGACGTCGTCGCGCTGCTTCTCCCGCCCAGCGGCGGCCGCACCAGCAGCGGCCGTGCCAGCGGCCCCGCCGGCCGTGGCACCGGCGGCCGTCGTCGTGGAGGCGTCCGCCGTCGACGTTGCCGTGCCGTTGCCGTTGCCGGGGAGCACGCTGCTCAGGTTGAGCTGGCTGGCACCCACCGGCCCGAACTCGCCGCGAACCGATCCGGGCGCGGTCAGCACCACGATCACCGCGACGCCGAACCACCACAGGAGGCTGAGGATGACCGCGTCGGGCACCGCGACGATCTGATCGTCCGAGCCGCCGAGGACGGCCGCGACGACGACGCCGAGCAGGATCAGCACCCCGGCGGCGACGACGGCGACCGCGCGGCCCTGGTTGGGCGAGCGGACCAGTGCGTTACGTCCGACGAGGGCGGCCAGGGCCGAGATCAGCAGCAGCACCAGGACGACGATGCCCACGCCGCGGCCGGTCTCCACCGCGATGAGGCTGAGGACGTACAGCACCACGCCGACCGCCGCGGCCAGCATCGTGAGCAGGAACATCCGGGCCGCCACCGCGACCCAGTGCGCGGCTCCGGCCCGAGCCTGGAAACGGGCGTTCAGGGCCGGCGCGGAAACGGCGACGGCCAGCGCCGGGACGAGCACGAGCCATGGGCCGGCGTGGCTGAGGCTCCAGGCGTCGGGCATGGTCTCGTCGGCGTTCAGTTGCCACACGTTGACGAACAGGGCCACCGCGCCAAGGGTGATCAGCACGTCGCGCCAGGCGGCATCGCCGCGCAACACACCCCACAACGGCAGGGCGGCCAGCGCGAACATGGCCAGCATGGCCACGACGGCGTAGGTGATCTGCTCCCAGTCGAGGTTCTCGGCACCGTCGGTGAGGAACACGATCAAGCTGATCAACGTGAGCAGGGCGAACAGGCCGCCGATGCCCAGTGAGATCCATCGCCACAGCGCGCCGTCGCCGCCGTCGGCGGGCGTCTGCTCGGCTTGTCGCCCTTGGGCTGCCAGCAACGCGCCGGCCAGGCCGAACGCGATGCCGACGCCGATGCCGTCGCCGTTGTTCTCGCCGACGTAGCCGAGCACCAGCGTGATGAGGACGACCACGACGTAGGGCGCGTTGGCCGCCAGCCGGGCCAGCCGTAGCTCGGCGCTCCCCCACGCCACCGGAAGCACGCCGCCGCGCTTCAGGTACGGCAGCGACAGCGAGACGATGGACAGCAGGGTCACCAGGATGACGTAGACCTTGCCGGTGGCGGTGTCGGCGAGGTCCCACGGCATGCCGAACGAGACCAGCAGCAGGACCAGAGCGACGACGTCACGCACATAGTCGAGCACCGGGATGTCGGCGAACGGGTTCGGCCTGACCGCCTGGGCGCCCACCGCACCAGGACGAGCACCGGCCTGCGGCTGGCCGGGCTGGCCCACGGTGGCGGACGCCCCCGCGCCGGCCGCACCCGTCGTGCCCGCCCCGGACGCCCCCGCGCCGGCCGGCGCGGACGTGTCCGCCGTCATCGGTGTGCCGCAGTTGCCGCAGTAGGCCGTGCCCGTGGCCGGCGCCCCGCAGTTGCTGCAGAAGTTCATTGGACTCTCCGTCTCGATCGGTCGCCTCGGCCGGTCACGCCGAGTGGTACCGCCCGCCTCAGGCGGCCGGACGTACGGAACATCGCCGGACTGGGACGGCCCGCACGTTAGCGCACTCGGATGCTGATATCTACGTTCGAACCGTCGCTACGGGCGTGCCGTCCGGCCCGGCCACGAACACCGGGACACCCGGCCCGCCGAGATCACCCGCCACCGCCACGTCGACGCCGTCCGCGGCGGCCTCCGTGACGACGGCCGCGGCCTCCAGGCCGACGGCGCCGCTGGACACCGCGCTGGCGACCGCGACCTGCAATGCGGTCAGCCGCAGCGACGGCAACACGACATCGGCTGCGGCGTAGGTGCGGCCGTCGAGATCACGGACGGCCGCGCCGCCGGCCGCACCGGCGCGGGCCCGGGCCGACCTGGCCAGAGTCAGGATCTTCGCGTCTTCCGGATCCAGTGCGTCACTCACGCGTGCTCCTCGTGCGGCTGGGTGTCGGTGACCTGAACGCGCCGGCTGGCCCGGACGGTTCCGATGCGGTTGCGGCGGCCCGCTGGACCTTCGGCCACCAGGTGCAACCCGGCGACGTCGACCTCCGCGCCGGGAATGGGGACCCGGCCGAGGTGCTTGGCCATGAGACCGCCGACGGTGTCGACGTCGTCGTCGGACAGTTCGATGCCGAACAGTTCGCCGAGGTCGTCAACGTGCAGTCGCGAGCTGACCCGGACCACTCCCTCGTCGAGCGTCTGGACGCCGACCTCGTCGGCGTCGTACTCGTCGGTGATCTCGCCGACGATCTCTTCGAGGATGTCCTCGATGGTGACCAGGCCGGCGGTGCCGCCGTACTCGTCGACCACCACGGCCACGTGGGTGCGCTGGGCCTGCATCTCACGCAGGAGGTCGTCGGCCGGCTTGGAGTCGGGGACGAAGAACGCCGGGCGCACCACCGACTCGACCCGCTCGACGGACTCGGCGTCGCGGTTGTCGTAGAGCCGGCGGGCGACGTCCTTGAGGTAGACGATGCCGACGACGTCGTCGAGACCGCCCGGGCCGACCGCGGGGATGCGGCTGAACCCGCTGCGCAGCGCCAGCGACTGGAACTGCCGCAGCGTCTTGCCGGCCTCGATGAACACGACGTCGGTGCGCGGCACCATGACCTCACGCACCAGGGTGTCGCCCAGCTCGAACACCGAATGGATCATCTGCCGTTCGCCGGACTCGATGATGCGCCCGGCCTCGGCCAGGTCGACCAGCTCGCGCAGCTCGGCCTCGGTGGCGAACGGACCTTCACGGAAGCCCTTGCCCGGGGTCAGGGCGTTGCCGAGCAGGATCAGCAGCCGTGGGATCGGGCCTAGTACCCGGGTGACGCTCTGCAGCGGCCCGGCGAAGGCGAGCGCGACGCCGTCGGCGTGCTGGCGGCCGATAGTGCGCGGTGCGACCCCGATGACCACGAACGACACGACCACCATGGAGCCCGCCGCGACGAGCAGGGTCTGCCACCAGGGGTCGAAGTACTCCTCGCAGACCACCGCGACCAGCACCACCGCGGCGATCTCGGTGAGCATCCGCAGCAGCAGTGCCGTGTTCAGCGCGGGCACCGGGTCGGCGGCGACCCGGCTCAGGGCCGTCGACCCGCGCCGGCCCTCGCGCCGCAGCTCTTCGGCATGGGCGTAGGAGAAGGTGGACAGCGCCGCCTCGGCCATCGCGATCAGCCCGGCGAGGACGACCAGGACCGCCGCCGAACCCAGCAGCCAGGCGATGGAGGTACCTCCGGCCCACCCGTCCGATCCGGAACCGTCGGCGGCCAGGACCGGGACGGCGACGAGCAGATCGTGCGTCGTCATCGGGGCGAGCCTTCCCCCCAGCGGGCTGAGGCGACCATCAGCGGCCGCCTCGGGCCTTGCGCCAGTCGGTAAGCAGCTGCTTCTGCAGACCGAACATCTCCTTCTCCTCCTCCGGCTCGGCGTGGTCGTACCCGAGCAGATGCAGGATGCCGTGCGCCGTCAGCAGCTCCAGCTCCTCGGCGGCGCTGTGGCCGGCGGCCTTGGCCTGGGTGGCGGCGACGTCGGGGCAGAGCACGACGTCACCCAGCAGGCCGGGCTCCGGCTCGGCGTCGTCCGGCGTGGGCCGCAACTCGTCCATGGGGAACGACAGGACGTCCGTCGGGCCGGGCTCGTCCATCCACTGCACGTGCAGTTGCTCCATGGTGGCGGTGTCGACCAGCAGGATGGCCAGCTCCGCGCCGCGATGGATGCGCTGGTGGTCGAGGACGAAGCGGGCGAGGTCGGAGAGGGTCTTCTCGTCGATCTCGGTCCCGGACTCGTTGTTGACTTCGATGGTCACGAGCGCCGGCCGGGAACGCGCGACCGCCCGTTGCCCTGCGCCGCCTCCTGCGCGGCGTCGTAGCGGGTGTATGCGTCGACGATGTCGCCCACCAGCCGGTGCCGGACCACGTCGTGGCTGGTCAGCCGGCAGAAGTTCACGTCCTCAATGCCGTCGAGGATCTCCTGCACGACGCGCAGCCCGCTCGTGGTGCCGGCGGGGAGGTCGACCTGCGTGACGTCGCCGGTGACGACCATCTTCGACCCGAAGCCCAACCTGGTGAGGAACATCTTCATCTGCTCGGCCGAGGTGTTCTGCGCCTCGTCGAGGATGACGAACGCGTCGTTGAGCGTGCGGCCGCGCATGTATGCCAGCGGTGCGACCTCGATGGTGCCCTCGGTCATGAGCCGCGGTATGGACGCCGGGTCCATCATGTCGTGCAGGGCGTCGTAGAGCGGCCGCAGGTACGGGTCGATCTTCTCCGAGAGCGTGCCGGGAAGGAAACCGAGCCGCTCGCCGGCCTCGATGGCGGGACGGGTGAGCAGGATGCGGCTGACCTGCTTGGCCTGCAATGCCTGCACCGCCTTGGCGACGGCGAGGTACGTCTTGCCGGTGCCTGCCGGGCCGATGCCGAAGATGACCGTGTGCCGGTCGATCGCGTCCACGTAACGCTTCTGATTGAGCGTCTTGGGCCGGATGGTGCGACCGCGGTTGGACAGGATGTTCGCGGTCAGCACGTCGGCCGGGCGCTCACTGGTGCGTGAGCGCAGCATGGAGACCGTGCGCTCGACCGCTTCCGGGGTGAGGCCCTGACCGGTGCGCAGCACCGCCACCATCTCGTCGATGGCGGCCTCGGCCTCGGCCATGTCGCCCGGTACGCCGGTCATGGTGATCTGGTTGCCGCGCACGTGGATGTCCACGCCGGGGAACGACGCCTCGACGACCCTGATCAGTTCGTCACCGGAGCCGAGCAAGCTCACCATGGAGATGCTCGACGGGATGACGATCGTGTGCTGGGCGGCCTGCTGTTCGGCCTGTTCTGTCTTCGTCATGGGTCGGCCACGCGGGGCCTGTTCACGCCTTCTTTCGGTCTCGGAGTGCTGCGCTGACGGTTCCTGTCATGCTACCCGTGTCCACCGACAGGTCAGCCCTGTTTTTCGGTGGGCTTGCTTTCGGGCCGCAAGGCACGGCCGCGGGTTCGCTCAGCCGGGCGGCCACGTCATGGCGCGCCCGCCCAACACGTGACCGTGCACGTGGAACACGGACTGACCGGCTTGCGCCCCGGTGTTGAACACCAGCCGGTACGCGTCGATTCCCTCGTCGGCGGCCACCGCCCGCGCGGTGTCGACCAGCTCGGCCAGCGTCTCCGGGGACGCATCGGCCAGTTCGGCGACGTCCCGGTGGTGATCGCGCGGGATGACCAGCACGTGCGTGGGCGCCTGCGGCGAGATGTCGCGGAAGGCGAGCGTCCGCCTCGTCTCGAGCACCACGGTGGCCGGCACGGCACCGGCGACGATCTTGCAGAACAGGCAGTCCGGGTCTGGGCTCACAATGCCTCCGCGTCGCGGGATCTCGGGTACGTCGGATGGTACGGGCCGCGGCCGCGAGAATCCGGCGCAACCCGGTCGCCGCTCGGGGCGTCATCACAGTGGAGGCGCCACGGGCTGGGGTGTCCTCCGGCCTCGTCCCAGCCCCGAACCGTACTCTCTGGAGCCATGTCGAACCCGACCGTCGATCACGAGCCCGGCGACCCCGCGGGCACCACCCCTCCCGCGGACGACCGGCCGCGCCGCCGCCGCAACCGGCGCATCCTCATCGGCGTGCTCGTCACGCTGCTGGTCCTCATCCTCGCCGTCGCCGGCGGCGCGTTCTGGTTCGTCAACCGGCTGTCGTCCAACATCGAGCGCATCCCGGACGCGTTCGACATCCCCGAGGACCAGCGGCCGGCCGACGCGCCCGGCGACAGCATCACCTTCCTGCTCGGCGGCCTGGACGGCGAGGACAAGGTGGACGTCTACGAGCCCGGTGCCGCCCGCACCGACACCATCATGCTGGCGCACTTCCCCGAGGGCCGGGACCGCGGCTACCTCGTCTCCATCCCGCGAGACACCTACATCGACGTCCCCGGCCACGGGCAGAACAAGATCAACGCCGCGTACTCGTTCGGCGGGCCGGCGCTGTTCGTGCAAACCGTCGAGCAGCTCACCGGCATCCGCGTCGATCACCTCGCACTGATCGACTGGAACGGCTTCGAGGCACTCACCGACGAGCTGGGCGGCGTCACCATGACGTTCGACGACGAGACGGTCCTGGCCGACGGCACCACCCTGGCGGCGGGCGAGCACACCCTCGACGGCGCGACGGCCCTGCAGTACGTGCGCGACCGCAAGGACCTGCCCGGCGGCGACTTCGACCGGGTCAAGCGGCAGCAGAACTACCTCCGCGCGCTGATGACCGAGCTGATCTCGTCCGGGACCCTCACCAGCCCAGGCAAGGTCAACGGCATCGCCGGCGCCATCGGCCAGGCCGCCCGGGTCGACGACGAACTGTCCGCGTTCGGCATGGTCGAGCTCGGGCTGTCGATGAACGGCCTGCGCGCCAACGACATGACGTTCCTGACGGTGCCCACCGACGGCACCGGCATGGCCGGGTCGCAGAGCATCGTGGTGTACGACGAGGAACGTGCCGGCCAGCTGTGGACCGCCCTGACCGCCGACGACATGGACGCCTTCCTGGCCGCGAACCCGGAACTGGTGACCGGCGACGACGTCCGCTGACCCCGTCGGAAATGATCACGTCCACCATGGGTACTCACGCTCCCCCAGGAATGCTTGCCGCCTGAGGCGAGGACAAACCCGGTGATGGCTCCGTTCGCCTGAAGATCGTCCCCGCGATCGCCTACGGTTGTGGCCCGCATCGGGGAACGGCGCCGGCCGGTAAACCAACACGGCCGGCAACGCGTCACTAGGGGTATGTGGTGGAGGACAGGACCGAGTCCGGCGCCGACGAAGCGATCACGGAGCTCTACGCAGCTCACTACGTGCGCCTCGTCCGGCTCGCGACGCTGCTCCAGGGCGACCACGCCGTCGCCGAGGAGGTCGTGCAGGACGCTTTCGTGGCGTTGCACCGCCGCTGGCGCCGGCTGCGCGACCCGGCCGCGGCGGTGGGGTACCTGCGCACCTCCGTGGTGCACGGCTGCCGCTCGATCCAGCGACGGCGTGGGGTCGCGGCCCGGCATCCGGCTGACCCCCCGGTCCACGAACCCAGCGCCGAGCACCACGCCGTCCTCGACGCCGCCACGTCCGCCGTCGTCGACGCCCTACGGGAGCTGCCGGACCGCCAGCGCGAGGCGCTGGTCCTGCGGTACTACGGCGGCCTGTCCGAATCGGAGATCGCGAGGGCGATGAAGATCAGCAACGGAGCGGTGAAGAGCCATGCCTCCCGCGGCATGGCCGGACTGCGCGCAGCGCTCGCCGAGTGGTCGTGAGGAGGCAACCATGAACACCCCCGAGGACTGGACACCTGAGGAACAGCGCCTCCACGCCGCCCTGAACCGGGCGGCCGAACACGTCGAGCCGGGACCGGACGGGCTGGCGCAGATCCGCCGGCGCACGAAGGACGTGCCGCTGTGGCGCCGGCCGGTGCTGCTGGGCCTGGCCGCGGCGACGGCGGTGGCCGTGGCGGTGCTGGTCGGCGGCGTCATGGCCCTGGACGGCTCCGACGACCCCATCGCCTCCACCACGTCGTCGCCGTCACGCACCCCCGCCGACGGCTCCGGGTCGCCGACGCCGCCAGGTGGCGACCAGACCACGCCGCCGAGCGAGCCACCATCGACGGGGCCGGTCGAGACGCTCTCGCTGCCGGTCTATTTCGTCGCCGATTCCGGCGCAGGCCCCCGGCTGGCACGGGAGTTCCAGACGGTCGAAACCGCCGACCCGCCGGTGCTCGCCGCGCTGCGCCAGCTGGCCGACCCGGCCGATCCCGACTATTCGAGCCTGTGGCAGCCGGACCTGGTCCGCTCCGCCGAGGTGGGCGTCGACGTCATCACCGTCGACCTCACCGCCCTGCCGGAGGTCACCGCCGGTGACACCGAGCCCTCGGCGGCCGAGCTGGCCGTACAGCAGGTCGTCTACACCGCGACGGCCGCGGCGGCGAGCAGCGGTCAGGACGGTTCGCTGCCGGTGCGCATCACGGTCGAGGGCCAGCCGGTCGACGCCCTGGACGGGGTGTCGCTCGCCGAGCCGGTCGGCCGCGCCGACCCGCTGGAGGTCCGGCAGCTGATGCAGCTCAACGAGCCGGCCGAGGGCGCCACGGTCACCAGCCCCGTCGCCGTCATGGGCGAGGCGGCGACGTTCGAGGCCAACGTGCCGTGGGAGGTCCGCCGCGACGGCGAGGTAGTCGAGCAGGGTGCCACCACGGCCGCCGAGTGCTGCACGTTCGCGGAGTTCCAGTTCGAGGTCGAGCTGGAGCCGGGGACCTATGAGGTCGTGATCACCGAGGAGGACGTGTCCGGCGGCGAGGGCCGTCCCCCGATGAGCGACTCGCGCACCTTCACCGTCGAGTGACCATGATCATGTTCCCTCGCGGTCGCTTTAGGGTCCGCGAGGGAACATGATCATGGGAGCCAGCGTGGGGTGCGGGCGAGCAGGATGCCGGCGGCCACCGTCCCGGCGGTGGACGTCCGCAGCACCGTGGGTCCCATCCGGACAGTGACGGCGCCGGCGGCCTCAAACGTCTCGATCTCCTCCGGCGTCACCCCGCCCTCCGGGCCCACCACCAGTAGGATGTCGCCGTCGTCGGGAAGGTCGACGGACGCCAGCGGCGCGGTCGCCTCCTCGTGCAGAACGACGGCCAGCGCGGCGTCTCGGACCCGCGTGGCGAGTGCCGGCGTCGTCGTCACGTCGCCGACGGACGGCAGCCAGGCCCGGCGTGCCTGCTTGGCCGCCTCGCGCGCCGTGGACCGCCAGCGTCGCAGCGACTTCTCGCCGCGCTCGCCCGTCCACCGCACCATGCAGCGCTGCGCGGACCACGGCAGGATCTCGTCGACACCCACCTCGGTGAGGGTCTCGACGGCGGTCTCGCCGCGGTCGCCCTTCGGGAGGGCCTGAGCGACGACCACCCGGGGCCGCGGCGCGGGCACGGCGATCCGTTCCTCGATGGCGCACGTGAGGCTCTGTTTGCTGGCGCCGACGACGACGCAGCGCGCCAGCTGCCCCGCGCCGTCCGTGAGCTCGACGGTCTCGCCGACGGCGATGCGGCGGACGACGGCGGCGTGGCGGCCCTCGTCGCCGTCGAGCACGACCTCGTCCGACGCCCGTAGTGCGGCGGCGTCGGCGATGAACACTGGAGCGCTCACGGTCGGCCCATCACCAGGCGTACACCCTGTGTTCCGAAGGACGGGCCACTCGCGCAGCGCGCGCCCGCGTCGACGTGATCATTTCGGTGTCGCCGGGCGGTCAGGCCAGGCCTTCCTTGAACGCGTCGCGGATGCGGGTGAAGAAGTTGCCGTGCTGCTGCGCCGGCCCGGGACCCGGGACGGATTCCTCGTCGCGCAGCGCGGCCAGCTCGCGCAGCAGCTCTTCCTGCCGGGCGTCGAGCTTGGTCGGCGTCTGCACATCGAGGTGGATGAGCAGGTCGCCGCGGCCGGTACCGCGCAGCTTCGGCACGCCGCGAGCCCCCAGTTTGATCTGCTCGCCGTGCTGGGCCCCGGGGCGGATCTCGATGGTTGCCGGGCCGTCGAACGTCTCGATCTCGACGCTGGTACCGAGCGCGGCCGCCGTCATGGGCAGCGGGAGCGTGCAGTGCAGGTTGTCGCCGTTGCGGGTGTAGACCGGGTGCGGGGTGACCGCCAGCTCGACGTAGAGATCGCCGGCGGGGCCGCCGCCCGGGCCGACCTCGCCCTGGCCGGACAGCTGGATGCGGGTGCCGTTGTCGACACCGGCCGGGATCTTGATCGTCAGGGTGCGGCGGGTGCGCACCCGGCCGTCGCCGGAGCACTCCACGCACGGGTTGGGGTTGACCGTCCCGAAGCCCTGGCACGCCGGGCACGGCCGGCTGGTCATGACCTGGCCGAGGAAAGACCGCTGCACCTGGCTGACCTCGCCCTGGCCCTGGCACGTCGGGCAGGTGACCCGCTGCGCCCCCTGGGCGGTACCGGCGCCGTGGCAGACCTCACAGACGACCGCGGTGTCGACCTGGAGCTCGCGGGTGGCGCCGAAGACGGCGTCGGCCAGTTCGATCTTCAGCTGGACCAGCGCATCCTGGCCGCGACGGACCCGGCTGCGCGGGCCACGGGCGGCGCTGCCACCGAAGAAGGCGTCCATGATGTCGGTGAACGAGAACGCGCCACCGAAGTTGCCACCCGCCCCGCCGCCGCTGGCCAGGGGGTCTCCCCCGAGGTCGTACATCTCACGCTTGCGCGGGTCGTTCAGCACCTCGTAGGCGGTGACGACCTCCTTGAAGCGCTCCTGCGTCTCGGGGTCGGGGTTGACGTCAGGGTGCAACTGCCGCGCCAACCGCCGATAGGCCTTCTTGATCTGCTCACTGGAAGCGTCCTTCGGCACGCCGAGGACTTCGTAGTAATCCGTGGTGGGCACCCTTGTCATCCCTAGTGAGCCGAGAGAATCTTGCTGACATATCGAGCAACAGCGCCGACCGCCGCGATCGTCCCGGGGTAGTCCATCCGGGTCGGCCCGACCACCCCCATGCTAGCCAGGGCCAACTCGCCCGGCCCGTACCCGGTGGTGACCACCGACGTGGCCGACAGGCCGGACGGCGCGTTCTCGCTGCCGATGCGCACCCGGAACGTGGCCGGGCTGGTGGCCTCGCCTAGCAGGCGGAGCAGCACGACGTGCTCCTCCAGCGCGGACAGCAGCGGCTCGAGCTCGTGGTCGAACTCCTGGCCGTAACGGGCCAGGTTGGCGGTGCCGGCGACGGCGACACGCTCCTCGTGCCGCTCGATGAGCGTGGACAACAGCGTGGCCGTGACAGCGGCGACGGTGGCGCGGTCCTCGGGGGCGAAGCGCTCGGCCAGCTCGGTGACGCGGGTCTCGACGGTGGCGAAGTCCTGGCCCACGACGAGGGCGTTGATGCGCGCGCGCAGCTCACCCACGAGGGTGTCGTCGGCGTCGGCGGGCAGCTCAACGACCCGCTGCTCGACCCGGCCGGTGTCGGTGATGAGCACGACGAGCACACGGTCCGGCGCCAGGATGACCAGCTCGACATGGCGCACGGTCGAGCGACTCAGCGACGGGTACTGCACCACAGCGGCCTGCCGGGTGAGCTGGGCGAGCAGTCGCACGGTGCGCGAGACGACGTCGTCGAGGTCCACGGCGCCGTCGAGGAAGGTCTGGATGGCCCGGCGCTCGGGCGACGACAGCGGCTTCACCGTGGAGAGCCGGTCGACGAACAAGCGGTAGCCCTTGTCAGTGGGCACCCGACCGGCGCTGGTGTGGGGCTGGGCGATATAGCCTTCGTCCTCGAGCACGGCCATGTCATTGCGGATGGTGGCCGGCGACACCCCGAGCTGATGCCGATCGGCCAGCGCCTTCGAACCGACCGGCTCCTGAGTGGCGACATAGTCCTGGACGATCGCCCGTAGGACGTCGAGCTTGCGGTCATCGATGGACAACCGAGCACACCTCCCGTCGCGATCACTTTGGCACTCGACCCTTCGAAGTGCCAATTCTACGTAATCGGGCGGGCCCGCGTCGCGCCACGCTCACGGCGGCTCACCGAGCCGCCCGCTCGGCCACCCACATCGGTGAGCAGCGGACCGACCTTGTCGGACCCCGTGAGTAGCGTCGTGGCCGTGCTGGAAAATTCGTTTGCTCCCGACCGCGCCTCGCTGCGAGCGTTGACGCCGGGGCGACGGCGCCTGTCCAGCCATCCATGTGACGCAGGTCACAGCCAGGTCCGGAAATATCCGGGGACACACTCCCCGTTTGAGCCTGTGTCCGTCGATCCGGGGAGCCTTTCCCCGGATCGGGAACCGGGGAAAGTTCCCCCGGTTCAGGTACGACCTCGAAGGGGGATCCGATGGGCGCCAGCGCGACGGCCGACCGCAAGACGGGTCCGGTCCGTACTGACGCCACCCGCAACCGCGAGCGCATCATCGCCGCGGCACGCGAGGCATTCGTCGAACACGGGCCGAACGTGCCGCTCGACGCCATCGCGCACCGCGCCGGGGTTGGCAACGCCACGTTGTACCGGCACTTCTCCGACCGCCACGAACTCGTGCACGTCGTGGCGTCGTATTCCATGGCCCGCATCACCGAACAGGCCGAGGCCGCCCTCGCCGAGGAGCCCGACCCGTTCCAGGCGCTGCGGCGCTTCGTCCACCGAGCCGCCGACGAACGCGTAGGCGCGCTCTCGTCCCTCCTCCACGAGGGGTTCGACAAGAACGATCCCCACGTCGTGGATGCCCGCGAACGCCTCGAGGCGACGGTCACGCGCCTCATGGACAACGCCCGCCGGTCCGGCCAGCTCCGGCCCGACATCGCCTTGGGTGATCTCATGGTCGCGATCACCCAGCTCACCCGTCCGGTCGCCGGAACCGCATGTTCACAGGTCGAGCGGTTCATGCACCGGCACTTGCAGCTCTTCCTGGATGGCCTGCACACGCCCGCCAGGTCCGAGCTGTGCGGAACCGCGGTGACCTTCGAGGACTTCGAAGCCGACACCGCCTGAGCCCTGTCCCGCCTGCATGTCACATCTACCCGGGCGAAACCGTCATGTTCGTAGACGACTCGCCTGGACACGGAAAACCTTGATTGGACTCGTCATGCCTGAAACAACTCAGCCAGATCCACGGCGCTGGCGGGCGCTCGCGTTCATCGCCGTGGCGCAGCTGATGGTCGTGCTCGACGCGACCATCGTGAACATCGCGCTTCCGTCGGCGCAGGCCGACCTCGGCATCTCCGACGCCAACCGGCAATGGGTCATCACGGCTTACGCGCTGGCCTTCGGTGGCCTGCTGCTGCTCGGCGGCCGGGTGGCCGACATGTGGGGCCGCAAGAACACGTTCCTCACCGGACTCATCGGCTTCGCCGGGGCGTCAGCCCTCGGTGGCGCGGCCGCCAACGAGTTCATGATGTTCGCCTCCCGCGCGCTGCAGGGTGTGTTCGGCGCGCTGCTGGCACCGGCCGCGTTGTCGCTGCTGGCCGTCATGTTCACCGAGACCAAGGAACGTGCCAGGGCGTTCGGCATCTTCGGTGCCATCGCCGGTGGTGGCGCGGCCATCGGTCTGATCCTCGGCGGGATCCTCACCGAGTACCTCGACTGGCGCTGGGTGTTCTTCGTCAACATCCCGATCGCGGCGGTGGCGTTCGTCGGCGCACTGACCCAGGTGTTCGAGCCGAAGGGCACCCGCAACCGCTCGCCGCTCGACATTCCCGGCACCCTGCTGGGCACCCTCGGCCTGGTCACGCTGGTCTACGGCTTCACCCGGGCGGAGACGGAGGGCTGGTCCGAGGCCGGCACCATCTCGATGTTCGTGCTGACCGTCGTCCTGCTGGGCGCGTTCGTCATGGTCGAGCGTCGCGTGAAGGCGCCGCTGCTGCCGATGCGCGTACTGCTGGACCGCAACCGAGGCGGCGTGTACCTCGCGCTCGGCCTGGCCGTCATTGCGATGTTCGGCCTGTTCCTGTTCCTCACCTACTACCTGCAGATCGTGAAGGACTACAGTCCGGTCCGCAGCGGTGTGGCGTTCCTGCCGATGGTGGCCGGCATGGTCATCGGCTCCACCCAGATCGGTGCCCGGCTGATGACTCGGGTCCCGGCGCGCTACATCATGACGCCGGGTCTGCTGGTAGCCGCCGCGGGCATGCTGATCCTCACTCAGATGGGCGTGGACAGCTCGTACGTGGGTCTCCTGCTGCCGGCGCAGCTCCTGCTCGGCCTCGGGCTGGGCTCGACGTTCATGCCGGCCATGAGCCTGGCCACGTACGGGGTCGAGCCGCGCGACGCCGGCATCGCGTCAGCGATGATCAACACCTCGCAACAGGTCGGCGGCGCCATCGGCACAGCCCTGCTCAACACCATCGCCGCCAGTGCCACGACGACGTACATCAGCGCGAACCTGGCCGGTGCGTCGTCGCCGGAGCTGGTGCAACTCCAGGGCATGGTCAACGGCTACACCACCGCCATCTGGTGGGCCGTCGGCATCCTGGTGGTGGCCGCGGCCATCGCCTTCGCGTTCGTCAACGCCACGCCGGAGAGCGAGGAAGCGGCGTTCGAAGGCGAGGGTGAAGGCGAGGCCGCTCCGGTCATGATCCACTGAGTCCGAGCGCCACGGGCCCCCGTCGCCTCCAGCGGCGGGGGCCTTTTCGCGCCCCCACCCCGCGCGCATGTCGTTGCCGCGCCCGGCCACGGTGAGCCAGTACCGTCACGAATCGTGAGCAGCTACTCCGACCGTTACGGCCGCGACGTCCTGGCCGACTCTCCGCATCCCCGGCGCCCCGCCAGCACCGAGCAGCCGGCCGAGCACGGGCTCGTCGTCGAGGACGTGCAGACCGGGTTCTGCGGTGCCGTCGTGGAAGTCGACAAGCACGGCGTCATCCTCGAGGACCGGCACGGCAAGCGCCGCGCCTTCCCGCTCGGCCCGGGCTTCTGGATCGACGGCAAACCGGTCGCGCTGGTCCGCCCGACAGCGCCCCGCCAGCCCGGCCGCATGGTCTCCGCGTCCGGCTCCGTCGCGGTGCTGAACCACAAAGCCCGCACGGCCCGCGAGAGCCGCATCTACGTCGAGGGCAAGCACGACGCCGAACTGGTCGAAAAGGTCTGGGGCCATGACCTGCGGGTCGAGGGCGTCGTCGTCGAGGAGCTCGGCGGGGCCGACGACCTCGCCGCCGTCGTCGACGACTTCGAGCCCGGACCCGGCCGGCGGCTGGGCGTCATGCTCGATCACCTCGTCGCGGGCAGCAAGGAATCACGGCTCGCCGACGCGGTGCGGGGCGGTGCGCACGCCGAGCACGTCCTCATCGTCGGACACCCCTACATCGACGTGTGGCAGGCGGTACGGCCGTCAGTGCTGGGGCTCGGGGCCTGGCCGGACGTACCCAAGGGTGAGCCATGGAAGGAGGGCGTCATGGCCCGCCTCGGCTGGAACGTCGAGCCGTGGGAGGCGTGGGCGCGCATCCTCGGCGCGGTGACGACCTACACCGACCTCGAAACCTCGCTGCTGGGCCGGGTGGAGGAGATGATCGACTTCGTCACCGACCCGTCGCCAGGCCATCCCTGAGATTCATCAGCCGTCGGATGTCGTCGTCGATGGTCGGCTTCAGCCGCCGGTAGGGCTCGAGCTCCCTGTCACGGCGACGGCCGATGACCCGTTTCTCGTCGGCACGAGCAGTGCCGGCCGCCGACCGGCCCCAGATCGTCGCCTGGACGGCGTGGCCCTTGCCCCGCGGCCGGCCCATGCTCGTCCGGCTGGCGGCGGTGATCCCCGTCTTTTCTTCACGCTCATCGGCACCATCGTCGTCGACGTCGGGAAGTTGATCATAACGTCGGCCGCGCGACCATATACCGGAAATGATCAAGCCATCATGAGGTGTCCTGGCGATTCAGCGACACACGCAGGGAGTTGTCCAAGATGGTCATAAGCAACGCGACCCGGCCCTTCCCAGCCGGCGCGAGCGGATAGCGACCGAGAACATCGATCAGTGCCGGTGTGGCGCGCCGCCGCGCCTGCTCGATGACCGCGATGCCGGCGCGGGGATCATCGCCTGCGTTCAACTCGGCGACGCGGGCCGCACTGGCCGCAGCGCGCAGGACGTGGCCCACCTGGGTGGCCTTCGCGATCGGGTGGAGATACGCGGCGGATGCGGCGTCGCCGCCGGCGCGCGCCGCGAGACGTGCGGCCTCGGTGGGCGCCTCCTTCGCTGCGCGGTGCGCGTCCAACGAGGTGATGCGCTGCAGCTTGGTCCGCCTCGCCCCGTTGACGAACTCCCACGCCGCATCGATGGCTGCGCGCGGACGACCGTCACCGGGTACCGCCGCCTCGAAGACTGGGAGGACTTCCTCAGCCCTGATCCCACGCGAGCCCCATGATCATCAACGGTTACGGGTGCCATCACACACCCAACCGTTGATGATCATGGGAGCAGGTCGCGAACCACGGCGTCGGCGAGCAGGCGGCCGCGGCGGGTCAGGACCAGGCGGCCATCGGCGTGCGCGGTGTCGTCGGCGAGGCCGTCGGCGACCACCTGCGCGGCCGCGCGCCGGCCGTCGTCGTCGAGCGCGTCCAGCGGCAACCCCGTGGCCAGCCGCACCTCGAGCAGGACCCGCTCCACCCGCTGGGTCTCGGCGTCGAGCATCTCGCGGGCGTACGCCGGGCTGGAGCCGGCGGCCAGCCGGGACGCCCATGCCGCCGGGTGCTTGACGTTCCACCAGCGGGTTCCGCCGACATGGCTGTGCGCGCCGGGGCCGACGCCCCACCAGTCTGCGCCGGTCCAGTAGAGCTCGTTGTGCCGGCAGCGGGCCGCGGCCGAGGTCGCCCAGTTCGACAGTTCGTACCACGCGTACCCGGCCGCGGTCAGCAGCTCGTCGGCCAGCACGTACTTGTCGGCTTGGTCGTCGTCGTCCGGAAGCGGCAGCTCACCGCGGGCCATCCGGGCCGCCAGCCGGGTGCCCTCCTCGACGATGAGGGCGTAGGCGCTGACGTGGTCAGGCCCGGCGGCCAACGCGGTCTCGACGCTGTCGCGCCAGTCGGCCACGCTCTCGCCCGGCGTGCCGTAGATGAGGTCGAGGCTGACGTGCTCGAACCCGGCGCGCTTGGCCTCCGCCACCGCCCCCGCCGGGCGGCCGGGTGTGTGGACGCGGTCGAGGACGGCGAGGACGTGTGGCCGGACGCTCTGCATGCCGATCGAGATGCGGGTGAACCCGGCCTCGCGCAGCTGGGCCAGCGACGTGGCGTCGACGGACTCCGGGTTGGCCTCGGTGGTCACCTCGGCGCCGGGGGCCAGCCCGAACTCGTCGTCGATGAATCGCAGCACCTTGCCCAGTTCGGCCGGCGGCAGCAGCGTGGGCGTGCCACCGCCGACGAACACCGTGGCGACCGGGACGTCGGCGTCGCCCAGCGCCCGGCGCGCGATCCGCAGCTCGGCGATGGCGCCGTCGGCCCACGACGCACGCGAAGCGCCGGGCGCCGAGCCGAGCTCGTCGGCGGTGTAGGTGTTGAAGTCGCAGTAGCCGCAGCGCGTCGTGCAGAACGGCACGTGCAGGTAGACGCCGAAGGGACGGCTGCCGACACCGGCCAGCGCCGCGGGCGGCAGGGAGCCGTCGGCGGGCGCGGGCGAACCGTCGGGCAGGGTCGAGGGCACGACCCATTGTCTCCCTGTCGCCGGGCGGCTTCGGCGGCGGCCCGGGCGGGAGCGATCAGCAGGCGATCACAGGCGGTCACCAGGCGGTACCAGCGTTCTCCCGCGCCACCAGGCAAGCATTCCTGGTGGCGCGGGAGCACCCGTGGTCCACGTGATCATTTGGGAGTCGGTCAGCTGTACATGCTGTCCAGGACGTCCATGTACTTCTTCTCCACGGCCTTGCGCTTGACCTTGAGGCTCGGGGTGAGGTCGCCGCTCTCGACGGTGAGGTCGTGCGGGAGGATCTCGAACTTCTTGATGGTCTCCCAGCGCTCGAGCCGGGCGTTGAGCTCGTCGACATGCCGCTGGACCAGGGCACGGACCTCGCTGGAGCGGACCAGCTCCTCGTACGAGCGGCCGGCCATGCCGTGGTGCTCGGCCCATTCGGTGATGGCGTCCGGGTCCAGCGTGATCAGCGCGGTGCAGTAGTTGCGGGTGTCGCCGTGCACGACGATCTGGCTGGCGTACGGGCTGACCGCCTTGAAGATGATCTCGATCTCCTGCGGCGCGACGTACTTGCCGCCGGAGGTCTTGATGAGGTCCTTCTTCCGGTCGGTGACCCGCAGATAGCCGTCGACGACCTCGCCGATGTCGCCGGTGTGGAACCAGCCGTCGTCGTCGAGCACCTCGGCGGTGACGTCGGGCAGCTTGTGGTAGCCGCGCATGACGCCCGGGCCGCGCAGCAGGATCTCGCCGTCGTCGGCGATCTTCACCTCGGTACCGGGCGCGGGCGGGCCGACGGTGCCGAAGCGGCAGTCGTACGGCATGTTGACGAATGACGCGGCGCTGGTCTCGGTCAGGCCGTAGCCCTCGAGGATGAGCATGCCGGCGGCGTGGAACCACTCGGCGACGTCGCGGGACAACGCCGCGGCACCGCTGACGAAGAACCTGATGTTGCCGCCCAGCCGCGCCTTGATCTTGCTGAAGACCAGCTTGTCGGCCAGCCGGTACTGGAACGCCAGCGCACCGCTGGGCTCGCGGCCGGCCTGCCGCAGCGCGGACACCTTGGCGCCGACGCCGAACGCCCAGGCGAAGATCTTTGCCTTCGGGCCGCCCTCGTTCTCGACCCCGGTGATGACCTTGGCGCGGACCTTTTCGAAGATGCGCGGCGCGCCGGCCATGAAGGTCGGCTTGACGACGCCGAGGTTCTCGACGATGCGGTCGAGGTCACCGTCGACGGCGGTGGCGAAGCCGATGCGCAGCTGGATGGCCTCGAGCGCCTTGCCGAACGAGTGCGACAGCGGCAGCCACAGGTACTGGACGTCGTCGATGCTGAGGATGTCGAACAGATCGACCGCGACGCCCTCGTAGACCCAGTTGTCATTGACCAGCCGGACGCCCTTGGGCCGGCCGGTGGTACCGGACGTGTAGATGAGCGTGGCCAGCGTCTCCGGTCCGACCTGGGCCAGCGCGTCGTCGACGGCGGTGGGCCGCTCGGCCAGCAGGGCACGGCCGCGCTCCTCGACCTGGCCGAGGGTGAGCACGAGGTCGTCGTCGCCGGTGCCGTCGAACACGATGATGCGCGTCAGCGCGGGCAGCTCGGCCCGGTGCTCGAGGACCTTGCGCACCTGCTCGTCGTTCTCGGCGAAGACGACGCAGGTGTCGGAGTCGCTGAGGATGTAGGAGACGTCCTCGGGCGTGGTGGTCGGGTACACCGTGGTGGTGGCGGCACCGACGACGTTGATGGCGAGGTCGGCGAGGATCCACTCGACCCGGGTGGACGAGGCCAGCGCCACCCGCTGCTCGTGCTCGATGCCGAGGTCGAGCAGGCCGGCGCCCAGTGCCCACACGCGGTCCTTGGTCTGCGCCCAGGTCAGCGAGGACCATCCGGCACCATCGGGGTAGCGGTACGCCTCGCGGTTCGGCGTGGCCTCCACCCGATCCAGGAACATCCGACCGACCGACGGCGGACGTTCGGCGACGAGGTCCGCCTTGTCAGTGGTGCCCAGGCCCATGCTTCCTCCCATTCAGCCGTACGGTTGCCGACCGGTCGCGGCCAGGTGGAGGAAGGTTACGACCTGGTAGCTTCCAGCGACACCCTCTGCGGCGCACCTGTTTGCAAACCGTGCACCGCGAGCATCTCTTCAACCGTATCCGACCAGGAGAAGTCCCGCGCCCGGCGGCGAGCCGCGTGCCGGGCCGCCGGGCCCGCGGCGACGACGTCGGCGACGGCTGCGGCCATCGCGGCCGGGTCCGGCGGAGCGGTCCGCCCGGCCCCGCCCACCACAAGTTCCGGGAGCGCACCGGACGAACTTGCCACCACCGGGGTGCCGCACGCCATCGCCTCCAGCGCGGCCAGTCCGAACGTCTCGTACGGACCGGGAGCGACGACGACGTCCGCGCTGGCCAGCAGCGCGGCGAGCCGGGTGCGTTCGGGGACGAAGCCGGCCATGGTCACGGGGTGGCCGGCGGCCTGCTCCGCCACCAGGTCACGCACCGACCCGTCGCCGCACACGACCAGCCGCACGTTCACGCCGAGCCGGCCCAGTTCCTGCACCATCGGCACCAGGAGGTCCGGGCGCTTCTCCGGGGAGAGCCGCACGGCTGTGACTACGACGAGGTCGGCTCCGCGGGCCAGCTCCGCCCGCAGGGCGGGGTCACGGCGGCGGGGGTGGAAGGTGTCGAGGTCGATGCCGAGCGGGACGTGCGCGAGGTTGTCCACACCCATCCGGACGAACTCCTCCGCCGCCCACTGGGTGGTGCACACGACGGTGTCGAACGCGGCGGCCAGCCGCCGGTTCCAGCGGTCGGCGACGTAACGGGTCGGCAGCATCCGGCCGAGGTGAAAGCGCAGCAGCGCGTCCAGCCGCTCATGCGAGAACACCACGGACGGGATGCCGCGGCGGGCCGCCCACGGCCCGATCCGGGCCAGGGTGAATCGGTCGGACACCTCGACCCGGTCCGGCGCCACGACCGACAGCAAGTCCTCGACAGCACGCCACCGGGTGATCACGCGGTAGCCGCCGGTCGCCGGGACGACCGGCGCGGCGACCTCGATGACCCGCCCGAACGGCGTGGCGCGGGTGGCGCTGCGCTCCCCCGGCACGACCGCCACCACCTCGTGGCCGGCCGCGGCGTAACCGTCGGCGAGGTGACGCATCATGGTCCTGATCCCGCCGGAGTGCGGCGCGACGAAGTTGGCGGCCTGCAGGATGCGCACGGCCGTCATGCTGGCGGCCGGGCGCGGCGCCGAAGCGTCCGCGGCGTGACGTCCCAGTGAATTCCCCGCCCACTTTCGCGAGCACTTCACGATGCGTCATATCCGGCCGCATGAAATTCCCGCATTGCCGCGTGTGCCGGACCTGCAAAGGCGACGCACGATGCAGAACTTCAGGCAATCACCGGATGCGGTGCGAGATTCTCCGCGAACTCAAGATCAAGAACGTCCTGATCTACGCCGTTTTTCACCGCTATGTATTTGATCACACATTTATGCCAAAATGCCCGGTGGATTGAAGGGGGGCTCCTTTGCCACGGCGACGAAAACGCGAGCGATCCGGAATTGGCCGGTTCGCCGTCGCATCAGTTGTTGTCATCACTCTCCCGCTCGTCGGCTGGGCCGCAGCGCGCGCGTTGACCGGAACGGACTCCGGCACCGGCGCCGACGACTCCACACCGGCATCGGCATCGGCCGGGTCGAGCGCTGACGGCGCCGCGGCGCCGCCCACCGGTGCGGCCACCGGATCCATCAACTCCTACGAGGCTGCCAGCCAGGCCCAGAACGCCATCAAGGCCTGCGCCGCACGCCTCGGTGCCGGCGAGGAACTCGTCGCCGTCGCCGAGGTCGGCATCGGCCACTGGCACGAACACGTCCAGGCACGAACCGACATGCTGGCCGGCGCGATCAGCCAGGAGGAGATGCGCGCGATCTGGAAACGCACCCGGCTGGCCGGCGCCGACGACGTCACCCGCGCCAACACCGCACTGGACGCATACGAAGCGCAGCCGCCCTGCACCGGCCTCGCCGACGTCGAGGCAACCGAGCGGCTGGTCCAGCGAGCCCAGGACTGCCTGGCCCGGGAAGTGAGCGTGGACGCAGCCGTCGTCGCCGCCACCGCAGCGATGGGCGACTGGGCCAACCACCTCAACGCCATGATCTCCCATGCCAACGGCGACATGGACGGTCTCGAAGCCCAGGAACTCTGGGTGTCGGCCTGGGCCGCGGCCCCGACGAACATCGGGGGTTTCAACGATGCCCGCGACCAGCTCACAGACGCACCCAGCTGCGGCTGACCCCGCCGCGTCCCGTCCCGACACCGGTACGGCGGCCGACACCGGTACGGCGGCCGACGCCGGCTCGGTGGGCGACGCGTCGGCCGGGGCGGTGCCGGAGCCGCAACCGCAGCCGGCTCCGGCGCCGCCGGAACGCACGACGCCGTCGCCGGCCCGCCGGTGGGATCCTCCGCTGGTCACGCGGGCCGAGGCGGCGCTCGCCGCCACGGCCCTGTCTGCGCTCGGCGCCGTCGTCGTGGTGAGCCAGCTATTGGATCCGCATCCGGGGGTGCGCTCGGTGGCCCAGTTCGCGCACCTGGCCTGCGTGGTGGTCGGGTTGGGCAGCGTGCTCGCGGTGGACTGGTTCGGGCTGCGGTGGCGGCTGGGCCGCGGCAGCCTGGAGTCGGTGGTCGCCACCGCGAGAGCGCTGGCGGTACCGATCTGGCTGGGCCTGGCCGGCCTCCTGGTCTCCGGCATGCTGCTGGAGCCGGAGCTGTCGGCGCCGCTCACCCTGGCGAAGGTCGCGATGGTGACGGTGACATGCCTGGCCGGCGTGCTGGCGTTGGCGGTCGGTCGGCGGCTGGCGGCACGTCGTTCGCCGTCGCCGCGGTTGGTGCGGACTGGTCTCGCCGTGGCGCTGTCGTCGCAGGTCGCCTGGTGGAGCGCGGCGGTCATCGGGTTCCTGAACCGGACCTGAGCGGCGGTTGCGGCTGGCGCCGCCCCGCGGGCGCGGCTCGCTCCGCCCGATGGTCGACCGGCCGGATCGTGATCATCTGTAGGCGAAATCGGCGGGCGCCAGATAGAACAGACCCATGAACCAGACGGCCGTCGACTCCCACGAGAGCTGGCTCACCCCGGACGACCTCGCGTACGCGCGCCGTCGTCTGCCCATCCTCTATGTCAACGCGGTCCCCGTCCGCGTCGACGACACCGGCGTCGCGACGGCGGTAGGCCTGCTGCTGCGCTCCACGCCCGAGGGTGTGATCCGACGCGAGCTCGTAGCCGGCAGGGTGATGTTCCACGAGCGCATCCGCGACGCACTGCTGCGGCACATCGAGAAGGACCTCGGCCCGCTGGCGCTGCCGCGCATCCCGGTGTCGCCATCGCCGTTCACGGTCGCCGAGTACCTGCCGACACCGGGCGTCACGCCGTACCACGACCCGCGGCAGCACGCGGTCGCGCTGGCATTCGTCATCCCGGTCGCAGGGGACTGCGCGCCGCAGCAGGACGCCCTCGACCTGATCTGGCTGTCGCCGGAGGAAGCCGCCGACGACGGCGTGCAGAAGGAGATGCTGGGCGGGCACGGCATCGTGCTGCGCCAGGCGCTCGCGCATCTCGGCTTCCCGCCAGCCCCCACCGTCGGCTGATCGGCGCCTAGAGCCCCAGCCCGTGCAGGGTGGGATAGACGGCGTCGGCCAGGGCCGCGTGGCCGGCGTCGTTCGGGTGAACTCCGTCGTCGCACAGCAACGCCGGTGAGCCGTTCACGGCCAGCCGGAAGTCCTCGACGTACGTGAGGTCCAACTCAGTACACGCCGCCGTGATCCAGGTGTGCAGACGCGCGGCCCGCGGGGGCAGGTCAGCCGTCGGGAAGTACGTCGTCACCACGACGGGTACCCCGGGCAGTTCGCTCCGCAGCCGGGTGAGGTCGCGCCGGACGCTGGCGGCGATCTGCTCGCCGTGCTCGTCCATGAACTGGACGTCGTTGGCGGCGAGGCACACCACGACGACGTCGGGCGCCAACCGGATGGCGGCATCCAGCAGGGTGGTGTCCGTCGCCGACGGCGACAGTTCTCCGTTGCCGTCGCGGGGCCCGCGGCGCCGGAAGTACCCCATTCCGTTGACGGCCAGGTTGATCTCGCGCCAGCCGAGCCGGTCGCTGACCCGGCTCGTCCACCTGCTGCGCGGTTCGGTCGTGCCGCGCCAGCCCGTCACGATGGAGTCTCCGTAGAACAGGGCGGTGGGATGGTTCCGAGCGTGGACAGGGGTCGGCACGCTCGCACGATAGCAACGGTCCTTGATCATGGCGCGCAAAGTGCGGCTATGGCGACAGAAGGAGCGCCATGATCAAGGTGGCTCGGGGCGGGCGGCTAGTTGGAGTCGGAGGACAACGCGGCGATGAAGGCCTCTTGGGGCACCTCGACCCGGCCGACCATCTTCATCCGCTTCTTGCCTTCCTTCTGCTTCTCCAGCAGCTTCCGCTTACGGGTGATGTCGCCGCCGTAGCACTTGGCGAGGACGTCCTTGCGGATGGCGCGGATGTTCTCGCGGGCGATCACCCGGGCGCCGATGGCGGCCTGGATGGGCACCTCGAACTGCTGCCGCGGGATGAGCTCCTTGAGCTTGCCGGCCATCGCGACGCCGTAGGCGTAGGCCTTCTCGCGGTGGACGATCGCGCTGAACGCGTCGACCGGGTCGCCGTGCAGCAGGATGTCGACCTTGACGAGGTCCGCCTCCTGGTCACCGGTGGGCTCGTAGTCGAGGCTGGCGTAGCCGCGGGTGCGCGACTTGAGCGCGTCGAAGAAGTCGAAGACGATCTCGGCGAGCGGGATGGTGTAGCGCAGTTCGACGCGGTCCTCGGACAGGTAGTCCATCCCGTGCATGGTGCCGCGGCGGGCTTGGCACAGCTCCATGATGGTGCCGACGAACTCGCTCGGCGCCAGGATGGTGGCGCGGACGACGGGTTCCTGGACGGAGGCGATCTTGCCGGTGGGGAACTCGCTCGGGTTGGTGACCGTGTGTTCGCTCCCGTCCTCCATGAAGACCGTGTAGACGACGTTCGGCGCGGTCGAGATGAGAGCGAGGTTGAACTCGCGCTCCAGCCGCTCCCGGACGATCTCCAGGTGCAGCAGGCCGAGGAACCCGCATCGGAACCCGAAGCCGAGCGCCCCGGACGTCTCCGGCTCATAGACCAGGGCGGCGTCGTTGAGCTTGAGCTTGTCCAGCGCCTCACGCAGGTCGGGGTAGTCCGAGCCGTCCAGCGGAAACAGGCCCGAGAACACCATGGGCTTGGGCTCGCGGTAACCGGCCAGCGGCGTGGCGGCCGGTTTCTGGGCGTCGGTGATGGTGTCGCCGACCTTCGACTGGCGGACGTCCTTCACCCCGGTGATGAGGTAGCCGACCTCGCCGACGCCGAGGCCCGCGCCCGGATGCATCTCCGGCGAGATGACGCCGATCTCGAGTAGCTCGTGGGTGGCCTTGGTGGAGAGCATGAGGATGCGCTCGCGCGGGGTGAGCCGGCCGTCGATGACGCGCACGTAGGTGACGACGCCGCGGTAGGTGTCGTAGACACTGTCGAAGATCATGGCGCGGGCCGGGGCGCCGGCGTCGCCGACCGGCGGGGGCACCTCGGCGACCACGCGCTCGAGCAGTTCCAGCACGCCCTCGCCGGTCTTGCCGCTCACTCGCAGGACGTCGTCGGGGTCACCGCCGATGAGGTGGGCCAGCTCCGCGGCGTACTTCTCGGGCTGCGCCGCCGGCAGGTCGATCTTGTTCAGCACCGGGATGATCGTGAGGTCGTTCTCCAGCGCCATGTACAGGTTGGCCAGCGTCTGCGCCTCGATGCCCTGCGCCGCGTCGACCAGCAGGATCGCGCCCTCGCAGGCGGCCAGGCTGCGGCTGACCTCGTAGGAGAAGTCGACGTGCCCGGGGGTGTCGATCAGATTCAGCGCGTACGTGGCACCCGCGTGGTCGCCGGACTGCGAGGTGAACGGCAGCCGAACCGCCTGGCTCTTGATGGTGATGCCGCGCTCGCGTTCGATATCCATGCGGTCGAGGTACTGCGCCCGCATGGACCGATCGTCGACGACGCCGGTGAGCTGCAGCATCCGGTCGGCCAGCGTCGACTTGCCGTGGTCGATGTGGGCGATGATGCAGAAATTGCGGATCAGCTCCGGCGGCGTGGCCGACGGAACCGGCGCGTTCTCACTGACAGGCACGCAGCTTCCTCGCAGGCGGTTCGATGACGGGCGGTCGGGCAACAACACACCGGCCCGTACCGGACATCATCCCATGCTCCTCCGCGATCCGGCACCGCGCCGGCGTCGAGTGGAGCGCGCCGCCGCCGTGCCTCCCGCTTCTCCACGACGCGGCCACCTGCGGAGCGCTCGACGCCCCGGAGCCCGGCCTCCTCCGAGATGAGCCCCAGGATCGATCTTCCGGGGCGTACGTGCGACGCGCCGCGACCCGGGCTGGAAACGGTCCGCCGGACCAGCCATAGTGTGCGGTGGGTGGGTGCGGTCCGAGCCGCCGTGCGCGGGGCGCCGCCTGCCCGCTGCCCGCGTCCACCGGTTCGCTCGTCGTCTCCGGGAGTCACGATGTACTGCCCGCCCGCCGCCGCGTCCCTGCTCGCCCGCGGCGTCGCGTACACCGTCGCCCTGGCCGGCCTGGCCGCCCTCGTGGTCGCGGCGTTGCCGGCCTCCGTCCCGCCGGCCGCCGGCGCTCCTGTCGCCGAACCCGTCGCCGACGGTGACGTGTCGTCGTCGGCGCCCGCCGCCGACGACGAAGGCGACAGCCAGGTGGGCCTCGCCCGCTGGACCACCGCCGCCGACTGGGCCGGCGGCGAGGCCGACGGCCTGTGGCCGCTGCCCGGCACCCACGCAGGTGTCGTCATGACAGCACCAGCCGGCACCCGCGACTACACCGACCCGCACACCGGCCGCAACGCCACCTGGGAGTACTCCACCTGGACCTCACCGGTGACGGACGCAGGCCTCGGCGCCACCGAGCTCATCGCATCGTGGAACGCCTCCACCCCGCACGGCACCTGGATCTCCGTCGAGCTGCAGGGCACCTACAGCGACGGCACCACCACGCCCTGGTACACCATGGGCGTCTGGGCCAGCGGCGACGGCGCGATCAAGCGCACCAGCGTCGACGACCAGTCCGATGGGCGCAGCACCGTGCTCACCGACACCGTCGCCGTCACCGACGCCGACTCCGGCGTGCGCATCGACGCCCACCAGCTGCGGCTCACGCTGCACCGCGCGCCGGGGTCGCTGGCCACTCCCCGGGTGTGGGGGTTGACCGTGATGGCGTCGGACGTGCCGGAACGGTTCGCCGTCGAGCCGAGCGAGGGCGGCATCGCCTGGGGGACCGAACTGGACGTCCCCCGTCGCTCGCAGAACATCCACGCCGGTTCCTACCCCGAGTACGGCGGAGGCGGCGCCGTATGGTGCAGCCCGGCCTCCACGACCATGGTCATGGAGTACTACGGCGTCACCCCCTCCAACGACGACATGGCCTGGATCGAGCCGGGCTACACCGACCCGCAGGTCGCGCACGCGGCCCGCATGACGTGGGACCACGAGTACGGGGGCGCCGGCAACTGGCCGTTCAACACCGCGTATGCCGCCGCCGTCGGCGGGCTGGACGCGTTCGTCACCCGGTTGGGCTCCCTCGACGACGTCGAACGGCTCATCGCGGCCGGGATCCCGGTGGTGACGTCGCAGTCGTTCCGGCAGGACGAGCTCGACGGCGCCGGGTACGACACGAACGGGCACCTGTTCGTGGTGGTCGGATTCACCGACGACGGCGACGTCATCGTCAACGACCCGGCGTCGCCGTCCAACGAGACCGTCCGGCGGGTCTACCAGCGCGAGCAGTTCGAGCAGGTCTGGCTGCGCACCCAGCGGCGCACCGCCGACGGCGAGACGGCCGGCGGGTCCGGCGGGGTCGCGTACGTCATCCACCCTGTCGACGAGGCCCTCCCCGCCGCCCTGTTGTGAATGATCACGTCCACCATGGGTGTGCCCGCTTCACCACGCCTGCATACCCGGTGAAGCGGTAACAGTCGCGGAGCACGCCCCCGGAGCGGTGCGCCGGCGCTACAGTGCCGTCGTGGCTCGTCTCCGTGATGTCGTGCGCCAACTCCTGACCCCACCGCAGCGCCGCACCCGCCGGGCACCCGCTGATCGGTCGCCGCGCCGACGCGAGCAGCCGCGGCCCGGCAGGGACGACACTCGTGGTGGCGAGGACACCCCGGGCCGGCACGGCCCCGACGCGACCACCGAGGCGCACTCGGTCGGCCGGGTGCACACCTCCTACAACCCGAACACCGACGGCGACCCCGACCCGGGCGAGATCGTCTGGACCTGGGTCCCGTACGAGGAGAACGACGGACGCGGCAAGGACCGGCCGGTGCTCATCGTTGCGCTGGAGCCGGCCGGCACACTCCTCGCCGTCCAACTGACCAGCAGGAACCATGACGGCGAGTCCGACTGGGTGCCGGTCGGTGCCGGCCGGTGGGACGGCGAGAACCGGCCGTCCTGGGTCGATGTGAGCCGCGTCCTGCGGCTGCACCGGTCCGGCATGCGACGCGAGGCGGCGGCGCTGGACCGAGAACCGTTCGACCGGGTCATCGCGGTTCTGCGCAAGCGTTATGGTTGGCGCTGACGTGCCGACAGGGCAGAATTGGCTGGTGGGCCAGGTCGCTGGTATCGTTGGGCGTCGCGCGCCTGCCTAGGTCGCGGACGCGCCCGGACGACCTCTCGCCGCTGCGATGGCCCCCACTGTCGCAGGTCCGAGGACGCCCGACGCCCTCACGACCCATCCGAACCGACCGAAGGCACACGTTTCGTGGCGAACATCAAGTCCCAGAAGAAGCGCATTCTCACCAACGAGAAGGCTCGACTGCGCAACAAGGCCGTCAAGTCGTCGCTGAAGACGTCCATCCGGAAGTTCCACGAAGCCGCTGACGCCGGCGAGACCGAGCAGGCCACCACGCTGGCCCGCACTGCGGCGCAGCAGCTCGACAAGGCCGCGTCCAAGGGCGTCATCCACAAGAACCAGGCGGCCAACCGCAAGTCCTCGATCGCCAAGCGGGCCGCCTCGCTCTGAGGCTCGGCCTCCTCGGCTCACCGACGGCGCCGTTCCCCGGCCTTCCGGGCGGACGGCGCCGTTGTCGTGCGCCCACCGACCAGGGCCGTCAGGCGAGGTGCGATGCGGCTCGGGCGGACCCGCCGAACCCGCTGAGCCGGTCGTCGGCAGCGGCCCAGCGGGTGTGGGACTGGCCGGGTCGGTGATGCGAGGCGGAGTACCGACGCGCCGCGGTGAGTCAGGCGGCGCGAACGATGCCGATCTGCACGAGCGCCGTGGTCAAGGCGAGGGTCGCGTCGTTGCCGGCACCCTTGACCGCGAGGTCCGCGTCGGCGACCACGCGAATGGCGCCGGCCAGACCCGCCGGCGTCCACCCCCGCAGCTGCCCACGCAGGATGCGCACCTTCCACGGCGGGATGCCGAGGTCGCGGGCGACGTCGGCATCGCGCAGACCACGCGGGGATCCAGCCAGCCTGGCCAACGAACGCAGCGAGGTGGCGAGCGCGCCGGTGATCAGCACCGGGTCGGTGCCGGTCTCCAGCGCCCACCGCAACTGCTCCACCGCCTCGCCGGTCTTGCCCTCGACGGCGCGGTCGGCCACCACCCAGCCTTTGACCTCGGCCCGGCCCTCGAAGTACATGGCGACGACCTGGCCGGTGACCGCACCGTCGGGCGCGTCGGCGGCGAGCTGACCCGCCGCCGACGCCAGGCCGCGCAGGTCACCGCCCACGGCCTCGACCAGCTGACGTGCCGCGCCCTCGTCAATGCGCCCGCCGGCGCGCCGCACCTCGGCGCGAACGAAGCTCACCTGGTCGTCCGGGCGGGTGATCCGTTCGGCGGGGACCTCGTGCACGCCAGTCTTCCGCAGCGCCGTGAGCAGCTTCTTGCCCTTGACCCCGCCCGGGTGAACCAGCACCAGGTGGATGTCCTCGACCGGCGCACGGAGGTAACCCAGCAGGGCCTCGCCGGCGGACTCGCTGACGTCCTGGACGTCGTTGACCACGAGCACCCGCCGGGTGGCGAACAGCGACGGGCTCGCGTGCTCGGCCAGGATGCCGGCGTTGAGCTCGGAACCGGCGACGTGGGAGACATCGGCGTCGGAGTCGGCCGCGCGGGCGGCGCGGACCACCGCGGCGACGGCCCGTTCGGCGAGCAGGGCCTCCGGACCGGTGACGAGCGTGACCGGAACGAGGGGGTCGGTGGATAGCGCAGCCATGTCGCATCACAGCATGCCACGTGGTCCCGACAACCTCGGCGCCCATCTCACGACCGGTGGTTCGGAGGCGGAGCTCGCCGTGTGGCCGGTCCGCCGGGCGAGGTGACGTGCCTGGTGGTCCGCGGCCGCCGGTACCGGTCCGCTCGGCGCCACGGCCGCGGGAGGCGGGAACGCGCGGCCCACCCGTCACCACCCCCAGCCCCCCGAGCCCGCCGGACAGCCCACCCCGCTCGGACCTGACCACGGCGATACTGCCGTGCTCGTCGGTGCGATAGACGCCTACGCCGTCAGCGTGCAGGGCATCGAGAACCCGAGGCGCCGGGTGCCCGTAGTCGTTGTCGCCGACGCTGATCAGGGCGAGCCGGGCGTCCACACCGGTCAGCAGATCGTGGTCCTGATGCGGCGAGCCGTGGTGGGCGACCTTGAGCACGTCGGCCGTCAGGTCTGGCTCGGCGCTGAGCAGGGCTCGCTGCGCGGCCGGTTCGAGGTCGCCGGTGAGCAGCACGCCGACGCCGTCGACGTCGGCGGTGACGACCACGCTGCTGTTGTTGGACGCCGACTCCGCCGAGGTGATGAGCCGGCGCGGCCAGAGCACCTCGAGCTCGAGCGCCGGGCCGATGCGCCGCCGTTCACCGGCCTGTGCGACGCGCACCGGCACACCGGCCGCGTCAAGCCAGTGCCGGACCTGCGCGGCGTTCGCCGGCGGGTCGTCCAGCGGCGAGACGAGCACCTGCCCGACGGCGCGTCCGGCGAGCACGCCGGGAACGCCGGACACGTGGTCGGCGTGGAAATGCGTGAGCACCAGCAGCGGCACATGCTCCACAGCGAGCGCATCGAGGCAACGCCGGACGTGGCGCGGCTCCGGCCCGGCATCGACGACCACGGCCGCCCTCTCGCCCGCACGTAACACCAGCGCATCGCCCTGGCCGACGTCGCAGGCGACGACCAGCCAGCCCGGCGGCGGCCATCCCGGCGTGGGCACCGCCTTCAACAGGCCGACAAGCAGCACGGTGCCGGCGGCCGCGGACACGACCGGCCGGCGCAGCACCATGGGCACCGCCACCAGCGCCAGGATCACGAGCACGACGGCCACGACCACGCCGCCGACGCCCGGCGGCCACGGCACCACCGCTCCCGGCTGGTCAGCGAACCACCGCGCCGCCACCCCGATCCACCAGGCCGGCAGGGACGCGAGCCAGCCGAGCGCCGTCGCCACCGGCATCGCCACCGGACTCACGGCCGCCGCGGCGACCCCGAACACCGTCGCCGGAGCCACCGCCGGGGCGGCAAGCATGTTTGCCGGCAGCGCGGCGAGGCTCAGCTCGCCCGCCACGGCCAGCAGGACTGGCGTACACGCCACCTGGGCTGCCAGCGGCACCGTCACCGCGAGCGCCAGCGGACGCGGCAACCAGCGCAGCGCCCGGCCCCAGGCCGGTACGAGAAGCAGGATGCCGGCCGTGGCGAGCACCGACAGTGCGAAGCCGACGCTGCGAGCCAGCCATGGGTCGACCAGCACCAGGACGCACACCGCCGCCGACAACGCCGGTACCCCTCGGCGACGCCCGGTGAGAGCGACACCCACGACCGCCACCACACCCATCGCCGCGGCCCGGACCACGCTGGGCTCGGGCCGCGCGAGCAGCACGAACCCGGCCACGCACACAGTTCCGACCACGGGGAGCACATAACCGCGCACCCGGCTCCAGCGAGCCAGACCCAGCGCGACCACCAGCAGGATGGTGATGTTCGTGCCGGACACGGCGGTCAGGTGGGTCAGCCCGGACACCGTCATGGCCTCGCGCAGGTCGTCAGGCATGAGCGACTCGTCGCCGATGACGAGGCCGGGGATCAGCCCGCGCGCGTCCCGGTGGACGCCGTCGACGCTGCGGCGCAGACCGTCGCGGAACGGCTCCGTGGCGCGGCTGGCGAGGCTCGGCGGCCCGGTCTCCCCCGGCCCGCCGTATGGCCGGAAGACGGCGGCGACCTCGGGTCTGGCCTCGTCAGTTGCCTCGAGCCGACCCTCAGCACGGACCCGTTGACCAGGCAAGAGATCGGCCCAGCCGAGGTCGCCGCTGACCAGCAGCACAGGCACGCGGACCTCGTAGGTGCGGCCGCGGCCGATGACCTCGTCGACCCGGATCCGCCCGACGACGTACTGGGCGGCGCCGCGTTCGTCACCCGCGGTCCCGCTCTGCCGGATCGCGGGGTCGCGCGCGACGACACCGTCGAGCTGGACGTGTGCCCCTGCTGCGGCGAGGTCGGACACCGGACCGTTCCAGACCGGCGACGATCGCGCCGTGCCGACCGCGACGCCCGCCAGCAGACACATCGCGGCGACGACGACGGCGCGCCTACCGGCCGGGTCGCGCCCGACTGCCGGGTCACGCCTGTTGGCAGGGCCGACGGCGACCGACACGACGCCAGCTGCGATGGCCAGCGCGCACACGCCGAGACCCACCCAGCGCGGCAGCGCCACGCCGGCCAGAGCACCCAGCCAGAGGGCCACGGCGACCGGCACCAGCCGGAGGTCGATGGTGTCGGCCGGGTCTGATGCCGAAGAGCCGCCGAGCGTCGAGGACCGGCCCTCGGAGCGGCCCGGGCCGGGCGGTTCAGGTGTGGAGGACCCGCCGGGAACGGTGGTCATACCGCCACCAGAGGTTCGAGCTCGGCGAAGCGCTGCTCGCCGATACCGGAGACTTCGCGCAGCTCGTCGACGGTGGTGAAGCGGCCGTGCTGCTCGCGCCACTCGAGGATCCGGCCGGCGAGGGTGGGACCGATGCCGGGTAGCGTGTCGAGGTCGGCGGCGGTCGCGGTGTTGAGGTTCACCGGACCGGCCGGTGGGCCTACGGGAACGCCGGCTCCGGGATCGGGTGGTGGCGGCACCGCCGGCTGGCCGGCCGGCGGTTCGGCAGTGACGATGACCTGCTCGCCGTCGGTCAGGACGCGGGCGAGGTTGAGCGGGGTCAGGTCGGCCTCGGCGGTCGGTCCGCCCGCTGCCTCGATGGCGTCGACGACCCGGGTTCCGGCCGGCAGTTCGACGACTCCCGGTGCGGCCACGAGCCCCGCGACGTGGATCATGATGGTGCCCGCCGGCGCCGCGCCGGCACCGCTCCCAGTGCCGCTGCCGTCGCCGGCTCCGCCGGGTTCGGCTTCGTCGGCGGCAGGCGGCTCGGGCCTGGCGTCGTCGTCCGCATGAGCCGGCGTGCCGGTGGCCGTGATCTCGGCGTCGATGGGCACGACCTGGGGCCGGGACACCAGGTACACGACTGCCGCGCCGAGCACTCCCAGCAGCACCACCAGCACGACGACGGTGACGTGGCCGCGTTCCAGGCGCAGCCGGACCCGTAGCGCCAACGGCAGGTGGTCATGGACCGCCGCCGGCCAATCGCCCTCGCTGCCCCGTGCACCGTCGGCGGCATAGCGGCCCGCCCCGTCCGCATCACGCCCGGCCTTGTCGGCGTCGCGAGCAGGTCCGTCGTCGAGGCCCTCGCCACCGGTACGGCCGAGGACGCCGCCGGCCGGTGCACCCGGTGGCCCGTCCGTGCGCCGATGTCGACCACCGTGGCCAGTCGGCGCGTCGGCGACGGCCAGAGCCTCGGCTTCGTCCCACCCGTCGGCGTCACCCAACCCGCCGGCGCCGCCCGGTCCGTCGGCGTCGCTCCACCAGCCGCGTTCGCCGCTCGTCCCGTCACCACCGGCGGGTGGAACCACGCGAGCCGACCCTGCCAGCCGCGCCACCCGGGCCCGCGCGACGGCGGGGGTGCGGGGGTCGGCGGGGCGGCTGCGCAGCGATCGCATGTCCAGCGACGCTAGGCCGGCGCAGCGTCGCGATCCAGGGGTGAATGCCCGAATGTGGACAAGCGATGCCGCTGGTCAAGGGCTGTGGACAGAAGCCTGTCTGTCAGCACCGTTCCCCGACCGGTCGGGCTGCCGAAGCGGCCTCTGCGCGCCGCAGCCGACCGAATCGGCCCGCCCCGGAGCCGTCCGTGGACGTCCGACTCGCTCTCCCCCGGCCGCCGTCATACCGCTGCTGGGTCTCAGGACTGTGGTTGGTGTTCCTCGTGTCCGGCGGCCTCGCGCAGCAGGGCGTCGGCGTCCGCGGCGATTCCGCGCAGGAGTGCGATGACGACCGCCTCGATCTCGTCCGGATCCATCGGATCGGCGCCGAGGAGCAGCCGGTAGAAGACGAGGGAGCTGAGGGCGTCGACAGCGAGCGGCAGATCGACTTCACTTCTGAGGTCGCCACGCTGGCGTGCCTCGAACAAGGTCCGGTGGACCGCTCGCCGTGGAGGGTCGAGCACGGCTTCGGTGAGGTGCTGGTGCGCGGAGGGGTCGTCGTCGCCCTCGGCGATGAGTTGAGCGAGGGTGCCCGCCCCGAGACGGCAGAAGGCGTTGGTGATCAGCGCCAGGCATTCGTGCAGGTCGCACAAGGTGCAGCCGGTGCTCGGAGCCTCGATTCTGCCCAGGCGGTCCTCGAGGACGGCGAGGGTCAAGCGGTGCCGGTTCGGCCAGCGCCGGTAGACCGCGGTCTTGCTGACGCCCGCCCGCCGGGCCACGTCCTCGATGATCACGCCGCGGTATCCCTGCTGGTCGAGGACCTCGGCGGTCGCCTGGAGCACTGCCGCGTCGATCTGCGTGTCCCGGGGGCGGCCTCTGCCGGTAGCCATGGCATCCACGGTACCGTAAAATAAATACGAAACGTACCGTAGCGTAAAGGAGGTTTCGTGGCTGGCATGCAGGATCCACCAGCGTCCAGGGTCGACAGTCGCGCATGGATCGGGCTGAGTCTGCTGATGGTGCCCGTCTTCATGACCGCCCTCGACATGACCGTGCTCTTCCTCGCCATCCCGACCATCGCGGCCGATCTGCTGCCGTCCGGCACACAGCAGCTGTGGGTCCTGCACATCGGAGACATCGCCGGCGCCGGCCTGGTCCTCACGGCGGGTCGGCTCGTGGACCGGTTCGGCCCCCGTCGGCTGCTCACCCTCGGCATGCTCGCCTACGGCCTGGCCTCTGCTCTGGCGGCCTTCGCGCCTTCGGTCGAGGTCCTCATCGTGGCCCGGATGCTGCTCGGTGCATCGGCGGTCACCATGGCACCGGCGGGCATGGCCCTGCTCCGTCGAATGTTCCCGATCCCGCGGCAGTTCTCGACCGCGGTGGCGCTGTTCATGGCGGCGTTCTCCGGGGGCATGGCGCTGGGACCGCCGGTCGGCGGTGTCATGCTCGAACACTTCTGGTGGGGCTCCATCTTCCTGGTCAACGTCCCGGTCGCCCTCGCTGTGGCCCTGCTCGCCCGCCGCCTGTTGCCGAACGTCGACGGCACCGGAACCGGCCGCGTCGACGTCCTCAGCATCGGGCTGTCGTTGACGGGCATCGTCGGGATCGTCTACGGCGTCCAGGAACTCGCCGCGAGTGGATGGAACGTCGTACATGGGCTGGCTGCAGCCGCCGGTGTGTTGCTGATCGCCGCCTTCGTCCGCCGGCAGCGGATGCTCGCCGACCCCTTGCTGGACCTGACGCTGTTCCGGTCCGTACCGTTCTCACTCGGCCTCGTCGCCATCTGGCTGGTGATCACGGCGACCGCCGGCGCCGACCTGCAGTTCGCCCAGCACCTCCAGGTGGTGATCGGCCACTCACCTCTTGCCGCGGGTGCCCTCCTGGTGATTCCGGCCCTCGTCTCGGTGGCGGCCACGGCGGCATCGCCGGTGCTCCTTCGCTGGCTCCGCCCCGGGAACGCCATAGGACTGGGTGTGCTGGTGGCTCTCGCCGGCGCGGTCAGCATGCTCATGGTGGTGTCCGCCGGGCCGGAGTCGTCCACGCTTCTCCTCGTCGGTGCCGCCGCGCTGCTGGCCGCCGGGGTTGCGCCGGTGTTCGCGCTCGGAACGAACGTGGTGCTCACACATGCCCCGGTCCACCAGACAGGCTCCGCGCAGGCGATGCAGGAAGTCGGAGGAAGCCTGGGCAACACGGCGGGGCTGGCGCTGGGTGGCACGGTCGCCTACGTCGGGTATTCCCGCGCCCTCCAGGACACCCTCCCGAGCGGGCTGGACCACCAGGCAGCGGAGCAGAGCGTCCAGAACATCGGCGGGGCGATCACCGCAACGCAGGATCTGCCCCCGGACCTCGCGGCGCAGCTCTCCGAGGCGGCACAGGCCGCGTTCACCGTCGCGACCCGTGATGCCTACCTGCTCGCCGCCATCGGTCTCGCGGTCCTGGCCGTGTTGGTCTTCTGGGGGCTCCGGACCGCCCGCATCGACGAGGAACCGCATGGCGAGGCCGACCCCGTCGCCGGACGCTCGGAGGAAGCGGATCAGTGCCACAGCTGACGACCGAAGCTCCGCACTCGTGAAGGGAACTCTGGCATGGACGCGACAACCGCCGTCCGAGCGTTCGACACGGCGAAGAACGACCGAACCGTGCAGTTCGGCGAGCGCCGGATCTTCATCACCCCAGCCGTGGAGAAGGTCGACGGAGGCCCGCTGAGCGCCTACTCGGCGCACTTCGGTCGCGGCGAACGCGCAGACCTGCCGGCGCCGTACGAGGAGGTGTGGGTCGTCATACGCGGCTCACTCCGGATTCGCAGCGGCGGCAGGGACATCGTGGTCGAAGCCGGCGGCTTCGTCCAGGTCCCCGAGCACTCACCGGGCGAGCTGGAAGCGATGGACGACACCGTCCTCGTGTGTGTCTCCGTCCCAGCGCACTGACGGTGGGGAGCATCGCGGCGACCCGGGGCGGGATCCGCACCCCTCCGCCCAGGATCGCCGTCGGGTCAGCTCCGCATACCCGTGACGCGGGTGAGGAGCCCCCGCTCCTCATCCGCGGTGAGCGGTACGTCGAGGACCCGCAGCCAGTCGGCCAGCTCGCCCTCGCCCAACGGGCGATGCTCGGTGGGTGCGCCGGCGCGGCGCACGGTGACGGTCTCGTGGGTGACGGTGACGTGCCGGCCCGGGAGGTGCCGGGCGAGGACGAGGGTACGGCTGAAGTGCGACGCGGGGTGGGTGCTGGTGTAATGGTGCCCGATCGCGACATCGACCGGCAGCACGGACAGCTCGTCGGTGGTGTGCATCATCAGCCAGCCGTCGTCGCGCCAGCGGCGCATCGCCCATGACCCGTCGCCGCTGTCGACGCGGTAGCGCCAGCCGCGGTGGTCGTCCTCGGCGCCGTCGGTCAATGGGATCGGCCGCAGCACGCTCATGCCGAAGCCGGGGTCGCACAGCAGCCGCTGCCCGTCGAGCACGACCTCGACGACCATATGGGTGCGGCCCTGCTGGCTGCCATCCGCCGGGTCGCCGACCCTTCCGAGGTGACGGCGTACGTCGTAGCCCAGCCGCTGCAGGGCAGCGGCGAACACCGTCGAGTGCTCGAAGCAGTAGCCGCCCCGGCCCCGGCCGACGAACTTGTCCTGCACTGCGTCGAGGTCGACTCCCGGGTGTTGCCCGAGCAGGACATCGATGTTGTCGAAGGTGAACGTGCGGACGTGCGCCTCGTGCAGCTCGTCCAACGCCGCGCGACTCGGCTCACTGGCCGGCAGATCGAGGCGCGCGAGGTAGCCGTCGAGGTCGAGGCGGTCGACCTGCCAGGGATCCGTCGTCATGGCACCAGTGAACCAGGGCACCGGGGCCTTTCCGCCGGCTCAGGTCACACAGAACTCGTTGCCCTCCGGGTCGAGCATGACCACCCAGTACGAACCGAGGTCTTCGACCGGCCCGACGACGGTGGCGCCGGCCTCGACCAGCTCGCGTGCCCTGGCGTCGACCAGGTCCCGGCGCTCGGCCGGTGACGCTTCGGCGCCCCGCCAGGACCGCACATCCAGGTGAACCCGGTTCTTCGCGGTTTTCGGCTCGGCGACCTTCTGGAAGAAGATGCGCGGCAGCACGCCGGCGGGGTCGACGACGGCGCTGGCGCTGTCCCAGCGGTCCTCGGGGATGTTCCAGGCCGCCAACGCCTCCGGCCACGAGCCGAAACCGTCAGGCGGCGGTTCCATCTCGTAGCCCAGCGCGGTGGCCCAGAAGCGGGCCAGCCGGTCCGGGTCGGCGGCGTCGAAGGTGAGGTTGAAGACCTCGGACGATCTCGGAGCCATGGAGCTATCCTCTCGGGTGACGCGAGACGAGCAGGAGCTGCCCTCACATCCTGTCAACGGTCACCGACAAACTCCGAGCCGTCACGACGCGGCTCCCACAGCGACCCATGTGTCACCGCGGGCTGATCACAACCGCCAGCATGCCCGGCCCGACATGGGCGCCGATCACCGCTCCGACCTCGCTGACCACCAGGGTGCTCATCGAGGGCAGCCGTTCGCGCAGCCGCTGCGCCAGCTGCCCGGCGCGGGTGGCGTTGTCGAGGTGGTGGACGGCGACGTCGACGGGCCCGGGTGCCGCCGCGGCCGCGGCGACGGCCAGGTCCTCGAGCCGGGCTCGCGCCCGTCCGGACGTGCGCACCTTCTCCAGCAGCTCGATCCACCCGTCGTGCAGGTGTAACAGCGGTTTGATCGCCAGCGCCGTCCCGACCACCGCCGTTGCCGCACCGACGCGGCCGCCGCGACGCAGGTATTCCAGTGTGTCCACGTAGAAGAACGCCGACGACCGGACCGCGCGGTCCCGCGCCAGCTCGGCGACCTCGTCGGCCGTCAGGCCTCGCGCGGCCGCGCTCGCCGCCGTCTGGACGGCGAAGCCCAGCCCCATGCCGAGCGACCGGGAGTCGACGACGTGCACGGGGACGGGGGCGTCGCGGGCGGCGAGCCGGGCGGCGTCGGCCGTGCCGGACAGGCTGCCGGACAGGTGCACCGACACGACACTCGACGCGCCCTGCGCCGCCGCCGACTCGTAGACGTCGAGGAACGAGCGCGGGCTGGGCCGCGACGTCGTCACCGGGACGTGCCGGCGCAGCGCCTCGGCGACCTCACGTGGGCCGATGCCGGTGCCCTCGTCCATCGCCGACCCGTCGACGACGACCTGCAGCGGCACCACCTCGATGCCGCGCTCGACGGCGTCCTCGGTGGCGAGGTGCGCCGTGGAGTCGGTGACGACCGCGACCCGTTCCGGCATCCGAGCCCGCCCGGCTCAGGCCGGGACGACGTTGACCAGTTTGGGCGCCCGGACGATCACGGTGCGCACCCCGCGGCCGTCCAGCGTGCGCTGCACCGCCTCGGACGCCAGCGCCAGCTCACGCAGGGTGTCGTCGTCGACGGACGGCGGCACCTGCAGCCGGTCGCGGACCTTCCCGGCCACCTGGACGACACAGGTGACGGTGTCGTCGACCAGCAGTGCCGGGTCGGCGACGGGGAACGGCTCCCGCGCCAGCGACTGCGGGTGGCCCAGCCGCGACCACAGTTCCTCGGCGATGTGCGGAGCGACGGGGGCCAGCATCAGCACCAGCGCCTCGGCCGCCTCTCGCGGGACGGAGTCCAGCTTGGTCAGGTGGTTGTTCAGCTCGATCATGCGGGCGATGGCGGTGTTGAATCGCATCGCCTCCATGTCGGCACGGACCGCGGCGATGGTGCGGTGCAGGATGCGGCGGGTTTCGTCGTCGGCGGACCGCACCGAAACGACGGTTTCACCTGTGTCTTCCGAAACGATGTTGCGCCAGACGCGCTGCAGGAACCGCAGTGAGCCGACGACCGCTCGGGTCTCCCAGGGCCGGGACATGTCCAGCGGGCCCATCGACATCTCGTACACCCGGAACGTGTCGGCGCCGTAGGCGCTGTACATGTCGTCGGGCGTGACGATGTTCTTCAGGCTCTTGCCCATCTTGCCGTACTCGCGGTTGACCGGCTTCCCCTCGAAGAACCACACGGACTTCCCGTCCTGTTCCTCTTCGATGACCTCGTCGGCGGGGACGTACTGGCCGCGGTCGTCGGTGTAGGCGTACGCCTGGATGTAGCCCTGGTTGAACAGCTTGTGGAAGGGCTCCTCGCTGGAGACGTGGCCCAGGTCGAACAGCACCTTGTGCCAGAAGCGGGAGTACAGCAGGTGCAGCACCCCGTGTTCGATGCCGCCGATGTACAGGTCGACGCCGCCGGCCCGGCGGTCGGTGCGCGGGCCCATCCAGTAGCGCTCGTTCTCGGGGTCGACCAGCCGGTCGGAGGCGGTGGGGTCGACGTAGCGCAGCTCGTACCAGCAGGAGCCGGCCCAGTTGGGCATGGTGTTGGTGTCGCGGCGGTAGCGCTTGGGGCCGTCGCCCAGGTCCAGTTCGACCTCGACCCACTCCGGCACCCGGGCCAGCGGAGGCTCGGGCGTGGTGTCCGCGGCGTCGGCGTCATAGGTCTTCGGCGAGTAGTCGGGCACCTCGGGCAGGTCGACCGGCAGCATGTGGTCGGGCAGGGCGATCGGCGCGCCGTCCTCGTCGTACACGATGGGGAACGGCTCGCCCCAGTAGCGCTGCCGGCTGAACAGCCAGTCGCGCAGCCGGTAGGTGACGGTGCCCTCGCCGGTGCCCTTCGACTCCAGCCACGCGATGATCGCGGCCTTGGCGTCGTCGACCGGCCGCCCGTTCAGGGAGATCTCGTCGTTCGCGGAGTTGATGGCCGGGCCCTCGCCGGTGTACGCCTCGCCGTCGAAGTCGTCCGGCGGCTGCACCGTCCGGATGATCGGCAGGTCGAAGCGCTCGGCGAACTCCCAGTCGCGCTCGTCCTGACCAGGCACCGCCATGATGGCGCCGGTGCCGTAACCCATCAGGACGTAGTCGGCGACGAAGACGGGGATGCGCTGGCCGTTGACCGGGTTGACGGCGAACGAACCGGTGAAGACGCCGGTCTTGTCGCGGCCCTCCGACGTCGCAGCCTGACGCTCCGTCTCTGTTTTTCCGGCGGCCTGCGCGCGGTAGGCGGCGACGGCGTCGGCTGGGGTCGTGTGCCCGCCGGTCCAGGCCGGCTTCGTCCCCTCCGGCCACGACGACGGCGTCAGCGCCTCGACCAGCGGGTGCTCGGGTGCCACCACCATGAACGTCGCGCCGAACAGGGTGTCCGGCCGGGTGGTGAAAACCTCCACGTCACCGGCGTCGGAGGCGAACCGGACCGTCGCGCCGGTGGACCGCCCGATCCAGTTGCGCTGCATCGTGCGGACCTTCTCCGGCCAGTCGATGCGGTCCAGGTCGTCGATCAGCCGGTCCGCGTAGGCGGTGATGCGCATCATCCACTGGCGCAGGTTGCGCTTGAAGACCGGGAAGTTGCCGCGCTCGCTGCGGCCGTCGGCGGTGACCTCCTCGTTGGCCAGCACGGTGCCCAGCCCCGGGCACCAGTTCACCGGCGACTCCGACACGTACGCCAGCCGGTGGTCGTCGACGACGGCGTTGCGCTCGGCCTTGCTCAGCTCGCTCCAGGCGCGCCCGCCCGGAACCGGCCGCTCACCCCGTTCGAACTGCTCGACCAGCTCGGCGATGGGCCGCGCCCGGCCCCGTCCGCCGTCGGCCTCGGTGTCGAACCAGGAGTTGAAGATCTGCAGGAAGATCCACTGGGTCCAGCGGACGTACTCCGGGTCGATCGTCGCGAACGAGCGGCGGGTGTCGTGTCCCAGCCCCAGCCGGCGCAGCTGCCGGCGCATCGTCGTGATGTTCTCCTCGGTGGTCTTGCGCGGGTGCTGGCCGGTCTGGACGGCGTACTGCTCGGCCGGCAGCCCGAAGGCGTCGTAGGCCAGCGCGTGCAGGACGTTGTCGCCGCACATGCGCCGGAACCGGCCGATGACGTCGGTGGCGATGTAGCCCAGCGGATGACCGACGTGCAGCCCCCGCCCGGACGGATAGGGGAACATGTCCATCACGAAGAACTTGTTGGACGGCAGGTCGTCGCCGCCCTCGGCCAGCGGCCCGGAGGGATTCGGCGCGTTGAACGTGCCCTCGTGCTCCCAGCGGTCCTGCCAGCGCTGCTCGATCGTGCCGGCCAGCTCGGCGTTGTAGCGGTACGGTGCGTCCTCGGCAGGCGTCGTGGTCGTGCCGGTCTGCGTCTCGCTCATCGGAATTCGTCCCTACGTCGTCTGTTTCGGGCCGGAACGTCAGGCCCCTAACAAGAAGAGACCCCTCACGCAGGAGGGGTCAGCCGCGCCGACGTGACGCCGCTGAGGGCGTCCGCTACCAGTCAGCGCGGCCCGGTAAGGAGCAGCAGGCCTCGCACATCTCTCAGGATAGCGCACGACGGGTCACCGCAGTGGGCGTCGGGCCCGCCGGCAGGACTTCTCCCGCTTCACCAGGCAAGCATTCATGGTGGAGCGGGAGTACCCCAGGTGGACGTGATCATTTCCCGGCCGCGGGGGCGGGTCAGAAGACGAGGTACCAGCGGTCCCAGAACTCGATGGTGATCAGGATGGCGATGATCAGGTACCACACGGTGACGATGAGGCCACGGCTGTCGACGACGGCCCGGCGCAACGCCGGCGGCGCCTTGAGGTGCCCCTCGGAAAGGTTGTAGCCCGTCGTGTAGACGAAGATCGGGATGGTCGCGACCCACACCGCCATGCAATACGGGCACAGCGCGCCGATGTAGTAGACGCTCTGGGTGAACAGCCAGGTGATGAACACCGCGCCGGCCAGCGCGCCGGCGTTGAGCCCGAGCCAGAACCAGCGCGGCAGCTTGCCGCCGGTCAGCGCCACGACGCCGATGGTGATGACGACGGGGAACGCCGCCACCCCGATGACCGGGTTGGGGAACCCGAACAGCGACCCCTGCCAGCTCTCCATGACCTGGCCACAGGTGACGACCGGGTTGAAGCTGCATGACGGCGTGTAACCGGGGTCCTCGAGCAGCCGGACGCGCTCGATGACGAGCATGGCCGAGCCGAGCAGTCCGACCGCACCGCCGACGATCAACAGCCAGCCCAGCACCTTAAGCGACGCGCGCCGCTCCGGCAGCACGACATCGTCATCGTCGAGCTCGTGTTTTTCCTGCACGGCCATGTGTCATCCGGGGTTTCGTAGGGTTCCGACGCACCAACAAACGTACGCTACCCGCGCCGGGTGCCCGGCAACAGATCACGAATCGGCGACGCTGTCCGGGCCATATGTCAGGATCGACACGATGCGCGGTTCCGGGAGGGCCCCTGCCGCCGCGGCGGTGGTGCTCGTCGCGGCGATCATCGTGGTGCTCTCCGCCGGTGTCGGGCCGGTCGAGGTGGTGGAGCCGGAGTGGTTGTCCGGCTCGGCGCAGGAGCCGCCGCGCCTCGAGTCCGTCGACCAGCCGCCGCCGCAGGAGTTGCCCACGCCGTTGCCGGAGCGCACCCGCGACGAGCCGGTGGACCTGGACCTGCCGTGGCAGGGCGTGCTGGCCGCGCTGCTGGCCGTCGCGGCGGTGGCGCTGGCGATGGCGCTGATCCGGCGGCTGCGATCGGTGTCGTCGGCGCGGGCTCGCCGGACGGTGATCGGCGGCGAGGTGGACGAGCTGGCCGACGTCTCCGAGGAACTGCGTGACGCCGCTCGGGCCGCCGACGCCGCGCTGTCCGGCCGCGGCGGCACCGGAGCGCAGGCCGTCATCGACGCCTGGCTGGCGCTGGAGTCCGCGGCCGCCGGCAGCGGGGCCGGGCGGGACCCGGCGCACACACCGAGCGAGTTCACCGCCGCCCTGCTGCGACGGCACCACGCCGACGACGACGCCACCACCGCCCTGCTCGGCCTCTACCAGCGGGCCCGGTTCGCGGCCCACCCCGACATCACCGACGACGACGTCGCCACCGCGCGCAGGTCGCTGCGCACCATCCTCGACACGCTCGGCGCCCCGGCGCCGGCTGGCCCGCGATGACGGCTGGTCCTCGATGACCCCCACGCCGGTGCACGCCGCCCTCGAACGCCTCCGGCGGGCAGTCCCCCGGAAGGTGCTCGTCCATGGCGTCCTGGCCGGCGTCGGCACCGGCCTGGCGTGCTGGCTGGTCGGTGTCCAGGGTGCCCGCCCGGTGCTCCTCGGCGGGTGCGTCACGGCCGTCATTCTGGTCGTGACCAGCGCTCCCGCGTCGCGGTATGGCCCCTGGCCGGCCCGCCCGGAGCGTCCGCCCAGCGGCGGGTCCAGCCAGGTGTGGCGGCTGGCGAACCGACTGGGCAGCTCCAGGCCGTCGGAGACCGACCCGGCGCTGCAGTACCGGCTGCGCCGCCTCGCCACCGCTCGGCTACGTCGACTGGGCATCGACTGGTCCGACCCGCGCGCCGTCCGCGCTCTCGGGCCGCAGGTCCACGCCGCGCTCGAGGCCGACACCTTCACCACCGACCTGCGCCACCTGGACCGCGTCGTCACCGCCATCGAAGAGCTCCGCACCGTCGACCCCGGAGGAAACACTCCATGACCTCGCCCAGCACCACCACGCCACCCGTCACGGAGGTGGCGCGGGTCGGCGCCACCGTGCTCGACGGCGTCGGCACCGCCGTGGTCGGTATGCGGCGCACGCTGCGGCTCGCGCTGGCCGCCATCCTGGCCGGCGGGCACGTGCTGTTCGAGGACGTCCCCGGCCTCGGCAAGACGCTGGCGGCGCGCAGCCTGGCCAGCGCGCTCGGCCTGGAATTCCGCCGGCTGCAGTGCACGCCCGACCTGCTGCCCGGCGACGTCACGGGCTCGTTCGTGTGGGACCCGGGCACCCGCGAGTTCGCGTTCCGCCCCGGCCCGGTCTTCGCCGGCCTGCTGCTGGCCGACGAGATCAACCGCACCCCGCCCAAGACCCAGTCCGCACTGTTGGAGGCGATGGCCGAGCGGCAGACGACGGTCGAGGGACGGACGTTCGCGCTGCCCCGGCCGTTCCACGTGCTCGCCACCAGCAACCCGGTCGAGTACGAGGGCACCTATCCGCTGCCGGAGGCGCAGCTCGACCGGTTCATGCTGCGGCTGTCGGCCGGTTACCTGGAGCCGCCGGACGAGGCCGAGGTGCTGGCGCGCCGGGTGGCCCGCAGGCAGGAGCAGGCCGACGTCGAGCCCGTTGTCGACGCCGAGACGGTCACCGCGCTGCAGGCCGGGGTCGAGGCCGTCGACACCGATCCCTCGATCGTCGGGTACTGCGTCGACCTGGCGGTGGCCACCCGGCGACACCGGGCGGTCGAGGTCGGCGCGTCGCCGCGCGGGTCGCTGGCGCTGCTGCTGACCGCGCGGGCGGTCGCCGTGCTGGACGGCCGCGATTACGTGCTGCCCGAGGACGTCAAGGAGGTCGCGGTGCCCGCGCTGGCGCACCGGCTGACGCTCACCCCGGAGGCCTGGACCATGCAGTTGCGCACCGCGGACATCATCACCGAGATCCTCGACCACGTCCCCGGCCCGGCGTCGCGACGATGACCTCCAACCAGATGGCCTGGCGGGCCACCCCGGCGCTGGTCCGCGCAGTGCTTCTGCCGGCCGTGCTGGCCGCCGGCGGGCTCGCGCTGGGCCGGCCCGAACTGGTGCTGCTGGGCGTGCCGCTCGCGGTGGGCACCGCTCTGGCCCTGGGCGGACGGGTCCGGCCGAGCCTGGGTGGCTGGCCGGCCGGCCGGACGCTGTCGGCCGGGATGCGGCCGCCGCCCGAGGTCCGCGCCATCGGTCCGCGGGTGCTGGCCGTCGGGCGTCCGGTGGCCGTCGCCGTGCGCATCGCGCCGTCGGACGCGCAGCTCGTCGCCACCGTGCTGCCGATGCCGGAACCGGGCGCCCCGGCCGAGCGGGTCGCCGTCGTCGCACCGGCCGACCGGCCTCGGCAGATCGTCACCGAGACGTCGTCGCCGGTGTGGGGGTCACAGCTGCTCGCCCGGCCCGACCACCTTGCCGTCGCCGACGACGGGCTGTTCACCGCCGGCCCGGTCACCGGGACGCCGTACACCCCGCAGGTGCTGCCGGCCATCACGACGACACTGCCGCCGGGTCCGCTGCCGCCCCGGCCGTCGGGCATGGTCGGCGCGCACCGCACCCGCCGCGCCGGCGAGGGCACCGAACTGCACGACGTGTCACCGTTCATGCCCGGCGACCGGCTGCGCCGCATCGACTGGCGGGTCACCGCACGGCAGGCCGGACCGCGCGAGGAGCTCTACACCCGGCACACCCAGGTGGACGCCGACGCCGACGTCGTCTGCTGCCTCGACAACCGCTTCGATCTGCGGGCCGAGGTCGCGAGCTGGTCGGGGCTGGGATCGTCCGGCGCCGACGACGAACCGGCCGGCCGCAGCAGCATCGACATCGCCGTCGACACCGTCGCCTCCGTGGCCGCGGCGTACATCGAGCACGGAGACCGCGTCGGCGTTCTCGATCTCGCCCGCCCGCACGAGCACGTCCACCTGGGCAGCGGACGGCGGCACCTGCTGCGGCTGCGCACCCAGCTGGCCCGGCACACCCGCCGCCCAGGGTCCGGCGACAGCCAGCCGCTGCCGCGGAAGGTGCCGCGGTTCCCGCACGGCGCGATCGTGGTCGTCACGTCGGTCTTCCTCGACGACGCCGCCGGCGCGCTGGCGACGTCCTGGCGGCGAGCCGGGCATCCCGTGCTCGCGGTCGACGTGCTCCCGGCGCCGCTGGTGATCGACCGGGCCGAACCGGCTGTGGCGCTGGCGGCCCGGATCGTCCTCGCCGAGCGCGACGAGCGGATGCGGTCTCTCGCCGCGGCCGGCGTGCCGGTGACGTCGGCCGAGCCGGCGGCGCTGGCGCTCAGCCTGGCCCGGTTGCGCCGGTCGATGCGGCGGACGCGACTATGAGCATCGACGACGGCGACGCACCCCTGGCGGTCGGCACTCCGGCCCGGCCCGGCGGCGGCACGCCCACGCCGTCCGGCGGGCTGATCCCGCCCGGGCAGCTGGCCCCGACCCTCCCCTGGTGGGCGCTGCGGCTCGCGCTGGCGCTCGTGGCGGCCGGCACCGTCGCCGCCGTGGGCATGTGGACGCCGACCGCGCCGTTTCTGCTGGCCGTGGCTGGAGCGCTCGGGCTGGCCGCCGCCGTCGTCCCGGCCACACACGTCCCGGCGGCGTTCTTGACGGCCCTCGTCCTGCTGGCGCTGGGCGCCGAGCGCGGTGTGACGGCGTGGGCGTCGCTCACGGTCCTGGGCCTGCACGCCGTCCACGTGCTGGCAGCGCTGGCCGCCGTCGTCCCCGCGAACACCGCGGTGGAACGCGCCGCGCTGCGCCCCACACTGGAGCGCTTCGTCGTCGCCCAGGCCGCCGGCCAAGTCCTGGTCGTGCTGGCCTGGCTCGTCTCCCCATGATCATCAAGACTTGTCACGGCCCTGACCGCCCATGACCGGGCGAACCCTCGATGATCACGGGGCTAGGATCACCGTCTGGGTCACCAGCGACGCGTTGAGGCGGGGCGGGAGCACCTCCCATGGCCCCGCGCCCTTGAACACGTACCCCGGAGGCTCCTGCGCGCGTTCCAGCTCCCAGCTCCCACGCTCAGCCGTGACACGGTATGTGGCGTCGTCGTGGGCGGTCAGGAAGAGCAGGTAGGTGCGCCCGGTGGTGAGGGGAGCGGCCGCGGTCGGCGCCAGCGGCTGCTCGATCTCCAGCTCGTCCGGGGCCGAACCCCACAGCACGTCGTCGACCGCCACCCGCGAGGTGAGCACGCCGGCCGCGGCATCGCTGGTCTCGACAGTGGCCCGCACCACCGCCGTGCTCGCGTCGCGCAGGTCACCGATGCCGCGATACCGCTGAGCGTTCTCGTACAGCTCGTCGATCTGCGCGGGCGTCAGGTCGTCGTCGCCGGTGGCGGCGCGCAGTGCTTTGGACTCCGCCACCGTCTTCGGCAGCACGCTCTCGGCTCGCCCGGCGTGCGTCGCCATGCCATCGGCCAACGAGTAGATGCCATCGGATCCGGTGATGGAGTAGAGGCCGGCCGAGTTGCGCCACTCGTCCACTGCTGGGGCGACCAGGAAGAGGAGGTACCGGCCGCCTACGGACATCACCGGCGGCCCACCCAACACCACGTCCTCGGTCAGCTGGCCGACGCCGATCGACTCACCGGCCACCGCTCCCCACAGGGTCTCCTCGACCCGCACCCGGAGTGCCACGGACTCCAGTACGACTTCGTTGCCCGGGTACACGCCCGGTTCCGGGCCCGGCGCCGGTCCGACCGACTCCACCGTCGCCACCACGACGGCCGTGCTGTTACGGCGCAGCTCGTCGAAGCTGCCGTACGAATGCGCCCAGCTCACGGTGGACCCGGTCACCTCCGTGGGCGGCGAAGTGGGGAGCAGCCCACCCGGGTCGGCGGTCCCGACCGCACGCGGCACCGCAGGACCGGCATCGCCACCCGCGACGGCGGCGACCGCTCCGGCCGCCGCGCCCGCGACCATCACCCCGCCGGCCAGGCCGGCTCCGAACCGGCGCCAACGGTGACCCAGCGCCGCCGCGTGATCCTCGTGCTCCATACCCCTAGGACGGAACGAGCCGCCCGGCGCGCTGCATGACGCCTCTCCCCATGATCATCAAGAGTTGATACGACTATGACCGGGACAACCGTTGATGATCACGGGAGGACGGGGTCGGGGGCGGCGCAGCTGGGGTGCACGACGGGGACGGCGTCGACGCCGGCGGGCACGCACGACGGCGGCAGCGCGAACCACCGCAGTGCCTCGAACTCGGGCGACAACCCGGTCGGTCCCTCCGGCAGGCGCGCCGGGCGGGACGCGAGCACTTCGCGGGCCTCGGCCAGGTACCGCGGCAGCGCGTCCTCGCCGATCCGGTCGTGCCTCCGGGCCTCGATCAGGGCGCCGTCGTCCCAGTGCAGGCCCGTCAGCCGGATCGGCGGCCGGGTGGTGCCGTCGCGGTGCCGCCACAACGCGGTGTGCGGGTCGAACAGGTACTCCGGGAGCAGCCGGTAACCCTCGCGGGCGATCAGCTCGACCGCGTCCACCAGGTAGTCGCGGACGGTGTCGGAGATGAAGTAGTTGAAGTTCAGCCGGGTCCAGCCGGGTTTGATGCCTTCGCAGCCGACGCCGACCACGTCGCGGAAGGCGTTGGACTGCGCCGGCCCCACCGCGAGCAGCCGGTGCCCGTACGGCCCGGCGCAGGAGCAGCCGCCCCGGGACTGGATGCCGAACAGGTCGTTGAGCAGCGCGACGACGAAGTTGTGGTGCAGGAACTGCTCGCCGAAGCGGATCCGGAACGACGCGATGGACAGCCGGGCGACGTCGTGGTTGCCCAGCACGTCGATCTGCTGCACCGCCTCCCAGCGCCGGACGGCGTGCCGCCACAGCTCTTCTTCGCGTTCGGCGATGACGTCGGTCCCGACGGCGTCCTTGAGCCCGAACACCAGGCCGGCGCGGATGGACTCGACGATGGCGGGGGTGCCGCCTTCCTCCCGCGCCACCGGGTCCTCCAGGTAGCGGTGCTGGTCGAGGCTGACGAACTCGACGGTGCCCCCGCCCGGCACCGTCGGGACGGCGTTGCGCACCAGCGCGCGGTCGACCACGAGGACGCCCGGGGTCTGCGGCCCGCCGACGAACTTGTGCGGCGAAAGGAAGATCGCATCCTTGTGGTCGAGGGCACCCGGCGCGCTCGGGGCCATCCGGATCGGCACGTACGGTCCGGCCGCGGCGTAGTCCCAGAACGACAGCGCGCCGTGCCGGTGCAGCAGCGCGGCCACCTGGTCGGCGTCGGTGAGCACCCCGGTCACGTTCGAGGCGGCGGAGAAGCTGCCGATGCGCAGCGGCCGGTCGGCGTGCTCGCGCAACAGCCGGTCGAGTTGATCGAGGTCGATGTGGCCGTCGGCGTCGGTGTCGACGGCGACGACGTCGGCAATGGTCTCGCGCCACGGCAGCTCGTTGGAGTGGTGCTCGTAGGGGCCTACGAGCACCACCGGTCGGGTGGCGGGCAGGTCCCAGACCACGCCGTGCCGTTTCGGCGCGCCGGCCGGCAGCCTCAGCTCGAGGATCCCGATGAGCTTGTTCACCGCCGAGGTAGCGCCGGAGCCGGTGAAGAGGACCAGGTGGTCGTCGGTGCCGCCGACGGACGACGCGATGGTGCGGCGGGCGTCCTCGCGCAGCAGGGTGGTCTGCAGGCCGGTGCCGGAGCTCTCGGTGTGGGTGTTGGCGTACAGCGGGAGCACCTGGTCGCGGATGAAGTCCTCGATGAAGTCCAGGGACCGGCCGGACGCGGTGTAGTCGGCGTAGGTGATGCGCCGGGCTCCGAACGGCCCGTACAGAACCTCACCCTCGCCGATGATGCCGCGGCGGATGCGTTCGAGCAGCGACGTGGTGATCAACGCGAGCCCCCTCTCGCCCGGCCGGCGACGCCGACGGCCGTGGTGTCCAGCATGCACCCTCGGCGGCATCGACCGGTACCACGAGGCCCGACTTCGGGAGTTCCGCGAATTTTGTGAACGAACGGTGGCCAACAGGTGAACGATTACCTACGCTGTGACACCACGCGTGCCCCGGCGGAGGGAGCTGTCATGTCCGACATCAACGACGCTCAGGAGCCCCGGCGCCGCCTGCTTCCCCTGCTCACCGGGGGTCACGGCGGCCGCAGCGCCATGACGTGCAAGTACCGCTGCGGCAATGCCTGCGCCCACGAACCGCCCAATACCAGTGACAATGCCTACTTCGGCGACGTCGTGACGGCCGCGGTGTCGCGGCGTGGCCTGCTGCGCGGTGGCGCTGCCGCGGCCGTCGTCGTCGGCACCGGTGCCGCCGGAAGCCTGGCCGGAGCCGCCGCGCGGCCGGCTGCTCCCGCAGCGACCGGCGCCACGGCCGCCGCGGCCCGGGTCCGCCCCGGCAGCCCCGAGTACGGCCGGCCGGTGCTGTTCACTGCGGTCGAGGGCAACACCGTCGACTCGGTCATCGTCCCCAACGGCTACGACTGGTCGGTCACCATCGCCTGGGGCGAGCCGGTCGAGGACGGCGCCCCGGAGTTCGACTTCGAGGCCCAGACGTCCGCGGCCCAGCGCAAGCAGTTCGGCTACAACTGTGACTACGTGGCCATGTTGCCCTTGCAGCGCCACGACGACCGTGCCCTGCTGTGGGTGAACCACGAGTACACCAACGAGGAACTGATGTTCCGCGGCTGGTCCGGCCCCGAGAACGCCACCGACGACCAGCTCCTGGTGCTCATGGCGGCACACGGCGGCTCCATCCTCGAGATCGAACGCGTTGGCGACACCGGTGAGTGGCGCCCGGTCAGCCGCCGGGCCCGGCACAACCGCCGCATCCACACGCACACCGAGTTCCGGCTCACCGGCCCCGCGGCCGGCAGCGAGCTGCTGCGCACAACCGCCGACCCGGCCGCCACCACCGTCCTGGGCATGCTCAACAACTGCGCCGGCGGCGCCACGCCGTGGGGGACGATCCTGACCGGCGAGGAGAATTTCAACCAGTACTTCGGCGCCAGCGCCGACGTCACCGACTCGGCGACGGCCGAGCGGTACGCCCGCTACGGCATCCGGACCGAGGCCGGCACCGAGCATGGCTGGGAGCGTGTCGACCCCCGATTCGACCTCATCGAGGAACCCAACGAACCGCACCGGTTCGGCTGGATCTGCCAGGTCGACCCGTACGACCCGCGGTCCACCCCGCGCAAGCTCACCGCGTTGGGCCGGTTCAAGCACGAGGGTGCGACGACGGCGCTCACCCCGGACGGGCGGGTGGCCGTCTACATGGGCGACGACGAACGGTACGAATACGTCTACAAGTTCGTGTCGTCGAAGAAGTTCCGTGACGGCAACTCCAAGCGCGACCGCGACCACAACATCACCCTGCTCGACGAGGGCGACCTGTACGTCGCGAAATTCACCGGCGACAGCCCGGAGTTCCCCGGCGAGCCACCGGCCGACGGCGTGTTCGACGGCACCGGGGAATGGCTGCCGTTGATCGTCGGCGGCGAGAGCCAGGTCGACGGCATGAGCGTCGACGAGGTGCTCGTGTTCACCCGCCTCGCCGCCGACCAGGTGGGCCCGACGAAGATGGACCGGCCCGAGGACGTCGAGCCGCACCCCGTCACCGGCACCGTCTACATGGCCCTGACCAACAACGACCGCCGCACCCCGGCCGAGGTCGACGAGGCCAACCCCCGTCCGGCCAACAAGTTCGGCCACGTCATCGGCCTGGACGAGGACGGCGGTGACGGCGCGGCCACCACGTTCACCTGGCGCATCGTCATCCTCGCCGGCGACCCCGAGGACCCGGAGACCTACTACGACGGCTTCGACAAGTCGCAGGTCAGCATGATCTCGTGCCCGGACAACGTCGCCTTCGACCCGTCCGGGCGGCTGTGGCTGGCCACCGACGGCATGCCGAGCTCGGTCGGGGTCAACGACGGCATGTTCGTCATGCCGATCGAGGGCGACGACCGAGGTCACCTGCGCCGCTTCGCGTCCGTCCCGGTGGGTGCGGAGTGTTGCGGGCCGTTCATCAGCGCCGACGGGCGCACGGCGTTCCTCGCCGTCCAGCACCCGGGCGAAGAGGACGGCGCGACGGTGGAGGAGCCGGCGTCGACGTTCCCGTACGGCGACCAGCCGCGGCCGTCCGTCGTCACCGTCTGGCGCAAGAGCCCCACGGGCGGCCCCTTCATCGGCGACTAGCCCCCGCTTTTGGAGGCCTATCCGCCTTCCGCGTCGGTCCAGGCGCCGCTGTGTCCGTCGCCCCCACCCCGTTGATCTTGGAGTTTCCGCGGAATCGCGGTCCGTTTTGCCCGGAAGATTCCGCGGAAACTCCAAGATCAACCGGGGTTGGGCGGGGATCGCGCCGCCGCGTGCCCATGCCGGGGCAGCTCGACCGCGGCGCATCTTGGCTGGTAGCTGAGGGTGCCCTAACTCATGCGCCTTTCATCTTCTGTTCGTCCAGGCGTGGTGGCCCACGTCAGCACCGGATTCCTAGGTTCAGCGGGAGGAATGTGCTGGAAACGTGACGAAGGGACTCCCATGCCCGAAACCGAAGGCGGCCAGCGTCGCCGGCTGCTGCCCCTCCTCGGCGGCAACCACGGCGGCCGTAGCGCCATGACGTGCAAGTACCGTTGCGCCGACGCCTGCTTCCACCCGGCGCCGAACACCAGCGACAACGAGTACTTCGGCGACGTGGTGAACAAGGCGATGTCGCGGCGCGGGCTGCTGCGCACCGGCGCCGCCGCCGCGCTCGTCGTCGGGTCCGGCGCGGGCGGGGCCCTCACGGCCGCCGCCGCGCCGTCCTCGTCGCGCGGTGTGGCCGGCCCGAAGCCGCCGACGCCGGCCTTCCCGGACCTGCCTGAGCGCGGCCGCCCGGTCGGCTTCCAGGCCGTCGGCGACAACAACGTCGACAACATCGTCGTGCCCAACGGCTACGACTGGTCGGTGACGGTGGCGTGGGGCGACCCGATCCTGGACGGCGCGCCGGAGTTCGACTTCGACAACCAGACCGAGGCGGCGCAGCTACAGCAGTTCGGCTACAACTGCGACTACGTGTCGATCGTGCCGCTGGACCGCAACTTCGACCGCGCGCTGCTGTGGGTGAACCACGAGTACACCAACGAAGAGCTCATGTTCCGCGGCTGGTCCGGCGCGGCCTCGGCCACCGTCGAGCAGCTGAAGATCGCGCAGGCGGCGCACGGCGGCTCCGTCGTCGAGATCGAACGCGTCGGTGACACCGGCGAGTGGCGCCCGGTGACCCGACGCCGCCGCTACAACCGGCGCATCCACACCGGTACCGAGTTCCGGCTGGTCGGCCCGGCGGCCGGCAGCGACCTGCTCAAGACCCGCGGCGACCGCACCGGCACCGTGGTCAAGGGCATGCTGAACAACTGCGCCGGCGGCACCACGCCCTGGGGCACCATCCTGACCGCCGAGGAGAACTTCAACCAGTACTTCGGCGCGACGTCCGGCATCACCGACGCGACCACGGCGGAGCGGTACGCCCGCTACGGCATCCGCACCGACCAGGGCACCCAGCGCGGCTGGGAAAAGGTGGACAGCCGCTTCGACCTGGCCACCGACCCGAACGAGCCCAACCGGTTCGGCTGGATCGTCGAGGTGGACCCGTACGACCCCGAGTCGACGCCGCGCAAGCTCACCGCGCTGGGCCGGTTCAAGCACGAGGGCGCGACCATCGCGATCGCCGAGGACGGCCGCGTCGTGGCCTACATGGGCGACGACGAGCGATTCGACTACGTCTACAAGTTCGTCTCGAAGAACGCCTACCGGGACGGCAACTCCAAGCGCGACCGCGACCACAACCTGCGGCTGCTGGAGGAGGGTGACCTCTACGTCGCGAAGTTCACCGGCAACAGCCCCGAGTTCCCGCAGAACCCGCCGGCCGACGGACTGTTCGACGGCACCGGTGAGTGGCTGCCGCTGGTCGTCGACGGCGAGAGCCGGGTCGACGGCTTCAGCGTCGAGGAGGTGCTGGTCTTCACCCGCCTGGCCGCCGACCAGGTCGGCCCGACGAAGATGGACCGGCCCGAGGACGTCGAGCCGAACCCGGTCACCGGCACCGTCTACATCGCGCTGACGAACAACTCCGCCCGCACGCCGGAGCAGCGCGACGAGGCCAACCCGCGGGCGGCCAACAAGTTCGGCCACGTCATCGGCCTCGACGAGGACGGCGGCGACGCGGCGGCGTTGACCTTCACCTGGAAGATCGTGCTGATCGCCGGCGACCCGGAAGACCCGGAGACCTACTTCGACGGGTTCGACAAGTCGCAGGTCAGCCAGATCTCCTGCCCGGACAACGTGGCGTTCGACCCGGCGGGCCGGCTGTGGATCTCGACCGACGGCATGCCCGGGGCGTCCAGCGTGGCCGATGGCCTGTTCGTCATGCCGGTCGAGGGCGAGGACGCCGGCCACCTGCGCCGGTTCGCTTCGGTGCCGCGCGGCGCGGAGTGCTGCGGTGCGTTCATCACCCCGGACGGCCGGACCGCGACGATCGCCGTTCAGCACCCGGGTGAGGGCTCCGGCGCCTCGCCGGACAACCCGATCTCGACGTTCCCGTACGGCGACCAGCCGCGGCCGGCCGTGGCGACCGTGTGGCGCAAGAGCCCCACCGGCGGACCCTTCATCGGGGACTGACACCGCCCATCTCATGATCATCAAGGGTTGATCCGGTCCTGGCCGGGTCAACCCTTGATGATCATCGGCGTTGTGAGAGGATAGCGCTTTCCGGAACTGTTGGGGAGCTTGATGACTTTCGGATGCGTGCACGACGTCGGGATCTCGGTCCACGTCACCTACGACGGCGCCGAACTGCTCGACTACGTCTACCGGCCGGATAACCCGCAGCGGGAGTCCCCCCGCCCTTACGCGCACCCCATCCGCACCCTGGCCGGCGAGCTGGTCACCGTGCTGCGCCCGCACGACCACGTCTGGCACAAGGGCCTGGCCTGGTCGCTGCCGCACATGGGCCACGACAACTTCTGGGGCGGCCGCACCTACTCCCACGCCGACGGCGGGTACGTGCAGCGCGACAACAACGGTGCCATGGTGCACGAGCGGCTCACCGCGCTCGACGCACTGCCGGACCGGGTCCGCATCCGGCACGACCTGGCCTGGATCACTCAGCCCGGCCGCCGCATCGTCGAGGAGGACCGGGCGGTCACCGTCACCGTCGCGCCTGAACAGGGCGCCTGGACCCTGCGGTTCGACACCGCCATGACCAACGTCACGGACGCCACCATCATGATCGGCAGCCCTACTACGGCCGGCCGCGACAACGCCGGCTACGGCGGGCTGTTCTGGCGCGGCCCGCGATCGTTCACCGGCGGGACGGTGCTCGCTCCGGGCGTCGCCGGCGGTGACGAGCTGCGCGGGCAGCGCGCGCCCTGGATGGGCTTCACCGGCAAGCACGACGGCACCGGCGCCGCGTCCACCGTCGTCATCGTGGACCACACGGACAACCCGGCGCACCCGCCGCAGTGGTTCGTGCGCACCGAGGCGTTCGCGGCGGTCTGCCCGGCACCGTTCTTCAGCGAGGAACTACCGTTCGAGGCTGGCCGCACGCTGCGGTTCTCCTACGCCGTCGTGATCGCCGACGACGGCGCCGACCCGGACCGCGCCGCGGCGCTGGCCAACCTGGGCACGCGGGCGCTGACCGACGACCAGGTGGAGGCACCATGACAGCTGACCGACCCGGCTTCCCCGGCGGCACCGCCGTCAGTCACCTCACCGTCTACGACTGGCCGACGGCGGACGGGCTCGCGGGCGGCTCGCCGCACCTGCACACCGCGTCCGGCGAGGGCTACGTCGTCGTCGGCGGCAAGGGGCGGCTGCAGACGCTCAGCGGCGCCGGCGTCGGCGAGCACCCGCTCTCCCCCGGCACCGTGTTGTGGTTCACGCCCGGCACCGTGCACCGGCTGGTCAACGACGGCGGCCTGGAGATCGTCGTCGTCATGCAGAACGCCGGGCTGCCCGAGGCCGGCGACGCGGTGTTCACGTTCCCCCCGGAGGTCCTCGCCGACCCCGAGCGCTACGCCGCGGCCGCGGCTCTCCCCGACACCACCGACGACGACACGCTCGCGACCGCCGCCCGGCGCCGGCGCGACCTCGCCCTGGAGGGGTACGCGCAGCTGCGCGACGCGGTGGCCGCCGACGGACCGGGCGCCCTGACGGCACTGCACGAGACGGCGGCAGCGCTGGTGACGGCGCGCGTACCGGGCTGGCGCGAGACCTGGGCACGCAACGTGCGCGCCGCCGTCGACGCCACTGATCAGGCACTCGGCGACCTCGCCGACGGCCGGGCACCACACCTGTCCGGCGCGTCGGTGCACCTCGGCGCCCGGCGTGAGGAGACCTACCGCTACGGCATGTGCGGACGTCTGCGCACCTGGGACGTCGCGGCTTCCTGACCCAGCGACGCCGCCGGCGGGATCCGGCGGCTGGCGATCCTGGAACGGGAGAACATCAGCTGATGCTGGGGCAGCTCGGCGTATGCGGCCGCGTCCTCGCGATGCGTCCGCGTGAGGGCCAGCACGTGCGGCACGACGTATCGATCGAACGGCACGATCTGCGGATACGCCCAGGCCCGCCGGCCGGTGAGAAACGGCACCAGATGGCCCACCGCTCGCGCCAGAGCGTCGCCGTGCCGCCAGAGGTCGACCCCGACGTGGCGGGACAGCGCCGCCAGGCACAAGAACCCCAGCAGGTTGAACGCGGAGTACGTCAAGGACAACGTGCGTCGCTGCTCGTGCGGCATACTGCCGTCGCCGGCGATCTGGGTCTCCAGCCGGCCGGCGGTGTGTTGCTCGAGCTGCCGCACCGCCACCTCGGTGCGGCCGGTGAAGATCGCGTACGCCACCACCAGGGCGTCGAACCAGGTGCCGTGGTTGTTGGGCTCGTCGCGTTCGGAACGGCCGTTCTCGCTGGTGAGTAGCCAGTCGAGGTAGTCCGAGAACCACTGCCGCAGTTCGTCGAGGTCCTCCGCCGACCACGTCGGGCCGGGCCGGAGCTGCCCCACCGCGTCGATGAGGTAGACCAGGCCGACGGTGTCGATGATCCCGATTCCGCGGCCCTGCGTGACTCCGGAATGGCCTGGGCATGGTCGAGATTCGGGTTCATCCTGGTGGCCGGGTCGAGGAACCAGTGCGCGAGGTACCGTCCCGCGAAGTGAGCGTCCTCGTCGCTGCCGATCGCCCGGTGCGCCACCACCGCCGAGGTCACCGCGTGGCACATGGCGTCGAGGCGGATGTTGTCGTAGTCCAGCGACCCGGGGTTGACCTCGCCGTCGCGACGCACCCATGGGAGCCCGCCGGGCGAGTCCGGATCGGGCCACCAGTACGGCGCCATGCTCAGGTAGTCGTGCAGAGAGCCGCCCGGTGCCGGCGCGGCCTTGTCCGTCACGCTCTGGAACGGTGCCCGGCGTAGCGCTGCGCATTCGCCGACGAGTGCGGCGCGCGCCGTGGGATCGCTCGCCACTGCCCGTGTCGCCTCGCCCCACGTCGAGTCGGGTATCAGGAATGCCGGCATTCTGTGATCGTCTCCTCATCCGCTGCCGACCGCCGTCCGGCGGCGAGGCGCTCTTGCGGGTTCGTACTGTCCATCATGTAGTCTCACAAAACCTTTTGCGCAGTCGACCCCCAAGGGGTGCAGGTCTCCCGACCCGTCCCCAACCTCACCCTGCGCAAGCTCACGTTCTGGGTCCGCGCCACCACGGCCCAGCGGGTGGGTCTGCGTGTCACCGACAGCACCGGCCAGACCCACCAGCAGAGCCTCGCCTTCACCCCGTCCGGTGCCTGGCAGGAGATCGTGGTGTCCGACTTCGACAGCGGCACCAACTACCTGCACTTCGGCGGCGCGAACGACGGCGTCTGGCACGGCCCGGCCACCCGCGTCGCCCTCGTGCTCGACAAGGGCGCCCTCGTCTCCGGCCGCACCAGCGGCGGCCTGCGCTTCGACGAGGTCGTCGCCACCGTCACCGACGTCCCCTGACCGGATCGCCGGGCAAGGCTTCACCTGAACGTCGGCGCGCATTCAGCCCGGATCCGTATGATTCGGGCACCCCGACAGCCCGCTGGAGGCACTCGTGCGCCGACTACGTCCGTTCGCCCCGCTCACTGCCGCGTTGACGACGGCAGCGCTCGCCCTGGCGGCGCTGCCGTCGTCCGCCGCGGCGGCGCCGGAATCATCCGCCGCCGACGACGCCGACGAGCCGGTCGTGGTCCTCACCGAGGACTTCTCCGGCGGCGAGCTCCCCGCGGGGTGGAACCCCGCCGAGGGTGACTGGTCGGTGTCCGACGGACGCCTCGTCGGAGTGAGCGCGTCGTCGTCGCAGCAGTCGCGCATCACGTTCGGCTCGCACCTGCGCAACTACCGGATCGAGGTGACCGCCCGGTTCGAGCAGGTCGTCAACGCGGCCCGGTGGACGGCGGTCGCACTGGACATCGCGCCCGACGGCGCCACCCCGTGGTGGATCGCCACGATGCGCAGCGGCACGACGGCGTCGAACGGCCTGGAGTTCGCCCAGCGCACCGCATCGGACTCGTGGAACGTCACCAACACCGCGGCCGCGCCGCACGCCGCCGGCACCGGTCGCGACGTCCGGGTCGCCGTCGAGGTGCGTGGTAGCCGCGCCACCTGGATCTTCGACGGCCAGCCGGTCATGAGCACGTCCGCGCTGATCCGCTCCGACGCGGGAGTCCTCGGGTTCGTCGTGAACGGCGCCACCGTATCCTTCGACGACGTCATCGTCTCCGAACTCGAGGAGGAGCCCGTGACCCGGCCGGTCGGACCGGCGTCGGTGCCGGCCGTCGTCGCGCACCGCGGCTACTCCAGCGTCGCACCCGAGAACACCCTCGCCGCCGTGGAATCCGCCCTGCGCAGCGGCGCCGACTACGTCGAGGTGGACGTAGCCAGCAGCGCCGACGGCGTGCCGGTCATCCTGCACGACAACACGCTCGACCGCACCACCGACGGCACCGGCGCGCTGCCCCTGGTGACGTCGGAGTACGTCGCGACCCTGGACGCCGGCATGTGGTTCTCGCCGGCGTTCGCCGGGCAGCCGGTGCCGCTGCTGGCGGACATCCTGCCCATGATGCGCGGCCGGGCGCCGATGCTGTTGCTGGAGGTCAAGGGCCCGGAGACGGCAGCCGAACTGACGACGACGGTCGACCTGCTGCGCGAGCACGGACTGGTCGAGCAGACCATCCTGCAGAGCTTCGACGAACAGGTGCTGCGCGACGTCGCCCAGATCGAGCCGGAGCTGCGGCTCGGGCTGCTGCGTTCCACCCTGGACGCCGACCCGGTCGCCGTGGCGCGCGACTTCGGCGTCGTGACATACAACCCGTCGTGGACGGCGCTGCAGAACCGGCCCGAGGCCGTCGCCGACCTGCACGCGGCGGAGATCGCGGTGATGCCGTACACCATCGACGACCCCGAGCAGTGGCGCATCCTGCGTGATCTCGGCGTCGACGGCGTCATCACCAACCGCCCCGGCGCGCTGGTCGGCTGGAACGCCCGGCACGTCCAGACCGTCCCCGACGCGCCCACCGTCGCCATCGCCGCGCCGGCCGACGGCGCCGTCCTCACCCGCGGCGAGATGCTCGTCCCGGCGGTCACGTCCGAGCGGGCCGAGACGATCGAGGTGACGCTCGACGGCGAGCCGGTCGCCGAGGGCGAGCCGATCGCCGTCGACAGCCTGACCGCCGGCGACCACGTCGTCGAGGTGACCGCCGTGGGGGTCAACGGCACCGCCACCGCCGCCGCGACGGTCACCGTACAGCCGTCCACCGCCGGGCTGGTCCGGCTCGCGACCGGCCCGGACGTCCACCGCACGCTGCGCGACCAACTGCTGCGCGCCATCGACCGCGAGGACTGGCTGCGGGTGGGCTCGATCGCGCGGAGCGGCGTCGGCGGCCAGCAACTGCCCGCCGAGCTCGCCGAACTCATCGCGGCAGACGCCGCGGCGCTCGCTACCCCGTGATCATGTTCCCTCGCGGTCGCTGAGCGGCCGCGAGGGAACATGATCACGGGTCGGGTCAGCGCAGAAGGTACTCCACCGCCCGGCCCATCACGGCGGCCCGGTCGGCGGGGTCGTCGATCCCCTCCAGGCCGAACCCGGCGTACAGCGACCCCGGCGTGGCCACCACGGCCGCCTCCGGGAAGCCGGCCGCCGTCGTGCGGACATAGTCGTTCGCGTTGGGTGCGCTGCCCTCCGGCGCACCGGTGACCTCCCAACCGCCGAGGTCGGTCTCGAACGACGTCGTCCCGTCGCCGGTCGACACCTCGATGTCGTCGACGAACACGCCCAGGCCCTGGACCGCCCAGTCGCTGGCGTAGCTGATGGACAGCTCGACGTCGCTGCCCGCGTACGCCGACAGGTCGACCTCCCACTGCTGCCAGCCGCCGGAGTTGCCCGACGCCGCCCACCACCCACCGGTGGTACCCGTGGGCAGGCAGGTCTGGTCGTCGACGACGGTCTGGTATTGCTCCAGCCGCGGATGCAGGTCGTTCCACCCGGCAGGACAACTGCCGCCGGCGGTGTCCTGCGTCGTGTGCCCGTTCTGGTCCGGCAGCGTGGTCCAGTCGTCGGTGCCGACCGGCCGGGCCTCGACGAACAGGTGGTCCCAGGCGGCCTCGGTGTCGTAGGACGTCCAGAACGACACGGTGGCGCCGCCGGCCGGGACGCTGATCGTGTTCGTCAGCCGCTTGTACGAGACGTCGGCGATCTGCGAGTACACGTAGAAGTCGCCGGTGTGCGGCTCGAACGGCCCGCCTTCCCGGTCCCAGCGTGCCGACACCCAACTCTCGAACTGCGGGTACCGCGCCGGGTCGAGCACGCCGCTGGTGGTGATCAGCGAGTTGCTGTGGTTCTGGTTGCCCGCGCCGTCGAACCCCCAGGCGAGCCCGGTGAACGGGGTGTCGACCCCCAGGACGTCGAGCAAGGTGCCGTCCTCGCCGGTCCCGCCGTTGTCGACCACCAGGTAGGCGCCCAGCCAGTACTGCAGGACGTCGTTGGTGAAGTCGCCGGAGCCGGCCAGCGCCCGGCAGCGCTCCGTGACGGCCGGGTCGGCGGTGCACTGGGCGTTCGCCGCCGTCGGGTCGTACTGCTGCAGCCCGGCGTTCTGGGTGTACTGGGTACCCGCCCACGCCCCGGTGTAGAGCACCCGGCCGCCCTCGTTGAGGAAGTCGCGGACCTCGAGCAGTTCGTCCATGGCCAGGCGGGAGGCGTTGCCGGCCGCCCACCCGGGCTCGCGGGTGACGACATCGTCGCCGGTGTACCAGACGACGGCGTCGTAGTGCGACAGCACGCCGAGGGCGTCGGGCGCCACCCGGCCCTGCGCGTCCACGTCGTACACGTCGAAGGCGACACCGTTCGCCGTCAAAGCGTCGGTGTACGCGTCGAGGTGGTTCGGCCCGCCGGCCTGCACCGGGGACGCGCCGGTGTAGTCCTCGGCCGCCAGCACCAGCACGTCGTCGCCGGACTCCTCGACCGCCGTGTACGTGAACGACTCGCTGGTAGCGCCGCCACCTTCGAACCACACCTCGACCTTGTCGCCCGGATCGGTGCCGGTGACCACGCCGCTCATGACGCGGTAGTGCACGGCCGTCCCGCCGTATCGGTCACCGCCCTTCCACTCCTCGGTGGGTGCGCTGACCTCGGCACCGCCGTTCACGCTGTACTTCAGCGTCACCTCGCCGAGGTCGCGCTGCGCCAGCACCCGTACCTCCTGCGGGTCGCCGTAGGAGTAGTCGAACGTGAAGTTCGCCTGCGGCAGGCCGGTCTTGTAGGTGTCCTCGCTCTCCAGGTAGAACGGCTTGGTCGTCAGGCCCAGGTGCGACACCGGGTTGGCCGGGTCGGCGGCCGACTTCGCCACGTCCAGCGCGAACGGCAGCGTCTTCTCGAACTCGGCCTGGATCAGCGCCTCGTCGTCGGGGAAGACGAACCCGCTGCCCGGAATGCCCTCCCCCAGCTCGGGGGTCCAGGCCAGCGTGCCGCGTTGGGCGTGGGCGAAGTCGGTGGTCTCGCCGTTGGTCACGTACAGCACGTCCGACGACAGCCCGGGCTCCCAGCCGGGGATCGTCGGGTTGTCGCGGTTGCCGGACAGCGCGTAGTAGATCGGGTCGTCGGCGGTGGGCGTGCCGATCTGCCAGCCCTCCGGGTAGAGCAGCCACTCCCCCGTCGAATGCCAGTTGATGTGGAAGGCGAAGCGGACTCGGTCGTAGAGCGACATCATCGCCTGCGTCTCCGGCTCCGATGCGGCCGACGGCCCGCGGTAGGTGTCGCTGGACACCAGCGACGACGACCCTTCCTCGTCGTACCCGAAGTGCTCGGGATAGTTGCGGTTCGGGTCCACGCCGTCCAGCAGCGAAACGGTGCCGTCGCCGTCGTTGTCGCGCAGGTTCTTCCGCCACAGCCGCTCGGCGTCGAACGTGTACTCGTAGCCGTCGGGGTTGGCGACCAGCATGAACCAGTACTCGTTGCGCCGCAGCATGCTCCGGACCTCGCGGTCGTTCGCCCGCCAGCCGTCGACGAACCAGTTCAGCAACCGCCTGTTGACCTCGCCGGAGATCCATTCCCGGGCATGCTGCAACGAGCTGTAGAGCACCGCCGGGCGGGTGCCGTCGGCGATGCCGCGGGCTCCCTGCGTCAGCTTCACGGCGATGATCTCGCGGCCGTTGTAGGTCTCGCCGAGAACGACGAGCTTGACGATCTGCGGGTTGCGGCGCGCCAGCTCGTACAGTTCGTCGCGCAGGCCGCCCGGCTCGTCCCACGACCGCCAGACGTCGTAGCCGTCGGCGGACTGCTGGGCGGTCAGCTGCCTGGCGCTCAGCCCGTCCTCGTTGCGCTTGACCCGGACGTCGATGCCCCGGCCACGCAGCGCGCGGACCTCCTCGTCGCTGAGGACCAGGTCGACGGTGAGGCCGGTGTCGGTGGGTTCGGTCGCGGTCACGTCCAGGCCGTCGGCGACGATCGCCGCGGCCTCCTGCGCGCTGACCTGCGCGGTGTAGGCCTCCAGGGCGGGCTCGTCGCCGGGAACCGGGTCTTCTTGGGCGCCGGCGCCGCTGGTGACCAGCAGCGACACCCCCAGACCGACGGCCGCCACGGCGGCGAAGAGACGACGGGACGAGGAACGCGCTGCAGCCATCGTGGACTCCCTTGTCCGCTCAGCGACTGACGTCGACCGCGAACTCGAGAGCCGGGGCAGACTGCGGATCCACCGCCCCCCGGGTACGCCGCTCGGACCTTACTGGCTGTGCGCTGACCTGTGAAGCCGCTGGTCCGGACCAATGATCGTCGGAGTCGGGCCTCAGGCCGGGTCGGGCGACAGCACGACCCGCAACGACTCCGCCGGACCGAGGAAGCGGTGCCCGGTCACGCAGTGGACCTGGACGTGTTCGACCGGCCCCGCGGTGCTGGGCAGGTGGCCGCGCGTCGTCACCGTGGCCGGCAGGCCGCATTCCGGGCAGTCGAACAGCATGGCGTCGTCCTCGCGGGAGCGTCGGATCGCGCCGTCCTCGCCGCGAGTCGTCACCGTCATCGTGACGCGGCCGGGCGCATGATCACCAGGTCGCGGGCGGGTGAATCCGCTCACGTGTGTGCTGGGTCACACCGTTTCACCCGAACCCCTTGCGGTCGGCGTGGCGAGGCACTTTGCTGGTCACAGACAGCGCGCATCGGGATCCGGACGTCCTCGACCGCACCTGATCACCGACACGAGGAGGTGAAGCGCGCCGCACGGTCCGTCCCGTTGCGCTTGGTCGGGCCGACGCGCCCCGCTCGGCCCTGGCGTAGGCGGGAGTGCCCATGACCAGAATCAGCATGACGGTCGACGGTGTGCGATACGACGACGACGTCGAGCCGCGGTCCCTGCTCGTGCACCACCTGCGGGACCGCCTCGGCAAGGTCGGTACCGTCGTCGGCTGCGACACCAGCAACTGCGGCGCCTGTACCGTCCTGCTCTCCGGCCGCGGCGTGAAGAGCTGCTCGGTGCTGGCCGTGCAGGCCGACGGCATGGATGTCACCACCGTCGAGGGGCTGGCCGGCCGCGACGGCGAGCTCCACCCCGTCCAGCAGGCCTTCCACGACAGTCACGCCCTGCAGTGCGGGTTCTGCACGCCCGGCATGATCATGGCCGCGGTGGACCTGCTCGGCGAGAAACCCGACCCCAGCGACGCTGAGATCCGCGAAGGGCTCGAGGGCAACCTCTGCCGCTGCACCGGTTACCAGAACATCGTCCGCGCCGTGCACGCCGCGGCGGCGTCCATGCGGACCAGCATCCCGTCCACGCCCGAAACCGCGCAACCCGCCGGTACGGCTCCCGCTGGCACGGCTCCAGCCGGGCCGCCCGCCGCCCGGGAGGTGACCCCGTGACCGTCACCGAGGAACGAACCGGTGGCGAGGTCGGCCGCGACCGCCGCCGCAAGGAGGACGCTCGGCTGATCACCGGCCGGACCATGTGGACGGAGAACCTCAGCCTGCCCGGCATGCTGCACTTGGCGATCGTGCGCAGCCCGATGGCACATGCGCGGATCACCGGCATCGACGTGTCCTCGGCGCGCGAGCTGCCCGGTGTCGTCGACGTGTTCACCGGCCGCGACGTCGAGGAGCTGCAGGGCAGCATGCCATGCGTCTGGCCGGTCACCGAGGACACGGTGCTGCCGGCCTACCCGCCGCTGGCGCTGGACGCGGTGCGGCACGCGGGCGAGCCGGTCGCCGTCGTCGCCGCCCGCGACCGGGCCAGCGCGCTGGACGCCATCGAGGCGATAGAGGTCGACTACGAACCGCTGGACGTCGTGCTCGACATGGAGGCCGCGCTCGCCGACGGCGCCCCGCTGGTGCACGAGTCGGCCGGCACCAACAAGTGCTACACGTGGGTGCTCGACTCCGCCCAGGCCGGCACCGGCGACGACGTCGCCCGGGCGGAGGCAGAGGCCGAGGTCGTCGTGAAGCGCCGCTTCATCCAGCAGCGGCTGATCCCCGCGTTCATGGAACCGCGCTGCGTCGTCGTCGACCCGACCGGTGAGCAACTCACCATGTGGTCCTCCACCCAGGTCCCGCACATCCTGCGCATCCTGCTGTCGCTGTCGACGGGCGTGCCCGAGCACAAGATCCGGGTGATAGCGCCCGACGTCGGCGGAGGGTTCGGCGGCAAACTCCAGGCCACACCGGAGGAGTTCATCGCGTTCGCGGCCGCCCGGCGGCTCGGGCGCCCCGTCAAGTTCGTCGAGTCCCGGTCGGAAACCATGCTCTCCGCCCACCACGGGCGCGACCAGATCCAGGACGTCACCGTGACCGCCCGCCGCGACGGCACCGTCACCGGGATGTCGGTGAAACTGCTGGCCAACATGGGCGCCTACCTCGGCATCATCACGCCGGGCATACCGATCCTGGGTGCGTTCATGTACGGCGGCATCTACAAGTTCCCGGCCTATCGGTTCGAGTGCACCGGCGTGTTCACCAACACCACCAAGACCGACGCCTACCGTGGCGCGGGCCGGCCGGAGGCGACGTTCGCGTTGGAACGCATCATGGACGAGCTCGCGACCGAACTGGGCATGGATCCCTTGGAGCTGCGGCGCCGCAACTGGATCAACAGCGACGAGTTCCCGTTCTCCACGTCCGCCGGCCTAACCTACGACTCCGGCGACTACGAGTCGGCGACCGCCCGAGCCATGGAGCTGTTCGGGTACGCCGATCTGCGCCGCGAACAGCTCGAGCGCCGCAACCGCGGCGACACCGTCCAGCTCGGCATCGGGGTGTCCACCTACACCGAGATGTGCGGCCTGGCGCCGTCGCGCATTCTCGGGCAGCTGCGCTACGCCGCCGGCGGCTGGGAGTCCGCGTCGGTGCGGATGCTGCCCACCGGCAAGGTCGAGGTCATCACCGGCACCTCGCCGCACGGGCAGGGTCACGAGACGGCATGGAGCCAGATCGCCGCCGACCAGCTCGGGGTCGCGTTCGACGACGTCGAGGTGCTGCACGGCGACACCCGCACGTCGCACAAGGGCCTGGACACCTACGGTTCGCGTTCGCTGGCCGTCGGCGGCATCGCCCTGGTCAACGCCTGCCGGAAGGTCGTAGAGAAGGCCAAGCCGGTGGCGGCGCACCTGCTGGAGTGCGACCCCGCCGACCTGGAGTTCAGCGACGGCGCCTTCCGGGTCAAGGGCACACCCGGGGCGAGCAAGACGCTCGCCGACTGCGCGTTCGCGGTGTTCACCTCGCACGACCTGCCCGACGGCATCGAGTCCAGCCTTGACGCCGACGCCACGTTCGACCCGGAGAACTTCTCCTACCCGCACGGCACGCATCTGTGCGCGCTGGAGGTCGACACCGAGACGGGCCGGGTGGACATCCGTTCCTACGTCGCCGTCGACGACATCGGACGCGTCGTCAACCCGATGATCGTCGAGGGCCAGGTGCACGGCGGGGTCGCCCAGGGCATCGCCCAGGCGCTGTTCGAGGAGGCCCGTTACGACGAGGAGGGCAACCTCATGACAGGTACGTTCGTCGAGTACACGATGCCCAGCTCGGCCGACCTGCCGGACATCGTCACCGACCGCACCGAGACGCCGGCGCCCGGGCATCCGCTCGGGGCGAAGGGCGTGGGCGAGGCGGGAACCATCGCCTCGACCCCGGCCGTCGTCAACGCCGTCGTCGACGCGCTGCGGCCGTTCGGCGTCACCGACGTGCGGATGCCCTGCACACCGGAACGGGTGTGGCAGGCGATCCGCGAAGGAGGTGGCCGCGCATGATCCCGGCGGCGTTCGACTACGTACGGCCCACGGACCTCGAGACGGCACTCACATCTCTCGCGGACGGGGGCGAGGACGCGAAGGTGCTGGCCGGCGGGCAGAGCCTGATCCCGATGCTGCGGCTGCGGCTGGCCGCTCCGGCCATGCTGGTGGACGTCGGCGGCATCGGCGAACTGCGCGGCGTCCGCGACGACGGCGACGCACTCGTCATCGGCGCCATGACCACCCACGACGACGTCATGACCAACGCGATGGTGCGCGAACACGCGCCCATGATCGCGCAGGCCACCGCGGTGGTAGCGGACCGGCAGGTCCGGCACCTCGGCACGTTCGGCGGATCGCTGGCACATGCCGACCCGGCCGCCGACCTTCCCGGGGTGGCGCTGGCACTGGACGCGACCTTCTCGATCATGGGCCCGGGCGGCGCGCGGGAGGTGCCGGCGTCTGAGTTCTTCGTCGACTACCTGACGACGGCGCTGCGGCCGAGCGAGCTGCTGATGTCGGTCCGGGTGCCGAAGCTGCCCGGCTGGCGCGTGCACTACGAGAAGTTCAGCCAGATGGCGCAGTCCTGGGGAGTGGTCGGGGTGGCCGCGGCGGTCCGCCGCTCCAACGGCACGGTCGCCGAGGCTCGGGTGGCGTTGACCAACATGGGCCCCTCGCCGGTGCGGGCGCGCGCCGTCGAGGCGGCGGTGGCGGGAGCGCCGGCGACGGTGGAGGCGATGACCGAAGCCGCCGGCCGGGCCACCGACGGCACCAATCCGCTGAGTGACGGCACCGCGTCGGCGGACTACCGCCGCCACCTGGCGACCGTCCTCACCCGGCGATCGCTGGTGGCCGCCGCGGGCTGAGCCGGGCCTCTCCCATGATCATGTTCCCTCGCGGTCGGTGGGTGACCGCGAGGGAACATGATCATGGGCAGGGTGCGGCGTGGGGGCGTGGCGAACGCGACGGCAGCCTCTAGGATCACCGTGATCATGGTCTGGAGGTCGCCATGCCCGACAACGTGTTCATTGCCCTGACGTTCGCTTCGGCGCTCGGCGCCGGGCTGATGGCCGGGGTCTACTTCGCGTTCTCGGCCATGGTGATGCCGGGCCTGCGCCGGCTCGCTCCGGCCGAGGCGACCCGCTCCATGCAGGCGATCAACGTCGCGGTCATGAACCCCTGGTTCCTCGTGGTGTTCACGGGGTCGGCGGTCTTCTCGCTGGTGTCGGTGGTGCTGTCGTTCGCCCGGTGGGGCAACGACGAGGCCGTCTACCTGCTGGTGGCGGGCGTGTTGTTCCTGGCCGGATCGCTGGGGCTCACCGCCGGCTACCACGTGCCGCGCAACAACGCGCTGGGCACCGTCGACGCCGACGGGCCGGGGGTCCCCGAGCGGTGGGCCCGCTACTACAGCGAGTGGACGTCGTGGAACCACGTGCGCGCGGTGGCCAGCCTGGCCGCCACCATCCTGTTCATCGCCGGGATCGCGGCGACCTGACGCCCCCGCCCTCCCCATGATCATCAAGAGTTGTCCCGGTCATGGCCGGGTCAAGTCTTGATGATCATGGGGAGGGCGGTGCGGCCTCGAAGAGGAGGCAGGTCGAGACGGCGTGTGCGACCAGCCGGCCGGCCCCGTCGGTCATGCGCGCCTCGGCCAACGCGGTGGTGCGACCGCGGGAGATCACGGTGCCCTCGCAGCGCAGTTCGCCGGACGCGACGGTGACCGGGCGCAGGAACTTCGTGGTCAGGTCGAGCGAGGTGTAGCCGACCCCGGCCGGCAACACGGAGTGCACGGCACAGCCCGTCGCGGTGTCGAGGATGGTGGCCAGCACGCCGCCGTGCACGGTGCCGAGCGGGTTGTAGTGGAACTCCTGCGGGCTGGTGTGAACCACCACCCGGCCCTCCTCGGCCTCCGGGCTTCGACCTCTATCCGGTCCTGCTCGCCGTACATGACTGGGGCGAGCGCTACCTGACCGGTCCGGCCGGCTCGCCCTCCCGATTCGCGCACGCGGACTGTGGCGCGTCCGTGCATGCCACGGTGCGCTGCGAGGACGGGCACGACGTCGCGGACGTGCGCGATGTCCGGCCGCTTCCCGGGCCCGGCGCCGTCCGCCGATCCGTCTGATATGCAGATCTTCTGCCGCCAAGAATTTATGCGAAGACACCGGAGACATAGACTCGAGGCATGACCACCGCCACGAGCCGCCCCGGAGGTCCGGCGCCCGATGCGCTGGACGGCGATGTCGGCTTCATGCTCGGCGTAGTCTTCCGGGCCTACCTCAAGGCCGCCGACGCCGCTACCGCCGGCATCCCCGGCGGGCACCGCGGCCGGCACGTGCTCGCCGCCGCCGTCCGGGACGAGCCCCGCAGCCAGTCCGCCCTCGCCCAGCGGCTGGGCATCGACAAGACCGTCATGACCTACCTGCTCGACGACCTCGTCGACGCGGGCCTGGTGGAACGGCAGCCCGACCCGGCCGACCGGCGCAACCGCCGCGTCGTCGCCACCGCGCACGGCCGCGAGGCCCTGGCCGAGGTCGACCGGCGCATGCTGCGCGCCGAAGACCACGTGCTCGGTTGCCTCGACGACGCCGATCGCCAGGCGCTGCGGGAGATGCTCGGCCGGCTCGCCGCGCACGTGAACCACATCGACCCGGTTGCCGACACCTGCGCGCTGGTCGCGGAGATCGGCAGCCGCGGCTGAAGTCGGGTTCATACAAGCCGCCGTCCCACCTGCCGTGACACGATCGGCAACGTGAACTACGGATACCAAGGCAGTATGCGCACCCGGCCCGGCCACCGCGACGACGTCGTCGCCATCCTGCTCGAGGGCACCGACGGCCTGCGCGCCGCCGGCTGCCAACTCTATGCCGTGGGCGTCTCCGACACCGACGACGACGTCATCTGGATCAGCGAGATCTGGGAGAGCAAGGAGCACCACGACGCCTCCTTGGAGCTGCCCGAGACGAAGGCCGCCATCGCCGCGGCGATGCCCATGCTCACCGGCGAGTTCAGCGGTCAGGAGGTGCGGCTCGTCGGCGGCTTGGGCGTCCCGCTCACGGGTGCAGGCGAGCGCCCTTGATCATCTTGTCCACCGCGTTCCGCGGCCCGTGCACGGCCAGTCCGACGAGATCGAGCTGATCACGCGGGACGGCTCGCACCGCGGCCCGGTTGTCGCGATCGTTGCCGGTGGCGAACAACTCCCGGGTGAACACGGACGGGCGCAGGCCGCGGTCCACGGCCCGCCGGTGCGCGGCGCGGAGAACATCGTCGGCGCCGGCGAACACCATGACCGGCTGGCGGAACATCGGCAGGTATGCGGTGCCGTCGGCATCGGCGTACGGCTCTCCCAGCAGCTCCGGTTCCGCGCCGGCGACGCCACTGATCAGGAACGCCGTGACGTTGAGCCGCTGCCAGACCTCGAGGTCTTCGGCGAGCAGAACGGCGATCTTGGTGGTGAAACGGATCTCATCGGTCACCCGGCCAGCGTGCCGCCGACGCCGGCCCCGGGTCTTGTACGGTCTTAGCGTGCAGCACTCGCACACCGCCGGCGCTCCAGCCATGGTGCGCGCCTGGCGCCCGCCCGTGCCCGGGGTGGTCGAGGTCTTCCATGCGCATTTCACCGATCACGCCTACCCCGCGCACACGCACGACGCGTGGACGCTGCTGATCGTCGACGACGGCGCCATCCGCTTCGATCTCGACCGTCATCACCACGGCGCCGGCGGCTCAGCGGTCACGCTCCTGCCGCCGCACGTGCCTCATGACGGTCGTGCCGCTACCCCCGGTGGGTTCCGCAAGCGGGTGCTGTACCTCGACCCGTCCGTCCTCGGCGACGACCTGATCGGTTCCGCTGTGGACGAACCGACGCTGCTGGACCGCAGGTTGCGGCAACGACTGCACCAGTTGCACCGCGCTCTGGATCAGCCCGGCGACGACCTGGAAGCCGAGAGCCGCCTGGTGCTGATCCGCGACCGGCTGCGACAGCGGCTGCGGCAACCGTCCGACGGCCCGCGACCCGCACCGGCCGCGCTGGCGGGTCGGCTGCGCGAGCTGCTGGACTCCCGGACGACCAGCGGCCTCACCCTGCGCGACGCGGCCGCCGAACTCCACGCACACCCCACCCACCTGGTCCGTTCATTCACCACGGCGTTCGGCCTGCCGCCGCACCGGTACCTCACCGGTCGCCGGGTCGAGCTGGCGCGGCGGCTGCTGCTGGACGGCCACCGCCCCGCTGACGTGGCCACGGCGGCCGGCTTCTACGACCAGGCCCACCTGACCCGGCACTTCACCCGGTATCTGGGTGTCGGCCCGGCCCGATACGCCGCCCGGACCTGACGGGCTCCCGCGCGGCAGATGCCCTGGTGGCGCTTCGTCGAGTCGATCGCCGCCGGGCCGGCCATCGATGAGCCTTCGGTGCCAGTCTGGTCTGTACACCTGAGGCCACCGACCAGGTGGGCGACGACGCGGCCACCACCGCGCCCGGCGGCACCGGCCGCGTGACCGCCACGGAAGGAGAACCACATGTTCCAGAACAGCGAGGCTTTCAGCGGCTTCTCGGTCGACGACGTCCCGCGCGCCAAGCAGTTCTACACCGAGACACTGGGCTTGGATGTCGGCGAACAGAACGGCATGCTCGAGCTGCGCATCGCCGGCCGGACGCCGATCCTGGTCTACCCCAAGGACGACCACACGCCGGCATCGTTCACCATCCTCAACTTCCCGGTCGACGACATCGAGGCCGCCGTCGAGGAACTCACCCGCCGCGGCGTGCGGTTCGAGCGTTACGAGGGAACCCCGATCGAAACCGATGAGAAGGGCATATTCCGCGGCGGCGGCCCGCTCATCGCGTGGTTCACCGACCCCGCCGGCAACGTGATGTCGGTGATCCAGGAGAGCTGAGGGGAAAATCGCTCCACACACACGAAAGGTCCAGCTCGATTTCGAGCTGGACCTTTCGTGTCCTGTGACTGCCCGCCCTCCCCCGTGACGGGACGGGCGCCTCAGGACCTGGAGTGCCCCGGCGTCACCTGGTGACCACCACCGCATTCGGATCTTCCCCACGTCCGCGCGCGGAACTCTTCAACCAGCCAAGAGGCCAGCCCCTGCGCGACCTGGTGGGACGCCGCCGCCTGTGCCTACCCTTCATCGTTCCTCCCTTGTGGGTTGGAAGACCCCCGAGAAGCCGCAGCCACAGCCGCTCAGGAACCAGGTGTGAAGCTGATCGTCCCGAGCGGGACTCCAGTGTTCAGTTGTGACTCCACAATGACACCCGAAGTCATGACCGACAAGAGTTTTCTGATTCCAATCTGCAGTGGCTTGATGCAGTGGGAATCGTTTGTTGCTCGAAGTACTGCGGAAGCATGACGCTCCAGCCATCGATGGGCGACGTCAAGGCAGTCATGACCGCTAAATTACTGAGCGTCAGGAATGAATTCAAGGCTTTTCTCGGCGCCCCTACTCCACTACGGTGAACCCACGGCGTGACCTGCGCCGGCGTCATCGGGCCGCGAAGCACGGGAGGCCGTCACATGAACCGAGACGGCTGGCCCGCTCCGGCTGCGACGGCCTGACCGCTGGCACCCGAACGAACGGGGAGTGACGCCGATGACGTCGATCGACCTGGCCCGAACCGCCCTGTCCGTCGCGCTCGCCGCCGTCGCGCTGTATTGCACGGGGCGGGTGGTCGCCTGGCGGCTCACCCACCGCGGCCGGCCCGGCTTCGCGGGCGAACCTGTCGCCGACATCTCCCATGCCCTCATGGGAGCGGCGATGGCGCTGACGGTCGCGCCGCTCGACGAGAATCCCGTTCCCGCACCGCTGGGCGTGCTCGTGTTCGGCGTTCTGGCGGCCTGGTTCGCCACGATCCTGTGGCACGACGGCCTGATGAGCCGGGCCGGTGACCGCGCATCCGATCCGGACGGCTGGCCCGGCCCGGACCGCGCGGCTCGCCGGCGGCGGGCCGCCCCGGCTCCCGGCTTGACCGCGGCCGGCTGGCCCCTGACCAGCAGCGCCGACGGCGCCGCGGCACGCGAGCACGGCGGCTACAACCTGCACCACCTCGTGGGCTGCGTCGCCATGATCGTCATGTTCGCGACGAGCCATGGGGTGGCCGCGGACACCGCCGCGAGCACGCAGCACCAGGTGGCGACCGCCGCTGGCGTCCATTGGCTGCTCGGACTGTATTTCCTGGTCGCCGCGACGTCGCTGGGCTTTCGCGTGGGCGAACCGGCCGTGCGACTGAGCTACCGCTTGGCCATGCCCGCCGGTCCCGGCCTGCCGCCGGCGCCGGCCTCCCGGCCGGAATCCGCGCGCGGCGGGTCGCGCCTGCTGTCGTCGTCGGCTGGGCGGTGCGCCAGCGAGGTGGCCCTGAGCGTCGGCATGGCGTTGATTTTCTTCGCGTCGCTCTGACCGCACCGGCTCCACCGCACCGCGTCAGGCCTGCATATTTCGACGATACGACAACGGTCATGACCGAAACCTGACTACCGGTGGTCGGTGTTGTCTGCGGCTCTACCATGCCCGAAAATTGCGACATACCTGTACATGACAGGTTGTTGACTGTACGTTGAGCAACGCGTCGAATCTGACGTTATGCCTCAACAGGGAGGAATGGGCATGAGGAAACCCGTCATTCGATCTCTCCTGGCCGGCGCCGCGCTCGTGGTGCCGGGTGTTGCCGCCATCCCGGCGGTGGCCGCTCCCGACGCCGGCAACACCGGCGCGGACGCCGCCGTCGTCGTCCATCAGGAACTGGCCACGACGAAGGCGCAACAACGCAGCGTCATCGAGTACTGGACGCCCGAGCGGATGCGTGCGGCCGTCCCGGCCGAGGTGCTGGTCGACGGCACGTCCGCCACGGCGGCTGAGTCGCGGGCCGGCATCGCCCGCGCTGCCGAGCCGGAGAATCCGCGGCCGGAGCTGGGCAAGGTGTTCTTCACCATCGGCGGGGTCGACTACGTCTGCTCCGGCACGGCCACGTCCAGCTCGAACGGCGACGTCGTCACCACCGCCGGGCACTGCCTGCACGAGGGCGGCGGAGGAGGCTTCGCGTCCCGGTTCACGTTCGTACCTGCCTACCACGACGGTGCCGCACCGCACGGCCAGTGGACCGCCTCGGACCTGTTCACGTCGACCGGCTGGGCGAACAGCGGCGACTTCGCCGTCGACGCCGGGTTCGCGGTGATGAACGAGAACGGCACCGGGCAGAGCCTGACCGACGTCGTCGGCTCCTACCCGATCGCCTTCGATCAGGGACGGGGCCTGTCGTACACGTCGTACGGCTACCCGGCGGCCAGCCCGTTCAACGGCCAGCGGCTCTTCTCCTGCAGCGGCACGGCCCGCAACGACCCGGGCGGCTCCACCACTCAGGGCATCCCCTGCGACATGACCGGCGGGTCGTCCGGCGGCGGCTGGATCACCGGTGGCCGGCTGAACTCCGTCAACAGCTACAAGTACACCAACGACCGGAACACCATGTACGGGCCGTACTTCGGCGGGACCGTGCGGTCGGTCTACAACGCCGCCGCGGGCGCCTGACGCACCGCACCCGAACTCGGCACACCTGCCGATCTCCGCTACCTCACCGGCTACTCCCCCGAGTCGCCGGTGAGGTAGCGCTGCAGCGTCGGGCCCACGTAGTCCACGACCTCGGCCCTGCTCATGGAGGCGATCGGCGGGAACCGCAGCAGATACCGGCACAGCGCCAGGCCCAGGACCTGGCTCGCCGCCAGCCCGGCCCGGCGGCCCGCTTCGTGTGGGTCGCCGCCGAACCGCGCCACCACCGGCAACAACTGCTCGGCGAAGATCGACCGCATCCGCTCCGCGGCGTCGGCGTTCGTGACGCCGGAGCGCAGCAGGACCATCAGTCCCTCGTCGGCCTCCCAGCGGTCCAGGAAGTGCCCGGCCAGCCGGCGGCCCACCTCCCCCAGCGGCGCCGCCACGAGCTCGGGCAGCTCCAGGTCGAAATACGCCGCGGCCGCGAACAGCTTCTCTTTCGAGCCGAAGTATCGCATCACCATGGACGGGTCGATCCGTGCGTCCGCGGCGATCGCCCGGATGGTGGCCCGTTCATAGCCGTCGGCCGCGAACCGTTCCCGGGCGGCCGCGAGGATCACTGATTTCGTCTCCTCCGCTGTCCTTCTCACGGCACCGAGCCTAGACCAACAAGCGTTGGCCAACAACCGTTGACTCCTCTGCTCTAATGGTCGTAGAGTTATGCCAACGAGCGTTGGCCAACAGCCGTTGGCAGAGGAGAGGAACCGCGATGCGCATCGTCAATGAACACCTGAACCCAGCCCCGGCCGAACTGGAGGCGCCGAGCCCGGCCGGCTACCTGCTGCTGGCCGCGGAGGTCGACCGCAGGCCGATGTTCCTGCCCGGCAGCCGCTCGAAGCGACGCATGCTGGCCGAGATCACCGCGCTGACCCGGCAGCTGCCGGCGGCCACCGGCGACCACGTCGTCCGGGCCACCGTGTTCCGCGGCTTCGCCCACCTGGCGTTCGGAGAGAACCACGGGTTGCTGCGGCGCGCGGCGGCGGCGGGCCGGCTGACCCGCCCGGCGCGCTACGACGTCGTCGTACTGGTGGAGACGGTCACGCCCGAGGCCGCGGCCGCCCTGCGCGAGCACCCTGCGTACGCCCGGCTGGCCGGGCGGGTCCGCCACGCCGCCCGGCGCACCTACGAACTGGCCGCCGGCAACCCCCGAAACATGGGCGACGTCGACGCCACCCGCCCCGGCGTCTTCCTCTTCAACTTCTTCTACGCCGACGACGAGCGCGAGCTCGTTCCGGTCTGGGAGTACACCGCCGGCTGGTGGCACGTGAACACCGGCCTGGACAACTCCCGCGTCCTGGCGCCGTTGGACGGTGAGCCGCGCGAGTACGGCATCGTCAACCACTGCCGGTGGGACCGGCTGCGCGATGTGGCGCCGCGCATGGTGTTCCGCCGGTCGTTCCGCCGCTTCGTGCTGGCCAACTTCGCCGCGAACGGCATCTCCGCCCAGCCGACGCTGTACCGGCTCGCGTGATCGCGAGCTCGGCGGCGGGCGCGGCGCGGGGCCGCGACGGCGTCAGTCGGCGACCAGCACCGAGCGCAGCTCCGGCAGCGCCGCCAGCTCACGCTCGAGCAGCCGCCCAGCTGTGGTGACGGAGTCGACCAGCGGGTGACTCGCCAGCGCGGCCACCGCTGCGGACCGCGAGCCGGAGCGGGCCGCAGCGATGGTCGCCCGCTCGGTCGCCTTCACGGTCGCCACCAGTGCCGACGCGGCCGGGTCGAGTGCGCCGGCAGCAAGCGGGTGGGCGCCGTTGCGACCCACCAGGCACGGCACCTCGACGACGGCGTCGGCATCAAGGCCCGGCAGGGCCGACCGGTTGCGCACGTTGAGCACCAGGGTCGTCCGTTCATCGGCGGCGATGGCCCGCATCAGGGCCAGCGCCACCCGGTCGTAGCCGCCGCCGTCCAGGTCGGCGGTGTCGCGCTCGCCGACGCCCGCGGCCTCACGGCTCTCGGCCATGTAGGTGGCCTCCCGCTCGCGCCGCACGTCGTCCCAGCGCTGTGCCGCCCCACCGGCGGCCGACGCGTCGGGACCGGCGGCGTAGAACGCCTCCTGCTGAGCCAGCAGGAACTCGCCGCGGGTGGCCGGCGCCGCCTGCGCGGAGCCGATGGCGTCACGGGTGAAGTAGTAGTAGTACAGATATTCGTTCGGGACGGTGCCGAGCGTGCGCAGCCACGGCGCACCGAACAGCTTGCCCTCTTCGAACGAGCCCAGCGCGTCGTCGGACGCCAGCAGCCCGGGGAGCACGTCGCGGCCGTTCACGAGAACCCGGCGCAGCCAGCCGAGGTGGTTGAGCCCGGCGTAGTCGAACCAGGCGTCCGACATGGACACCCCGAGCGCCCGCGCCACCCGCCGGAACAGCCCGACCGGCGAGTCACAGATGCCGATGACCCGGTCGCCCAGCACCGAGCTCATGGCCTCGGTGACCATGCCGGCCGGGTTGGTGAAGTTGATGACCCAGGCGTCGGGCGCCTCGGCCGCGATGGTCTCGGCGATGCGCAGCGCCACCGGCACCGTCCGCAGCCCGTAGAGGACCCCGCCGGCGCCGGTCGTCTCCTGGCCGAGCACGCCCTCGCCCAGTGCCGAGCGCTCGTCGCAGGACCGGCCGGCCAGGCCGCCGACCCGGATCGCGGAGAAGACGAAGTCGGTGCCGCGCACCGCCGCCGCCAGGTCGCTCTCGACGACCAGCTCCGGCCCGCCGTCGGCCGAACGCTCCGCCAGCACCGCCTGCACCGCCCGGACCCGGGCCGGATCCGTGTCGTGCAACACGATCGTGTCGACGCCGGAGTCGCTGCCGGACAGCGCCCGGTGCACCAGGGGCACCCGGAAACCGCCGCCGCCGAGGATCGTCAACCTCATACGAGGACCACCTTCACACCGTTCTCTCGTAGCGCGTCGAGGGCGGGAGCGCCCTCGTCGGCATCGGTCACGACGACGTCCAGGGCATCCGGCCCGCATACCGTGGCGAAACCGTTGCCGGGGAACTTGGCCGCGTCGGCCAGCAGAACCACCTGGTCGGCCGAGGCGATCATGGCCCGGCGCACCGGGACCTCGTCCATCGTCGTGTCCATCAACGTGCCGTCCGAGCGCACCCCGCTGGTGCCCATGAACAGCTTGTCCGCCCGCAGCTGCCGCACCGCGTCGGAGGTCAGGAAGCCGACCAGGGAGCGGTAGTTGCGCCGCACCACACCGCCGAGCAGGATCAGCTCGATGTCGGGGTCGGGCACCAGCTCCTCGTAGACGGCCATGTTCGCGGTCATCACCGTGACCTGCCGGCCGCGCAGGTGCGCGGCGAGGCGGTGCACCGTGGTGCCGATGTCGAGCAGGATCACGTCACCGTCCTCGACCATCTCCGCCGCCCTGCGTCCGATGGCGTCCTTGGAATGGTGAGCCTCGGTGGCGACGGCCGCGAACGACGGCTCCAGCGACGTGCTGGCCGCGGCGCCGCCACGTACCCGCGTGAGCAGGCCCTGGTCGGACAGCCAGGTCAGATCACGCCGGATGGTGGCCTGGCTGACACCCAGCCGCGTCCCGAGCGTGGCCACCGCCACCGGACCCTCGGCACGGAGGATCTGCATGATGAGCTCGTACCGGCGCTGTGGAAGCACGACTGAACCATATCAGTCATCTTCGCTCATTCGAACACCACCGATGCGACAAGATGCGCATAACTGCGCGTTAGACTCCGCCGAGCACCCCGAAAACCGCGTGCACGGCATCACAAGCGCTCATATCTTGTCATTTACGAGCAGCGGAACTAGGGTTCCACCAACACAATCCGCGAACCACGGGGGAGAGGTCCGGCAGTGTCCAACATCGCTCGCGATCCGTTCCGCGCGCCGACGCGGCACGACCCGCTGGCGGACCGGCGCGAGGATGACGGGCCGGACCTGGACGTGTTCCTCACCGGAACCGTCTTCTTCGACATCGTCTTCACCGGCATGGAGGGCGCGCCCCGGCAGGGCACCGAGGTCTGGGCCGACGGCATGGGCTCGAGCCCCGGCGGGGTGGCCAACCTCGCCGTCGCTTGCGCCCGGCTCGGACTGCGCACCGGCCTCGCGGCCACGTTCGGCGAGGACCTCTACGGCGACTACTGCCGCCAGACGCTCGGGGTGCAGGAGGGCATCGACCTCACCTACTCCCGCTACGTCACCGGCTGGCACTCGCCCGTTACCGTCTCCATGGTCTTCCAGCGCGACCGCGCCATGGTCACGCACGGCCACCAGCCCCAGGCGCTGCGCAGGCTGGTCGACCAGCCGCCGCAGGCCCGCTCCTGCTTCGTCGACCTCGGGGCGGACCGCCAGCCGTGGGTCGACTCCGTCGCCGCCGGCGGCGGACTGGTCTTCGCCGACATCGGCTGGGACCCCGAAGACCGCTGGGACCTCGGCCGCCTGCGCGAGAACCTGGCCGGCTGCCACGCCTTCTCCCCCAACGCCGTCGAAGCCATGAGCTACACCCGCACCGACACCCCGGAGGCCGCGGCCGAAGCCCTGGCCGAACTGGTGCCGCTGGCCGTCGTCACCAACGGCGCCGACGGTGTGGTGGCGTTCGACCGCGAGACCGGCCGGCCGGTGCACGCGGACGCGGTGCCGGTGCAGGCGCTGGACCCGACCGGCGCGGGTGACGTGTTCGTCGCCGGGCTCATGGTCGGTACGCTGGCAGGCTGGCCGCTGGTGCACAGCCTGCGGCTGGCGAACCTGGGCGCCGCACTGTCCGTGCGGCACTTCGGCGGCGCCCTCGCCTCACCCGGCTGGGGCGACATCGCGCTGTGGTACCGCGAGGTCGGGTCCAAGGACCCCGGCCTGGCCGCCGACTACGAGTTCTTGGAGAGGATCGTCCCGGACGACGCCCTGCCGGAGGTATCGCGAGCCATCGCGACGCTGGGCTTCCGGGCCGGGCGCTAGACGCCCGCTAGGGCACCGCATGAGTGAGCGAAAGGGCCGAGGAGTCATGACGCTGTTCACCAGAACGTCCACCCGATGGGGTGCCGCGGCAGCCGCGGCGCTGCTGATCGCCGCGTGCGCACCGGGTGGCGACGATGACGACGCCGGCGACGCGCCGACCGCCGGCGACGTCCAGACCGACGCGTCGGAGCTGGGCGACGTCACCCTGACGGTTTGGGACCAGGAGGTCCGCGAAGGCCAGACCGAGCAGATCGAGGCGCTCAACACCGCGTTCGAGGAGGCCTACCCGAACATCACCATCGAGCGGGTCTCCCGTTCCACCGACGACCTGCGCACCACGTTGCGGCTGGCGCTGTCCGGTGAGGATGCCCCCGACGTGGTCCAGGCCAACAACGGCCGCCCCGAGATGGGCCAGTACGTGGCCTCGAGCCTACTGACGCCGCTGGACGGCTACGCGGAGGCGTACGGCTGGTTCGACCGGTTCCCCGAATCGGTGCGTGCGCTGGCGTCCTACAGCGAGGACGGCGCCACCTACGGTGAGGGCGAGCTGTACGGCCTGCCGCAGATGGGCGAGATCGTCGGTCTCTACTACAACAAGACGAAGCTCGACGCGCTCGGGCTGGAGCCGCCGGCCACCACCGAGGACTTCGAAGCGGCCCTCGCCGCGGCGCAGGCCGCCGGTGAGATCCCGATCCAGTTCGGCAACTCCGAGCCGTGGGCGGGCATCCACGAGTTCGGGTTCATCCAGAACCAGTTCTCCGACGCCGAGACCATCCGCAACCTCGGCTTCGGCCGTCCGGGTTCGTCCTGGATGTCCGAGGACAACGTCGCCGCCGCCGAGACCACGGTCTCGTGGGTCGACTCCGGCTTCTTCGTCGACGGGTTCAACGGCGTCTCGTATGACAGCGCCTGGCAGTCGTTCGCCCAGGGCAACGGCGTGTTCTTCGTCGGCGGCACCTGGCTGGTGGCCGACCTGACCTCCGCCATGGGCGACGAGGTCGGGTTCGTGCTCACCCCGGCCGGCGCGAGCGGGCAGAACCTCGTCACCGGCGGCATCAGCATCCCGTGGGCCATTCCGGCCAACAGCGACGCCCAGGACGCCGCGGCGGCGTACATCGACTTCATCACCAGCTCCGAGGCGATGACCGCCGTCACCGAGGCCGGCAACCTGCCGGTCATCGAGGCCGACCAGCAGACCACCGAGGGCCTGCAGGCGGAGGTGTTCGACGCCTGGGCACAGGCCGGCGAGGACGACCTGCTCGTCCCGTATCTCGACTACGCGACCGAGACGTTCTACGACACCATCACCGCGGCCGTGCAGAACCTCATGGGTGGACAGTCCACGCCGCAGCAGTTCCTGGAGACGCTCGAAGCCGAGTACACCGCGGCGACCGGGTCGTGACGTCGTCCGTATGACATCCGCACAACAGGTGGCCACGCCGGTCGCGACCGCCGGGACCCCCCGGCGGCGTGGCCGGCCAGGCGAACCACGCCGCGTCGCCTACCTCTACATCCTGCCCGCGGTGCTGGTCTTCGCGCTGTTCATCCTGTACCCGCTGATCCGCACCGCGCAGTTCTCGCTGTACGAATGGAACGGCCTGGGCGCCAGCACCTGGGTGGGGCTCTCCAACTACCAGGCGGTCTTCACCGAGCCGCAGCTGCGTGGCGCGTTCGTGCACGCACTGGTCCTGATCGTGTTCTACGCGGTCATCCCGGTGACGCTCGGCCTGCTGCTCGCGGCGACCATGAGCCGCGCGGTCCTGCGCGGCCTCGGGTTCTTCCGGGTGGTGCTGTTCCTGCCGCAGGTCATCCCGATGGTCGTGGTGGCGATCGCGTGGCGGCAGATCTACGAGCCGCAGGGCCCGCTGAACGACGTGCTGCGCTTCGTCGGGCTGGACTCGCTGGCCCGGCCGTGGCTGGGCGACTACACCTGGGCGCTGCCGTCGGTCGGCATCGTCGGCACCTGGGTCGGCACCGGCCTGTGCCTGGTGCTGTTCCTGGCCGGCATGGCCCGCATCCCGCGCGAGCTGTACGAGGCCGCCCGGCTCGACGGCGCCGGCCCGCTGCGCGAGTTCTTCTCCATCACGCTGCCGTCGGTGCGCGGCGAGCTCGCCGTCGCGCTGACGCTGACCGTCATCGCCGCGCTGAAGACGTTCGACCTGGTGTACGTGATGACCAGCGGCGGCCCCGGCACCGAGACCACGGTGCCGTCGTACCAGGTGTACAACAACGCGTTCCTGCTCGGCCGGGTCGGCACCGCGACCGCCCTGGCCATCGTGCTCACGGCCGTCGTGTTCGCCATGACGGTCGTCATCAACCGCGTCGGCGAGCGGGGGCAGCGATGATCTCCCGCGGCGAACGGCTCGCCAACTACGCCATCCTGGTCCTGTTCGCGGTGATCGCGATCTTCCCGGTCCTGCTGATCCTGTCCACGGCACTGTCCAACGACCAGATCGGCGGCGGCGGCTCCTTCCACTTCGAGAACTTCGCCGACGCGTGGGACCAGGGCCAGTTCGGCTCCTACATGCGCACCAGTGTCATCGTGGCGATCCTCGTCGTGGGCCTGTCGACGCTCATCTCGGTGCTGGCCGGTTACGCGTTCGGCACCATGTCGTTCCGCGGCTCCGAGGTGATCTTCTACCTGATCCTCCTGGGCATCATGGTGCCGGCGGAGGCGCTGGTCGTGGCGCTCTACTTCGACCTGCGCGAGATCGGGCTCACCAACACCCTCGTCGCCATCGTGATGCCGCAGGTGGCGCAGTCGACGGCGTTCGGCACGTTCTGGATGCGCGCGTACTTCCGCACCAGCTCCCGGGAGGTGGTCGAGGCCGCCCGGCTCGACGGCGCCGGGCACTGGCGCACCCTGTGGCAGGTGCTGGTTCCGATGGGCCGGCCCGCCGTCACGACGATGGTCGTGCTGGTCTTCATGTGGACGTGGAACGAGTTCCTGATCCCGCTGATCATGGCCACCAGCGAGAACCTGCGCACCGCGCCGCTGGGGCTGGCGTTCTTCCAGGGCCAGTACACCTCCGGTACCGCGTTGCTGGCCGCCGGCGCCACGCTCGTCGCGCTGCCGGTCGTCGTGGTCTACCTGTTCCTTCAGCGTCACTTCATCCGGGGGATGGTCGAGGGCGCCGTCAAATAGCCGGCGTCCGAAGGTTGGCACCACTTTTCGAGAGGAGTCACCATGCGAGCAGCCAGGCATGCTGCTGTAGCCGCCAGTGCCGCGCTCCTCGCCGCGACGCTCCCGGCCGCGGCGGTCGCGGCCGGGGCCGGAGCGGCGGGCGGCGGGTCGAGCGACGCCGTCGACCTGGACGTGCTGTACATCGGCGCGCATCCGGACGACGAGGCCGGTTCGCTGGCCGCGTTCGGTCAGTGGAACGAGTACGACGACATCCGCGCCGGTGTCATCACCGTCACCCGCGGCGAGGGCGGAGGCAACGCCGTCGGCCTCGAGGAGGGCCCGGAGCTGGGCATGCTGCGCGAGGCCGAGGAGCGCCGCGCCGTCGGGAACGCGAACATCGAGCACGTCTACAACCTCGACGAGGTCGACTTCTTCTACAACGCCAGCGCGCCGCTGACCGACGAAGTCTGGAGCGCGGACGCCCTCGAACGGGTCGTCCGGGTGGTCCGCAGCACCCGGCCCGAGGTCATCGTGACGATGAACCCGTCGCCGACCGCGGGCAACCACGGCCATCACCAGCAGGCCGCCCGGCTGGCCGTCGAGGCGTACGAGGCCGCCGCCGACCCCGAGGCGTTCCCGGAGCAGTTGTCCGAGGAGGGCCTGGACACCTGGAGTGTCGCGCGCATCCTGCGCGGCGGCGCCACCGGCCGCGGTGTCACCGGATCGGCCTGCGAAACCACCGCGTACACACCGGCCGACCCTACTGACCGGGTGTTCGGCGTCTGGCAGGGCCGGCTGTCGGAGGAGACCGGAGAGATGTGGGCGCTGCGCGAGCGCCAGTCGCAGTGGGAGTACGTCAGCCAGGGGTGGGCCGTGTTCCCGCCGCCGCCCACCGACCCGGAGCAGAACGGCTGCGACTGGTTCACGCTGATCGCCAGCCGCACGCCGTACCCGTCGACCACCGCCGGGCCTACGGCGGCACTCCAGGGCGCCGTGTTGCCGACCGAGGGCGGCCTGCCGCTGGGCACCCAGCTGACCATCACGCCGGACACCTTCCGAGTGCTGCCGGGTGAGCCGTTCACCGCGACCGTCGAGGTCACCGCGGCGCCGAAGCGGCCGCTGGTGCGCCCGTCGCTCGAGGTGACCGCCCCGTCCGGGTGGGAGGTCAGCGTCGACGACGCCGCCCTGCCGCCCGCACTGGCCCCCGGCCGCACGGTGAGCATCGACGCCGTCGTCACCCCGCCGGCCGACGCAGCCGCGGACGAGCGGGTCGCGCTGCAGGCCACGCTGAGCGCAAGCGGCGGCACCGGCTCGAACGAGGCGGCCGTCGAGACCACGACCGCCGTCCGCGGCGAGCTGGCGCAGCGCCCGGAGGCGCAGGTGTTCGCCGAGTGGACCGCGGAGCAGAACCTGCCGAAGCTGGAGAGCCTGATCCCCACCATCACGTCGGTCGGTACCGGGCGCACCCAGCCCGTCTCCGTCGACGTCACCAACGACGGCGTCGCGCCCGCCACCGGCTCGGTCACCCTGGAGCTGGCCGACGGGTTCAGCGCGGAGCCGGCGACGGCAGCCTTCGCTGACCTCGCGCAGGGCGAGAGCACCACCGTCACCTTCGACGTCACCAACGACGACACCTCGCTGCCGACGTCCAACCGGGCGCCTGACGGCGGGTACCCGCTGCGCATCGTCACCGACTTCGGCGCTGGCACCGATACCCAGGACGCCACCCTGGAGCTGGTGCCGACCACCACCGTGCCGCAACCGTCGGCGGAGCCGGTGGTCGACGGCGTCGCCGGCGACGGCGAGTACCCCGGCGAGGCGATCGACACCTCGACGATGTGGGAGGGCCAGGCGGTCGAGCCGGTCGACGCGTCCGCGACCACGCGGGTCAGCTTCACCGACGACGCCCTCTACTTCCTGGTGGAGGTCACCGACGACGTCCTCGGCGCCGTGCTGCCGCTCGAGGACTGCAAGCGGCACTGGCGCACCGATGCGGTCGAGATCACCGTCGACCCGCGCGGGACCTCGTCGAACACGTCGACCACGTTCAAGACCGGCATCTTCCCCACCACCACCGAAGGCGACCCGTGCTTCCAGCGCGACGCCGACAACCGCCAGGGACCGGGTGCGGAGACCGCGCCGGGCATGGAGGTCGCGGCAGTGATGGGCACCTCGCGGGTCCAGAGCGGGCACGGGAGCTGCGGCTCCTGCGGCTGCGGCGCCTGCGCGGGCGGAGCGACCGCGGCCGACGGCTACACCGGCTACACGATCGAGGCGAAGATCCCGTTCGACGTACTGCCGGACAACGTCGACCCCGAGCGGATGGGGCTCAACGTTCTGGTCTACGACTCCGACACGCAGGACAAGACCGGCCAGACCCGCATCGGCTGGTCGACGTTCAACGGTGTGCAGGCCGACCCGTTCCGGTGGGCACTGGCCACCCTGCCCGGGCTGACCGACGCAGGCTCGGACCCGGTTCCGCCGACCATGCCCGACACCGCCGCGCTCAGCGTCGACTCGCCGCAGAGCATTGCCCAGTCCGCGGTGGACGGCGTCGGGCTCGGCGGGGCTCCGAAGCTGCCGGCGGGCACCGCGCGGCTGACGTCCGCACAGGCGTCCGGGTCGACGGCCGAGGTGGGCCTGCGCGCCCGCGAGTCCGGCCGGGCGAACGTGTTCATCTGGGACGGCGAGGCCGTGGTCGGCTCCACCCAGGTGGACGTCGATGCCGGCCGGACCACGGTGGACGTACCACTCGATGGCGCAGGGGACGCCGGCGAACTGCAGGCGCTGGTGGCGTTCATCACCGACGACGGCACCCTCGCCCTCGCGGAGGAGGTCCGCTGACCGATTCGGAAATGACCTGCTGAAGCGAGCAGAGACCTGGTGATCCACCGGTGCCCGTGGCCGACGACGGTCACGGGCACCGGTGCGTTCCGGCCCCTTGGACAACCAGAGCGAGACCGAGAATGAATTGACACTGAGTCCCATTCGAGACTTAGAATCGTCTCATGACCTCTTCTCTCTTCGCGCTCTCCCGCCGACTGCGCCCTCTCGTGGTCGCCGGCGCCATGCTGCTCACCGCGGGCACTGCCACGGCAGCGTCGTCCGACGACGACGTCCAGAGTCCGGCCAGAGCCACGAGTGCCGCCACCAGCCGAGCCGCCGGCCTGTTCGACGGCTGGTCCGAGTACCGCACCGAACATCGCGCCGCCCAGTTCGTCGCCGCGTTCCAGCGCGAGGACGCCCCCGCCGTCCGGGCGATGCTGCACCCCGAGGCGACCTTCGTGAACCGGATGCCGCCGTCCGGCGACCGCGACGACGCCGTCGTTCTCACCGGTGCGGCTGAGGTCATGGGCTACTTCAGCCAGACCTTCCCTATCGAGTCCTGCCCGCCCGGGGCGTGACGGCATGCGTTCCGTTGTCGTCACCGGCGCCTCCACCGGTATCGGCCGCGCCACCGTCGCCGCGCTCGTGCGCACCGGCCATCACGTCTGGGCGACGGTCCGCCGCGACCTGGATGCGCGGAGCCTACGCGAGCAGCACGGCGCGAGCGTCACTCCCCTGATCATGGACCTCGAGGACGACGCCACGGTCGCCGCGGCCGGCGAGCAGGTCCGCGCGGCCGGGCCGTTGCACGGGCTGGTCAACAATGCCGGTGCCGCTCTGACCGGACCGCTGGAGTTCCTGCCGCTTGCGGTGTTCCGCCGCCAGCTCGACATCAACCTGGTCGGCCAGTTGTCAGTGACTCAGGCCATGCTCCCGGCGCTGCACCAGGCAGCCACCAGGGCGCGGTCGGAGGGCTCACGGCCACCGCGCATCGTCATGATCGGGTCAATCGGCGGGCGGATCGCCGGGCCGATGGTGGGCCCGTACCACGCGTCCAAGTTCGGCATCGTCGGGCTGAGCGACAGCCTGCGCGCCGAGCTAGCGCCCTTCGGCATCGGGGTGGTGGTCATCGAGCCGGGCAGCGTGGCCACGCCGATCTGGGAACGTGCGCTGCGCTCAGCCAACGAGGTGGTGGCCGCGATGCCGCCGGAGGCGCGCCGCTACGAGCGACAGGTGCGGACGAGCTTCGCGGACGCCGAACGCACGGCTGCCCGCGGCATTCCGCCGGAGCGGCTGGCCGCGGTCATCGTCGACGCCCTGAGCGGCCGGAACCCGCGGCCGCGCCGGTTGGTCGGCCGCGACGCCCGGATCGTCGGGATCCTCACCCGCCTGCTCCCGCCGCGGTTGATCTACCGCATGACGGCGTCGCGGGAGGCAACCGGCACACCGGACTGAGGCCGCGCCGCATCGATTGCTCGACGATGGCCGCCTCACGGTCGCACGACGACGGCCGGCCGCTGGCGAGGAACGCCAGCGGCCGGCCATCGTGTCGGCGGTATGAGGTCAGCGTCGCGGCTTGACGCCGTTCACCGTGGAGGTGTCGTAGGCGAAAGTGAGCACGGCGGAGGCGATCACGTCGGAGTTGATGTCCAGCGCCTCGGTGTTGACGTTGCCCACCAGGTCGTAGTCGGCCCGCAGCGCGTCGTAGACGGCGTCGTCCTGGCCCTCGCCGGTGAGGTTGTCGCAGAAGTTGTGGTAGCAGGGGTCGTACGCGACGCCTGCGACGCCGCCGTACATCTCGGCCTGCTCCTCGGTCTTGACGCCCTCTGCCCCGGTGAACAGCCCGCCGGCCGGGATACCGACCGCGATGAAGGGCCCGTAGTCGGAACGGCCGGAGAACTCGCTGTCGTTGAACTCGAGGTTGCGGCGGGCGTAGATGCGCTCGAACACGTCCTCGATCTCGGCCGAGCCTGGCGGGATGAAGCCTTCCGGCGCGGTACCGCCCGAGTTGTCGCCGTCGTAGATGCCGAACATGTAGTTGGGCGAGGCGACCATGTCGAAGTTGAGGTACAGCGCGATGTCGGCCTGCTGCTCCTCGGTGAGGTTCGCGACATAGTGCTCGGCACCGAGCAGCCCGGACTCCTCAGCACCCCACCACGCGAACCGGACGGTGTTCTTGACGTTCTGCCGGTTCAGCTGGATGGCCGTCTCCAGCAGGGCGGCGCTGCCGCTGCCGTTGTCGTTGATCCCGGCGCCGTCGGGCACGCTGTCCAGGTGCGCGCCCGCCATGACGACGTTGTCGTCGTTGCCCTTGCGGGTCTCGGCCAGCACGTTCCAGGTGGTGCGGATGTCAGCGGTGAAGTCGACCTCGACGCGGACCGTCGCACCCGGCGTGCTGGCCAGCTCGGCGCCGGCGTCGAAGGTGGCGAACACCGCCGGGACCGCGAGCCCGGTGGCGTCGCCGATCATGCCGACCAGGCCGGTGCGGCCGGGCTGGCCCTCGTTCATGACGACGACGGCGGCAGCGCCCGCGGCCTGCGCGTTGAGCACCTTCTGCGCGAAACCGCAGGTGCCGCGCTGGACGAGGGCGATGCCGCCCTGCGGGAACCCGGCGAAGTCCTCGGTCTCGCAGCCGCTGGTCGACGTGTTGTCCGGCAGGTTGGGCGCGTCGAGGCGGAGGTCGACGGGGACCAGCTCACCGGTAGCTTCACCCTGGGGGACGCCGGTGTCGAAGTCGTTGCGGATGAACTCGCTGCCTTCCTCGAACGTGGTCGGCTCGGGAGTGACACGCTCCAGTTCGGACCGCTCGTCGAAGTACTCGAACTCGAACTCCTGCACTTCAGGGGTGTATCCCGCCGCACGCAACTGCTCGACGACGTAGTCGACGCTCTCGGCGTAGCCGGGCAACCCCGAGGCGCGATTGCCGCCGTTGTCGTCGCTGATCTTCTGGAACGCCTCGAGATGATCCAGGACGGCCTCGAGAGTGACGGCTTTGTTGAGCGAGCGAAGCGGGACGTTGTCCTTCGCGGCAGTGGCCGTGACGGCAGGCACGGCCAGCAAACACGTGCCCGCCATCACCCCAGCCGTCGCGATGGCGGCAGTGCGTCGAGTCGGTCGATTCAGCATCGTGGGCAACCTCCTGCACAGGTTCCTGGCTGCCGGCCCCCGGCCGGAAACGGTGACCGAGACGCTATACCCGGACCAGGCATGCGCAGAAGACCCTGGATTGCCGCATTCGAAACGTTATGTCGCGCCGGAAGCCGCGTCGACGGGGTCATGAACGCGCCGCCGGGGTCGACATGACACCCTTCATGTCGAAGAGTCCATGGAATCGACGACGTTGTCATCCACCCGCACGACCTCACGTGGGAGGTAGTCGGCTTCGATGACCAGCGTCGTCACCGGATTCGCCGTCATCGTCACGATCATCGCCATCGGCTACCTCCTGGGCCGCCGCGATGTCCTCGGCCCGACGGGCCCGATGGTGCTCAGCAAGCTGGCGTTCTGGGTCGCCAGCCCGGCGCTGATGTTCCACACCGTCGCCGGCGCCGACCTGGCCGTCCTGGCCTCGAAGCCGCTGATCGCAACCGCCGGCAGCGTGGCCGTCGTGGTGGCGGTGTTCGCCCTGGCCGGGTGGTGGCGCGGCTGGGACGCGTCCTACACAACCCTCGGCGCGCTCTGCTCCGGCCTCGTGAACGCCGGCAACCTGGGCATCCCGATCGCCGCCTACGTGCTGGGTGACGCGACCCTGGTCGCGCCGATCCTCTTGATGCAGACGATCGTCATCGTCCCGGTGGCGTTGACGATTCTGGACCTGGCTGGCGCCGCGACGAAACTCCCGCTCTGGCGGCGGTTCCTGACACCGCTGCAGAGCCCGGTCACCGTCGGTTCCCTGGCCGGCGTCGTTGTCGCGGCCACGAGCGTGCCCATCCCCGCGCCGGTCATGGAACCGTTCATCCTGGTCGGGTCGATGTCGATTCCCGCGGTGCTGATCGTGTTCGGCATCTCGCTGTGCGGGGCGTCGTGGCCAGGACGGGGGCCGGACCGGCGGCCACTGGCATTGGCGGTCGCGCTGAAGTCGCTGGTTCACCCGGCTGTGGCGCTGGGCCTCGGAATGCTGCTCGATCTGTCTCGCGACGAGCTCCTGGCGCTGGTCGTGCTGTCCGCTCTGCCCACCGCACAGAACGCCCTGACCTTCGCCGTCTGGTACGGCAAGGCGATGACGTTGGTGCGCGAATCGATCCTCGTGACCACCGTCGTGTCACTGCCTGTTCTGGTGCTCGTGGCGACGGTCCTGCGGTGACCTTGTACGGCCGCGCGCTCAGGCCACAGCGGTGCCGAGCCGCGCCGCGGCCACGCCGAGCCAGAAGTCGACCTCGTCCGGCCCATGGCGCCGAATGGCCCAGTCGACCTGCCGTGCAGGCAGTAGCCGGGGCCGCTCTCGGTGAGATACAGCGATGGCGGCGTCAGCTCCGACGGCACGGCGTACAGGCGGACCGGCGCGATGTGCTGCGGGTGGTGTGGGTGTGTTGTGGGTGGTGAAATGGTTTGAGGGAGACAACCACGCACCCAACACGCCTCCGGCCCCTGGTCAGGGGTGGGGGTTGGGGGGTTGTCTCCCTCAAACCATTTCTTCTTCTTTGGTTGTGTGTCCGGCGGTGTCCTACTCTCCCACCCCCGCTAGAGGGCAGTACCATCGGCGCTGAAGGGCTTAGCTTCCGGGTTCGGAATGGATCCGGGCGTTTCCCCTTCGCTATGACCGCCGGCACGTGTTGTGAACCAACCAGCACCGGACTCCCACACCGCGGCCCCGACCGGGTCGGGTGGGTGTGGGGGTGTGGTTGTTGGTTCAGAACCGTATAGTGGACGCTTCGCAGTCTTCGTTTCCCGCGCCTCCACGCATGGTGGAAGGGGGTGTGTTGGTCAAGTCCTCGGCCTATTAGTACCGGTCAGCTTCACCCATTTCTGGGCTTCCACGTCCGGCCTATCAACCCAGTCGTCTAGCTGGGGGCCTTACCACGTCAACCGTGTGGGAGACCTCATCTTGAAGCAGGCTTCCCGCTTAGATGCTTTCAGCGGTTATCCTTTCCGAACGTAGCCAACCAGCCGTGCTCCTGGCGGAACAACTGGCACACCAGAGGTTCGTCCGTCCCGGTCCTCTCGTACTAGGGACAGCCCTTCTCAAGTCTCCTGCGCCCGCAGCGGATAGGGACCGAACTGTCTCACGACGTTCTAAACCCAGCTCGCGTACCGCTTTAATGGGCGAACAGCCCAACCCTTGGGACCTGCTACGGCCCCAGGATGCGACGAGCCGACATCGAGGTGCCAAACCATGCCGTCGATATGGACTCTTGGGCAGGATCAGCCTGTTATCCCCGGGGTACCTTTTATCCGTTGAGCGACAGCGCTTCCACAAGCCACTGCCGGATCACTAGTCCCTACTTTCGTACCTGTTCGACCCGTCGGTCTCACAGTCAAGCTCCCTTGTGCACTTGCACTCGCCACCTGATTGCCAACCAGGCTGAGGGAACCTTTGGGCGCCTCCGTTACCTTTTAGGAGGCAACCGCCCCAGTTAAACTACCCACCAGGCACTGTCCCTGATCCGGATCACGGACCGAGGTTAGATATCCAGTACGACCAGAGTGGTATTTCAACGTTGACTCCACCACGACTGGCGTCGCAGCTTCACAGTCTCCCACCTATCCTACACAAGCCGAACCGAACACCAATACCAAGCTATAGTAAAGGTCCCGGGGTCTTTCCGTCCTGCTGCGGGTAACGAGCATCTTTACTCGTAGTGCAATTTCGCCGAGTCCGTGGTTGAGACAGTGGGAAAGTCGTTACGCCATTCGTGCAGGTCGGAACTTACCCGACAAGGAATTTCGCTACCTTAGGATGGTTATAGTTACCACCGCCGTTTACTGGCGCTTAAGTTCTGAGCTTCACCCCGAAAGGTTGACTCGTCCCCTTAACGTTCCAGCACCGGGCAGGCGTCAGTCCGTATACATCGTCTTGCGACTTCGCACGGACCTGTGTTTTTAATAAACAGTCGCTTTCCCCTGGTCTCTGCGGCCTTCAACGCTCCCACCGTAAAGGTGTTCACGCATCCGGCCCCCCTTCTCCCGAAGTTACGGGGGCATTTTGCCGAGTTCCTTAACCACGGTTCACTCGATCGCCTTGGTATTCTCTACCTGACCACCTGTGTCGGTTTGGGGTACGGGCGGCTATGGAACTCACTAGAGGCTTTTCTCGACAGCATAGGATCACCCACTTCGCCGCAATCGGCTCGGCATCCAGCCTCGGGCACTACTGTGGCGGATTTACCTACCACGGCCCCACACTGTTACCCCGGGACTACCATCGCCCGGGATGGGCTACCTTCCTGCGTCACCCCATCGCTTGCCTACTACCGGATCGGGTCCCACGCTCCCCCGTCAACCCTCCCGAAGGAGGAAAAACAGGTTCGGGTGGTTAGCATCACCGGGCTCGGCATGGTCGCGCCACAACCGGTACGGGAATATCAACCCGTTGTCCATCGACTACGCCTGTCGGCCTCGCCTTAGGTCCCGACTTACCCAGGGCGGATTAACCTGGCCCTGGAACCCTTGGTCATTCGGCGGACGGGTTTCTCACCCGTCTTTCGCTACTCATGCCTGCATTCTCACTCGTGTAGCGTCCACGACTGGGTCACCCCGCCGCTTCAACCGCCACACGACGCTCCCCTACCCAACCACACACCTGAACCACGAAGGCTAGATACATGTGTGATTGCCACAGCTTCGGCGGTGTGCTTGAGCCCCGCTACATTGTCGGCGCAGAATCACTTGACCAGTGAGCTATTACGCACTCTTTCAAGGATGGCTGCTTCTAAGCCAACCTCCTGGTTGTCTTCGCAACTCCACATCCTTTTCCACTTAGCACACGCTTAGGGGCCTTAGCTGGTGATCTGGGCTGTTTCCCTCTCGACTACGAACCTTATCGCCCGCAGTCTCACTGCCGCGCTCTCACTTACCGGCATTCGGAGTTTGGCTGACGTCAGTAACCTTGTAGGGCCCATCAGCCATCCAGTGCTCTACCTCCGGCAAGAAACACGCGACGCTGCACCTAAATGCATTTCGGGGAGAACCAGCTATCACGGAGTTTGATTGGCCTTTCACCCCTACCCACAGGTCATCCGCCCACTTTTCAACGTAGGTCGGTTCGGGCCTCCACGAAGTCTTACCTCCGCTTCACCCTGCCCATGGGTAGATCACTCCGCTTCGGGTCTAGAGCATGCGACTGAAACGCCCTATTCGGACTCGCTTTCGCTACGGCTACCCCACACGGGTTAACCTCGCCACACACCACTAACTCGCAGGCTCATTCTTCAAAAGGCACGCCATCACACCCACAAGTGAGCGCTCTGACGGCTTGTAGGCACATGGTTTCAGGTACTATTTCACTCCCCTCCCGGGGTACTTTTCACCATTCCCTCACGGTACTGATCCGCTATCGGTCACCAGGGAGTATTTAGGCTTAGCGGGTGGTCCCGCCAGATTCACACGAGATTCCACGAGCCCCGTGCTACTCGGGTATCACATCACTGGAGTCGTTGCCTTACGTCTACGGGGGTTCCACCCTCTACGCCAGGCCTCTCAAGACCTTTCGACTTCAACAACGATTGATCACTCCAGACCAGCCGCGGCAGCAACTAGTCAATGCAACCCCACAACACCGCACACGCAACCCCTGCCGGGTATCACACGCGCACGGTTTAGCCTCATCCGCTTTCGCTCGCCACTACTCACGGAATCACTCTTGTTTTCTCTTCCTGTGGGTACTGAGATGTTTCACTTCCCCACGTTCCCTCCGATCACCCTATGTGTTCAGGTGACGGTGACGGCACATGACTGCCGCCGGGTTTCCCCATTCGGACACCCCCGGGTCGTAGCTCGGTTGCCAGCTCGCCGGGGATTATCGCAGGCTCCCACGTCCTTCATCGGCTCCTGGTGCCAAGGCATCCACCATGTGCCCTTACTAACTTGACCACAAAGATGAAGATGCTCGCGTCCACTATACAGTTCTCAAACAACAACCAGCACCAGCCTCAAACCCCCACCAAACACCACACACAACACAACTTCGCGTGTGGCCGGTATGGAGAAAGACCAGCCCGCAGAAAACGAACCACCACAACAACCAGCGGCCCGATTTCTCAGGACCCAACAGTGTGTCTCCAACAGTCTCGCCCCACCCGCAACCAGACACCCCAACCCCCAACACGGGAGTCGGCGCAACCAGACGAATGAGGCATGTTCGTTGACGTTCCACCCATGAGCAATCGCCCGCAGAACACTCGCCTGCGACAGCGACCAACCCACACCCCCACCCACACGGGGCAGACGATGTGGAGCTGAAAGCTCCTTAGAAAGGAGGTGATCCAGCCGCACCTTCCGGTACGGCTACCTTGTTACGACTTCGTCCTAATCGCCAGTCCCACCTTCGACAGCTCCCTCCCACAAGGGGTTAGGCCACCGGCTTCGGGTGTTACCGACTTTCATGACGTGACGGGCGGTGTGTACAAGGCCCGGGAACGTATTCACCGCAGCGTTGCTGATCTGCGATTACTAGCGACTCCAACTTCACGGGGTCGAGTTGCAGACCCCGATCCGAACTGAGACCGGCTTTTTGGGATTCGCTCCACCTCACGGTATCGCAGCCCTTTGTACCGGCCATTGTAGCATGCGTGAAGCCCTGGACATAAGGGGCATGATGACTTGACGTCATCCCCACCTTCCTCCGAGTTGACCCCGGCAGTCTCCCATGAGTCCCCGGCATAACCCGCTGGCAACATGGGACGAGGGTTGCGCTCGTTGCGGGACTTAACCCAACATCTCACGACACGAGCTGACGACAGCCATGCACCACCTGTACACGACCCTAAAAGGACCCGACATCTCTGCCGGATTTCCGTGTATGTCAAACCCAGGTAAGGTTCTTCGCGTTGCATCGAATTAATCCGCATGCTCCGCCGCTTGTGCGGGCCCCCGTCAATTCCTTTGAGTTTTAGCCTTGCGGCCGTACTCCCCAGGCGGGGCGCTTAATGCGTTAGCTACGGCACGGACCCCGTGGAAGGGAACCCACACCTAGCGCCCAACGTTTACGGCGTGGACTACCAGGGTATCTAATCCTGTTCGCTCCCCACGCTTTCGCTCCTCAGCGTCAGTATCGGCCCAGAGACCCGCCTTCGCCACCGGTGTTCCTCCTGATATCTGCGCATTCCACCGCTACACCAGGAATTCCAGTCTCCCCTGCCGAACTCTAGCCTGCCCGTATCCACTGCAGACCCGGGGTTAAGCCCCGGGCTTTCACAGCAGACGTGACAAACCGCCTACGAGCCCTTTACGCCCAATAATTCCGGACAACGCTCGCACCCTACGTATTACCGCGGCTGCTGGCACGTAGTTAGCCGGTGCTTCTTCTGCGCCTACCGTCACCCGAAGGCTTCGTCAGCGCTGAAAGAGGTTTACAACCCGAAGGCCGTCATCCCTCACGCGGCGTTGCTGCGTCAGGCTTTCGCCCATTGCGCAATATTCCCCACTGCTGCCTCCCGTAGGAGTCTGGGCCGTGTCTCAGTCCCAGTGTGGCCGGTCGCCCTCTCAGGCCGGCTACCCGTCATCGCCTTGGTAGGCCACTACCCCACCAACAAGCTGATAGGCCGCGAGTCCATCTTCAGCCGAAAAACTTTCCACACACACACCATGCGGTGATGCGTCATATCCGGTATTAGACCCAGTTTCCCGGGCTTATCCCAGAGCTGAAGGCAGGTTACCCACGTGTTACTCACCCGTTCGCCGCTCGAGTACCCCCGAAAGGGCCTTTCCGCTCGACTTGCATGTGTTAAGCACGCCGCCAGCGTTCGTCCTGAGCCAGGATCAAACTCTCCATCAATGACATATGACAACCCCAACCCCAAAAGGCCAGAGCTACCAAACCAATGAAAAGAACAACCCCAACAATAACAACAACCCCAAACAAGGGCTGCCGCATCATCAAAGGAACCCCAAACCCACCCCAAACAGGGCAGGCACGAGGACACAAACTAAATTGGCGTCAACAAACAACCATCAAAAACACACTGTTGAGTTCTCAAAAATCGGACGCACTCGCTTGAGTTTCTTTCGAAACTCGCCGTGAGGCGATGGTTTAACTTTAGGTTTTCCCGGTCTTCCTAGTCAAATCCGCGTCTTTCTCGAATTCGACCGAGGCGACGATCATGAGATCCTTGCCCGGGCAACCCTGCTAGCTTACCCCATCCGGTGCCCCCGATCAACCGTGTCGGCCGATCCGAGTTGCCGGATGAAACTCACCAGCATGCGGAGCGCCGGGAGCCACAGGCATACGCCTGCCACTACCGTCGTTCGCGCGGGTTTGGCTTCGCGAGTCCGGCCCGCCCGAAGGCGTTCCGCGCTCTCACGAGCCGACGGAGAACTTACAAAGATCACGCCACACACGTCAAATCCGCTGCTGAGCCGCGTGTCGGGCCGTCGCGCCGGGTGTCATGCGGGCCCGTCGCACCGGGCGCTGAAGCCGGATCGTCTTCTCAGGCTGCTCTTAAGGAGCCCGTCCACACTGATGCACGTGCGGGTCCTTGTCGTGGACGACGAACCAGTACTTCGGGAATCCCTGGCGCGGTCGTTGCGCTTCGAGGGCTACGCCGTGACGACCGCGGCCGATGGCGTCGAGGCGCTGATCCGGGTGCCCGACGTCCGCCCGGACGTCCTCGTGGTGGATGTCGTCATGCCGCGTCTCAACGGCATCGAGGTGTGCCGGCGACTGCGGCGGGACGGTGACCTCACCCCCGTCTTGATGCTCACCGCGCGCGACGCGGTCCGCGACCGGGTCCTCGGCCTGGATGCGGGCGCCGACGACTACCTGGTCAAGCCTTTCGCGCACGAGGAGCTCCTGGCCCGCTTGCGGGCGATGTTGCGGCGCGTCGCCACCACCCCGGGCCAGCCGCCGTTGGTCGTCGGCGACCTTCGGCTCGACCCAGGTGCCTGGCAGGTCTCCCGCGGGGACCGGGAGATCACGCTCACCCGCACCGAGTTCGGTCTGCTCGAGCTCCTGATGCGGCATCCCCGTCAGGTGCTCACCCGAACCCAGCTCTACGAGGGTGTGTGGGGCTGCGACCTGGACGGCTCGACGAACTCGCTCGACGTCTACATCGGGTACCTGCGCAAGAAGCTGGAGGCCGGCGGCGAGCCGCGAATGCTGCACACGGTCCGCGGGGTCGGCTACACCGTCCGCGCCGCGGACCCGCCGCCATGACACTGCGAGCCCGCCTGGCCATGCTGACGTCGGGCGCGATGGCCCTGGCCGTCCTCGCGGCGTCGGTCGCCGCGTGGCTGCTGATCCGCTCCAGCCTGCTGGCCGAGATCGACGACCGGCTGCTCGACCGGCTCCCCGACATCGACCGACTGGCCAGCATGTCGCAGGACGTCGCCGCAGGCACCTCCGCCGACGGCGAACGGGCGGGGCTGGTCATCGCGAACGAACCACTCGGCGTCCAGGTGGTCGATCCCGACGGCATCGTGAAGGAGCTCGTCCCGCCCGGAGCGGACGTCGACGCATTCGTCCTCGACACCGCCGAGCAGGCACTGCTCGATGGTGACACCGAGAGCCCGCACCTGCGCACCGAGACCATCGACGGCGCCAACTACCGCGTGATGAGCGCCCTGATCGACAACGGCGGCGTACTGCGCCTGGTCCAACCCCTCGACGGCGTGGAAGCGACGATGACGCGCATCGTCTGGCTGCTCATCGCCATCGCCGGCGTGGGCGTGGCCGTCGCCGGCGCCCTCGGCTGGGTGATCGCCCGGGCGGGTCTGCGCCGCGTGGACAGACTGGTCGAGGCCGCGGAGCAGGTGGCCACGACCAAGGACCTCGCGCATCGCATCGAGGTCAAGGGCAGCGACCGGGACGAGGTCGTCCGGCTCGCCGGCTCGGTCAATGCGATGCTGGCGGCCCTGGACAGCGCCCGGACCCGCCAGCGGCAGCTGGTCGAGGACGCCGGACACGAGTTGCGAACGCCGCTGGCCACGCTGCGCAACGACCTCGGCGTGCTGTTGCGGGCCGAGCAGCACCCCGAGCGGACCCTCGCCACCTCCGACCGCGCCGACCTGCTGCGCGACCTGGAGTCCGAGGCCGCGGCGCTGTCGGAGATGGTCGCGGAGATCGTCGACCTCGCCCGTGGCGGCAGCGAGGACGAGCCCTGCCTCGACGTCGACCTCGGCGAGGTGGCGGCCCGCGCGGTGGCGCGGACCCGGCGCGTGAACCCGACCGTCGCCGTCGAGATCCGCGGCGGGCCGGTCGAGGCGGCCGTGCGCCCGGCGACCCTGGAGCGCGCGATTGCGAACCTGGTCCGCAACGCGGTTCAGGTGAGCCCCGACGGCGGCCGGGTCCAGGTGCAGCTCGCAGCGGCCGACGGGTGGGCGACGGTCCGGGTGCTCGATCGCGGGCCGGGTATCCGCGACGACGACCTGCCACGGCTGTTCGACCGCTTCTACCGCGGTGAGGGCGCCCGCGAACGACAGGGCTCGGGTCTGGGCCTGGCCATCGTGGCGCAGGCGGCCGAGCAGCACGGTGGGACGGCCACCGCGGCGAACCGGGCGGGCGGGGGCGCGGTGCTGACCCTACGGTTCCCGCTCCGGCCGCCGGACGATTTCTCAGCCGGCTCTTAGTCCGGCCCTAAAGACGTCTCATCCGGGCACAGGAGCGTGGCGATCGCACCGCACAGACGGCATCGACCACGTCCCGGAGGACGACATGACACGCTTCACCACTGGCCGGACGGCACTCCGCGGCCGGCTGCTGCCCGTACTCGCCCTGTTGCTGACGGTCTCGCTCACGGCGTGCGGGTCCGACGACGACGGCGCGGCGTCCGGTACCGGGGACGGCGACGGCAACAGTGCCGCGGACGGCGAGCTCGCGTTCTACGAGTGCATGCGGGACAACGGCATCGACATGCCCGACCCGGATCCGAGCCAGCAGGGCATCCAGCTCGAGCTTCCCGACGACCCGGGCGCCGCGGAGGCCATGGAGGAGTGCCGGTCGCTGCTGCCCGACGGCGGCGAGGCGTCGGACCCGGACGCGGACGCTTTGGAAGCGCTTCGTGCGTTCACGACCTGCATGCGCGAGAACGGCGTGGACATGCCCGACCCGGCCGCGGACGGTTCGCTGTCGATGCCGACCGGGCTCGACCCGAACTCCGCCGAGTTCCAGGCCGCGATCGGCGCCTGCCAGTCGCTGCTGGCCGGCGCCCCGGTGCGCTTCGGACCGGGCGGTGGCCAGTGAGCCACGTCGACCATGTCACGACCGCGGAACCCGTTGACCTCGACGCCGAGCTGGAGCGACCGTCGAGGCGGCGGTCCCGGCTGCTCTGGCTCACGCTGGGGCTGGTCGCCGCCGCGGGCGCCGGTGGGGCGGTCTGGTACCTGACGCAGGAGGACGGCGACGACACGACGGACGGCACGGCCGCGCCGGCCGCGACGGCGCAGGTGACGCGCGGCACCATCGCGGCGACGGAGACCTGGGCGGGAACTCTCGGGCACGGCGACGCACACACCGTGTCGTCCGGGGCGGGGACGCTCACCCGGGTGGCCGCGCAGGACATGGAGGTCACCCGCGGCACCGAGCTGTACCGCCTGGACGAGCGGCCGGTGACGGCGCTGCTCGGGGCGATCCCGATGTACCGGGACCTCGCCGCGGGCGACACCGGTATCGATGTCCAGCAGCTGGAGGCGAACCTGACCGCACTGGGATACGACGGCTTCACTGCCGACGACGAGTACACCTGGTACACCGCCGAAGCGGTCCGGGAGTGGCAGGAGGACATCGGCGCGGAGGAAACCGGGTCGGTGGGCGTGGCCGACGTGGTGTTCCTGCCCGAGGGCGGGCGGGTCGGCACCGTTCACGCCGAGGCGGGAGCCACGCAGGCACCGGGCGCGCCGGTCCTGGATGTCACCGGCACCGACCAGGTGGCGACGCTGGAGGTGGACGTAGCTGACCGCGACCTCCTGGCCGCCGGTACCGCCGTCACGGTGGTGTTACCGGGCGGTGGCGAGGTCGCCGGCACCGTTACGGCGTCGTCGGTGGTCCAGGCCACCGCGGCGGCCGGGAGCGGTGGTGGTGCCTCCGAGGACGAGACCGGCGCCGACGCGGCCGTCGCCGAGGTGGAGGTGACGCTCGCCGAGCCGGCCGAGGCCAGCCTGATCGGTTCGCCGGTCGACGTGGTGCGGCCGGTCGACGAGCGCGCCGACGTGCTGGTCGTACCGGTCAACGCGCTGCTCGCGGTCGCCGGCGGCGGCTATGGGCTGGAAGTCGTGGGTGACGGCGGCAGCACCGAGATCGTCCCGGTGGAGACCGGCCTGTTCGCGGACGGCCAGGTCGAGGTGACCGGCGACGGCATCGGCGAGGGAACGGTCGTCGGGGTGGCCGGACGATGACCACCCCGACCCAGCCCGTCGTCATGCTCGACGGCGTACGCCGCGTCTACCCAGGTCGCCCGCCGGTACGCGCCCTGGACGGCGTCAGCCTGACGATCGATGCCGGCGAGATGGTGAGCATCGTCGGCCCGTCCGGCTCCGGCAAGAGCACCATGCTCAACGTCCTCGGCACGCTGGACCGCGCCGACGCGGGCACCGTCCACATCGACGGGCACGACGTGGGCGCGCTGTCCGACCGGCAGCTCTCGGCGCTGCGGGCCCGCCGCATCGGATTCGTGTTCCAGCAGTTCTTTCTCTCCCCCGGTGTGACGGCACTCGACAACGTCGCCGACGGGCTCCTCTACACCGGCGCACCTCTCCGCGAGCGGCGCCGCCGGGCGCGCGCCACCCTGGAACGCGTCGGCCTCGCCGAACGCGTCCACCACAAGCCGAACGAGCTCTCCGGCGGACAGCGCCAACGTGTCGCCGTCGCCCGTGCCCTCGTGGGGAAGCCGTCGTTCCTGCTGGCCGACGAACCCACCGGCGCGCTGGACTCCGCGTCCGGCGCGGCCGTGCTCAAACTGCTGCACGAGCTGCACGACGCCGGCACCACCGTCATCGTCATCACCCACGACCACGGCGTCGCCGCCGAGCTGCCCCGCCAGGTGCACATCCTGGACGGGCGGATCGAGTCCGACGAGAAGCTGGAGCACCGATGAGCGCCCCGGCACCGTCCCGGCTGCGCGCCCGCGACACCGCCCGGGTCGCCTTCTCCGGCCTGCGCGCCCGCCCCCTGCGCGCGGTGCTGTCCGCGCTGGGGATCGCGGTCGGCATCGCCGCGATGGTCGCCGTCGTGGGCATCTCCGCCAGCAGCCGCGAACAGGTCAACCAGCAGCTCGAGTCGCTCGGCACCAACCTGCTCACGGTCGCGCCCGGGACGTCGTTCACCGGCGAAGCTGTGTTGCCGGAGGAGAGCGTGGACATGGTGGCCCGGCTCGACGGCGTCACGTCGGTCAGCGCGGTCGGCGCGGTCCCGGGGGCGTCGGTGTACCGCAACGACCAGATCGACGTGAACCAGACGAACGCGCTGGCCGTCACCGCCGCCCGCACCGACCTGCTCGACACCGTCAGCGCGACCGTCGCGTCGGGCCGGTGGCTCGACGACGCACTGGCGGCCTTTCCCGCCGTGGTGCTGGGGGCGGATGCCGCGGACCTGCTGGGGATCTCGCGGACCGACGGCACGGTCGAGGTGTGGCTGGGCGGCGAGTGGTTCACCGTCGTCGGCGTCCTCGACCCGGTGGCCCTGGCGCCGGAGCTGGACTCGGCGGCGCTGATCGGCTGGCCGGTGGCGACCGGGCTGCTGGGCTTCGACGGCGCGCCTACCACCATCTACGAACGCAGCGACGAAGCCGTCATCGACGACGTCCGGGCGCTCCTGCCGGCGACGGTGCACCCGGCGCATCCGGAGGAAGTGGCGGTCAGCCGCCCGTCGGACGCGCTGGCCGCCCAAGCCGCCACCGACGAGACCCTCACCACCCTGCTCCTCGCCCTCGGCGGGGTGGCACTGCTCGTCGGTGGCATCGGCGTCGCCAACACCATGGTCATCGCCGTCCTCGAACGCCGCTCCGAAGTCGGGTTGCGACGCGCGCTCGGCGCCACCCGCGCCCACATCCGCCGCCAGTTCCTCGGTGAGTCGGTCCTGCTGGCCGCGTTCGGCGGACTCGGCGGCGCCGCCCTCGGCGGACTCGCCACCGCCGCGTTCGCCACCAGCCGGGACTGGCCGTTCGCGCTACCGGTCTGGGTGCTGGCCGGCGCAGCGGGCGCCACCATGGTCGTCGGCGCGCTGGCGGGCGCCTACCCCGCCGCCCGTGCCGCCCGGATGCCACCCACCGCGGCGCTGTCCACGGCTTAGGAGCCGGTGATCGACAGGAGGTTGCTACGGGTGCAGGGGTAGCGACCTCCTGTCGCTCGCGTCTGCGACGGTGACCGCCAGTCGGCGAGCGCACCACGAAGCATTGACATGGCATGCCGTTCCATGTAGAGATACTCAGGACGCGCCACCGTCTCCACCAGCGCGGTACCCATCGACGGCATCGGCCGAAAGAGGTGCTCATGCGCATCACTGACGTTCGCACAATCCTGCTCACCGGCCCCTCGACCAACGAAAGATGGGTGGTCTCCGCCAAGCGACAGCGGACCGCCGCATTCATCGAGGTACACACTGATGGGGGATTGGTCGGAGTCGGCGAGACGTACGCGGGCTACTTCGCGCCTGAACTCGTCGGCCCAGTGGTCGACTACGTCCGGCCGATCCTGCTCGGGGCGGACACAACGGATCCAGCCGTCCTCGCCACGCGCATGCGCAGATGCCTGGTGTACACAGCCCGGGTCGGAGTGGCGGCGGCGATCCTGTCCGGTGTCGAGGCCGCGCTCTGGGATCTGGCCGGTAAAGCAGAAGGGGTTCCCGCCTATCAGCTCCTGGGCGGAGCCAAGCACGACAAGCTTTGGGCCTACGCCACCGGAGGCCCGTCGCCGTGGCCACCGGACGAGCTCAAGCGCAAGCTGGACCGCTACCTGGAGCTCGGCTTCACCGCGTTCAAGGTGTCCTCGGGATACCGCTCCGTAGCCGACAACCGATCTGTCGTACCGCGGCCGAGCCCGAATGAAGCTGCAGAGTTCGAAGCCGAGAAGGTCGCCATGATGCGCACGCACGTGGGCAAGCAGGTCGGCATCATGCTCGACGGCCACATGGGACACCGCAGTGGCAAGGCCAGCTGGGATCTCGCCACCGCGAGCGCGGTGTTGGCCGCCTTGGAGCCCTTCGACATCACCTTCTTCGAAGAGCCGCTGGCCTACGAAGACCCCGACGAGTACGCCGAGCTGACCCGGACCTCGCCGATCCGGGTCGCAGGCGGCGAGCAACTGAGCACCTCGGACGAGTTCCGGCTCTGGATGGCACGAGACGCGTTCGCGGTCGCCCAGCCCGACGCTTCCTGGCTCGGCATGTCGGAGTTCGTTGAGGTCGGCCGGCTCTCGGCCGAGCGCGACGCGGCCATTGCGTCGCACGCCTGGAGCGCCGGTGTCGGTGTCATGCAGAACATCCACGCGGCGTTCGCGACAGCGTCCACGCTGGTCGTAGAGATCCCGCCCGATGCCGGCGAACTGCATACCCTGCTGTGGGGCGACAACCTGGTGATCCGGGACGGCTACGTGCTGCCACCCGAGGCGCCCGGCCTCGGCGTCGACCTCAGCGAGGGGATCAAAGAGCGATTCCCCTTCCAGCCTGGCATGGAGGAGTTCGTCAGCGTGCCCGGCAAGACGCTGCGGAGCTGAGCCCCATGAGCGAGCACATCGTGGTGGCGCAGCCCGTGGACGACGAGGGTTTACGCAGGGTGCGACGCCTCGCGGCCGATGCCCGCGTCGACTGCGTCGCGCCGTTCGGCACCGGCCACCACCTACCCGCCGAGCTGGCCGACACCGCCACCGTGCTCTTCGCCGACCTGGTGCCTGCCAACGTCGGCGACATGAAGGCGTTGTCGTGGCTGCAGCTCGGGTCGGCCGGGTACGCCCAGCTGGCCGGTACCGGCCTGCGACCCGAAGTCGCGGTGACCAACGCCAGCGGCGTGAACGACATCCCGATAGCCGAGTGGTGCCTGCTGATGATGCTCACCTTTCGGCGACGGTTCACGAGCATGCTCGACGAGCAGCGCGCCCGATGCTGGAACCGGGATCCGGCCTTCCAGGCCGAGCTTCGTGGACTCCGGGTAGGGATCGTCGGCTACGGAAACATCGGACAGGAGGTGGCCCGGCTCGCACGGGCGGTCGGCCTGGAGATCTGGTCGCTCTCTCGGTCGGCTCCCGGACCTCGACGTGGACGCTACGACCCCCTGGACCGGCCGGAGGAGGACTGGCCCGTCCCCGATCGGTCCTTCGGCTTCGACCGAAGCGCCGACTTCTACTCCGGGCTGGACTATCTGATCGTCGCCACTCCCGACACGCCGTCGACCCGGGGACTGGTCGATGCGGCCGCATTCGCTGCCCTGCCCCCACACGCCATCGTGCTCAACCCGGCTCGTGCCCCCGTCGTCGACGAAGCCGCCCTGCGGCACGCGCTCATCTCCGGCCAGATCGCCGGAGCCGCCCTCGACGTGCACTACCGCGCGCCCATGCGCCCCGACGACCCGACCTGGGACCTGCCGAACACGGTGGTCACTTCGCACATCTCCGGGTCGTCGTCGAGCACTCACTTCCGCAGCCGCGTCTGGGACCTATTTTACCGGAACCTCGACCGCCACCTCTTTGGGCGGGATCTGCTGAACCGCATCGAACCCGCCGATCTCCCGTCCCGCTGAAGCCGTTCTGCGGGGTCACACAGTACCGATCATGGAGGACTGATGACGACAACCATCGCGCGGAGATATACCGCGCTGGCGGCTGCCATCCTGCTCATGACATGCCTTCTATCAATCACCGTCATGGGTCTCGGGCAAGCTGACGCCGGAGAGACGACCTACCCCGTGAACAACCCGTCCTTCGAACAGGCCGAGCCGAGCGGGGCCCCGACCGACTGGACGGTCAGCACGTCCGGCAGCGGCGGATCTGCCGCTATCACCGAAGACGACGCTCACTCCGGCGACAACAGCCTCCGGGTCGAGCAGCCGGCCGGCTCCACGGTGATCGTGACCGGCAACCTGACACCGGTCGATCGCCAGGGACAGCGGTTCGTGGTGCGGGGATGGATGTACCTCGAGGACGGGGCGTCAGCCGCACTGACGGTGCAGTACTACAACGAGGCGGGTACCCGTCGGCACTTCCGGGAGATCAGGCTCCCCGACGACTCCACCGGCTGGCAGCAGCTGGAGGTCAAGTTCGCGGCGCCCCCGCTGGTGGTCGAGCCGTTCGTCACCGATGTCGCCGTGATGATCAGAGCCGACTCCCCCGGCGGCGGAGTCACCCTGATCGACGACCTCGAGCTCATCGAGGAGGCCCCCGAGGTCTATGACCCCGTCCTCGGGCAGAAGCAGGAGCTGTTCATCGACGACTACAGGATCGATACGACCGACCTCGAGCGCGTCGTGCACCCTGGCGACAAGAGCGGACCGGTCGTCACGCCCACCGAACCGTGGGAGTCGAACATGGTCCAGCTCTACGGCTCGGCCTTCTACGACCCGACCTACGAGAAGTACCGCATGTGGTACTCCGGCATCAACCGGGGCTGGCGGCTCCTCTACGCCGAGAGCGACGACGGTGAGACGTGGACCAAGCCGGACCTCGGCCTCGTCGAGTACGAGGGCTCGACCGCGAACAACATCGTGATGAACGCCGCCGGGGGCGGCGGGGTGGTCTACGACCCGCACGACCCCGACCCGAACCGTCGCTACAAGCTGCTCACCCTGGTGAACCCGCCACGTACCTACCAGGCCTTCTTCTCCCCCGACGGGCTGACCTGGACTCCCTCGCCAGTGAATCCCGCGCTACCCGCGGCCGATGTGGTGACCGTCGACTACGACGAGGAGAACCGGCTCTTCATCGCGATGTCGAAGCAGCCGTTCGGGGTTCGCGCGTTCTTCCTGTCTACCAGCACGGACTTCGTGAACTGGACGACTCCCGAGCTGGCCCTGGCCGCCGACGACATCGACCGCCAGGCCGCCTACGACAACGGTGCCCTTGAGGCCCAGGCCTACGGGTTCCCGGTAGTGGCCTACGGCAACGACTATGTCGGCTTCCCTTGGATCTTCGAGATCACCGGCACGGACGCCAGCGGCGGCTTCGGCGGAGGAGCGGACGGGCCGTCCGATGTCGAGATCGCCGCGTCCCGCGATCTGCTGAACTGGCACCGTCCCGACCGAACCCCGGTCGTCGAGCTGGGACCCGACGGCTCCTGGGACGACGGCATGGTGTTCACCGCCAGCAACATCAATGTCAGCGATACCGAGGTCTGGACCTACTACGGCGGCTGGGACGACACCCACGGCATCCCCGGCGGCCAGCGTTCAGCCGCCATCGGCAAGGTCACTTGGCGAAAGGACGGCTGGGTCTCGATGCGGGCCGGCAGCCAGATCGGGACATTGACCACCAAGGAGCTGTCGGTCTCCGGTGACTCGCTCTACGTCAACGCCGAGCTGGCCGCCGGCGGATCGCTGCGGGCAGAGATCCTGGACGCCCACGGTGACCCGATCCCCGGCTTCACTGTGGCTGAGTCCAACCCGGTCACCGGTGACCAGCTGAAGGCCGAGCTGACCTGGGACGGCGCCGACTTCGCCGCGATCGGCAACCAGCTGATCAAGATCCGGTTCCACCTCTCCGACGGTCACCTGTACTCGTTCACCGTCGCCGACGGTGCGACGATCGCCTTCGGCACGAGCGACTCCGGCGTCGAGAACCGGACCGACGCCAACGGCGGGACCCTGGTCGACGAGGTGTGGTCGAACGCACCGTTCCGCAACCACGGGCAGTTCGTCCGCACCGTCCGGGAGGTGGTCGGCAGCTGGCAGGACCACGGTCTGCTGACTCGCCGGGAGGCTCAGGCGATCCACGTCGCCGCGGCCCGCTCGGACATCGGGCGCGGCTGACCGGCACCGAACCGGCCGGCGGGGTGAGTGGTCACGAGCCGCTCACCCCGCCGCCGTCGAACCACGACCGAAGGAGGACCGTTGATCGTCGACGTGCACAGCCACTGCAATATCTCCGCCCATCACGGCAGTTACGAAAAGGACCGGGCCAGGCTCTACGGGGACCGTCCCGACAATCCGCCGGATGCCTACGACGAGGCGATGAAAGCTGTCGACGTATCGATCGTCTTCGGTCTGCGCGCGTCCCGGCTCGGCGTGGCGACGCCGAACGAGTACACCGAGAACTTCGTGAAGCAGAGCACCGGCAAAACCATCGGTTTCATGGCTCTCGACCTCTGCGACGACGATGTGATGGACCAGCTCGAAGACGGCCTGTCCCGAGGGCTCAAAGGGGTCAAGCTCTACCCCATTCTCGCCGGATTCGACGCCACACAGCCCCAGCACGACGACTTCTTCCGTGAGGTCGCCCGCTTGGGTGTTCCCTTGCTTTTCCACACTGGGACGAGTGGAGCGGCAGAGGCGATGCTGGAGCTGAGCCACCCGCTCCTGTACGACAAGCTGGCCCGCCGTCACCCCGATGTGACGATGATCCTCGCGCACATGTCACATCCGTGGCAGCGCGAGTGCGTCATCGTGCTACGCAAGCACGCCAACGTCTATGCCGACGTCTCCGCCCAGTGGCTGCGCAGCATGGAGGGCTACCAGGCGCTGGTGCGCGCCCAGGAGTGGGGTGTGGTCGACAAGCTGATGTTCGGCTCTGACTATCCGATCTGGAAGCCGCAGGTCGGGATCGACGGGCTGCGCGCCATGGCGCAGAAGGACTGGTCGCCGTTCCCGCAGATCGAGCCGGAGACCATCGAGGCCATCCTGCACCGCAACAGCCTGGAGTTGCTCGGCCTCGACGTGCCCTGAGGTTCGGCTCCGAAACCACGTGGTGGCGGGATCTAGGGGGCCATGGCACCCGAGATCCCGCCACCATTGCTGCGGCCGGGGATCAGCTGCTGCAGCCGGGGATCAGCGCCGGGCCAGCACCGTCGTCACCGCGCGTTCGGTAGCCGTGAGCAACCGGTCGATGTCGTCCTCGGTGTGGGCGTAAGAGAGATTGCTGCGCTTCAGGTTCAACGGCACCTCCAGCACGCCGTCGGCCAACTGCTCGATACGGTACTGGGTGAACAGGTCGGCGTCGTTGCGCAGCAGGTCCCGGTAGTCGTTCACCGGCCCCTCCATGAAATAGGTGACAAACACGGAGCCGTAGCCGGACACCACGACGTCGATCCCCAGTCCCTTGTAGAGGCTGCGCAGCCGATCCCGTGCCAGATCGCCGAGCCGGAAGAGATGCTCGTACACGGGCTCGCTGCGAAGCTTGTCGACGGTGGCGATGGCAGCCGCCGCCATCGCCGGGTGACCGTTGTAGGTGCCCGCGAAGAACGCCGGCCTGCCCGGTGTTGTGGAGAACTGCTGCATCAGTTCGGCCCGGCCGCCGAGCGCCGCGATCGGGTAGCCGTTGGCGAACGCCTTGCCCATGGTCGTGAGGTCCGGCACCACACCGGCGATGCCTTGGTATCCGGCCAGACTGTGCCGGAACCCGCAGATCACCTCGTCGAAGACGAGCACCACACCATGCGAGGTGGCGAGGCGGCGCAACTCGGCCAGGAACCCGTCCGCCGGCAGCAGCGCGCCGACATTGTGCGGAATGGGCTCGACGATGATCGCCGCCACCTGGCCGTCGTTGTCTCGTAGCGCCGTCTCGACTGCCGCCGCATCGTTGAACGGGACGACGATGGTCGCCTCCAGCACCTCGGAGAGGATGCCGGCCGACAGCGGATCGCGTCCGCCGACCCGATCGGCCGGGGAGATCACATTCATCGCCACGCTGTCGTGCCAACCGTGGTAGCAGCCCTGGAACTTGATGACCTTGCGGCGTCCGGTCACCGTCCGGGCCACCCGAAGTGCGTGGAACGTGGCTTCACTGCCGGAGTTGGTGAACAGCACCTGCTCCACGCTTGGGAATGCGTCGACGATGCGCTCGGCCAGCTCAATCTCGTACGGAGTGACGCCCACGCCCGGGTTGTCGATACGACGCAGCGCCGCGGCGACGGCCGAATCGACCTCCGGGTCGTTGTGCCCGAGGATGGGCGGGCCGTACGCCCCATGGAAGTCGATCAGTTCGACGCCGTCCGACGTCCACAGCCGTGAACCGGCGGATCGGGTGATCACCACGTCATCCATGCCCGTGAGCGCACGCTGGGCACTGTTGACCCCGCCCGGTATCACTCGACGCGCCTCCGCGGCGGTTCGCTGCGAGAGGGCGTCCTCGAGTGTCGTCATGTGCCGTTCCCCTTCGTGATGTGCGTTCCGTTGTCAAGCGCCGGAGTCCGGCAAGACCGCCACGCAGTCGATCTCGATCTGGATGAACGAGAAGTGATTGCCGACCGTGGTCCGGGCGGGGTAGGGCTCGCTGAATACCTCGGCGTAGAGCTCGTTGAAGCGGGACCGGGCGGACTCGTCCCGCAGATACGCCCGGACTTGGACCACGTCGCGCAGAGTGGCACCCCCCGCGGCCAGTACGGCCTCGACGTTCTGGATGGTCCGGTGGAACTCTTCGTCGAATGTGCCGGGCACGATTCCCTGGCCGGGGACTGTAGACGCCTGCCCGGACACGAACAGCAGGTTCGCCACCCGCACCCCCGACGACAGCGGGATCTTCGGCGGATTGTCCGGGTTCGGCTCGACGTGTTCGATCCTCATGGTTTCCTCACCGCTCCTCCGGTTCTGACACCTGTCACCACACCGTCGGCAGCGACCAGCGCGCCGCCGGCATAGACTCGCTCGACGCCTTCTGGGGCGCGGCGCGGCTCGAGATATGTCGACCGCTCGGCCACCGTGTCCAGGTCGAGCACCACGACGTCGGCACGCGCCCCCGGCAGCAGGCGTCCGCGATCGGCGAGGCGGGCACGGTCGGCAGGCCCAGAGGTGCATCGGCGAACCGCGTCCTCCACGGCCAGCAGCGATTCCTTCCGCACGTAGCGCTCGAATAGCCCTGGGTAGGCACCGAAGTAGCGCGGATGCGGCAATCCGGGCACGCCGGCTCCCCCGGGATCGACGGCGATGCCGTCGGAGCCGATCAGCGAAGCCGGGTGGCACAGCACTGTCCGCAGGTCGTCCTCGCAGCGGCCGAAGGCGACCATTCCCGGATCGCCGCCCGCGAGCAGACCGAACACCACCTCGGTGGGCTCCTGCCGCCGCTCGATCGCCAGCTCGGCCACTGTTCGGCCGGCCAGCTCCGCCGCCCATGGGACGTCGCTCAGCATGATCTCGTCCCAGCCCACCGCACGTGAGGCCATGGCCTCGGCGATGCGCTGGCGATTCACCGGGTCGGCCAGGCGGCGCCGCAGGCCCTCGAGCCCTCCGTCCACCGCCCACCGCGGCACCACCTGCGAGAGGTTCGTGCTGCCAGCCAGGTAGGGATAGATGTCGACCATGACATCGGCGCCCCTGTCGCGGGCCTCGTCGACCTGGGCGAGCGCGTCGTGCACAGCGCCCCAGTTCCGCCGGCCCACTGCTGCCAGATGAGAGATCTGCAGCCGGCACCCCGCCCGCTCGGCCACCCGCAGCACTTCCCCGACCGCGGCGGTCAGGTGGTCGCCGTAGTCGCGCATGTGCACGCTGAGCAGCGCGTCGTGCTGGGCCACGACACGCGCCAGGGCGACCAGCTCTTCCTCGGCGGCGTAGGCGCTGGGCGGATACATCAACCCGAGGGACAGCCCGACAGCTCCATCGCGCAGTGCCTGGTCGAGCAGCCGCGCCATCTCGGCAAGTTCGTCGTCGGTCGGCGGCCGCTCCAGCAGCCCGACCGCACTGACCCGGATCGGCAGATGCCCGGCGAGAGCGGCGATGCTCATCGCCGGGCGCGCTTCGTCCACCCGGGCCAGGTAGCCAGCCATGCCGGTCCAGCTCCATACGACCCCGGGCGCGTCCACGATGGTCATCAGCGAGCGGGTCGACGACGCAGCGGCCGGCGCGCCGACCGGGCCCACGCCGAGACCGCAGTTGCCGGACACCTCCGTGGTCACGCCCTGGACGATCTTGCTGGTGCTGGCGGGGTGATGGAGCACGGTGAGGTCGGAGTGACCGTGGATGTCGACGAAGCCCGGGCACACCACGCGACCCGTGACGTCGACACGCTCGCCTGCCTCGGTCGTGGCGAGGTCGCCGATCGCGGCGATACGACCGTGACGCCAGCCGACGTCCGCCCGACGGCCTGGCCGTCCGCTGCCGTCGACGACGTCCCCGCCGAGAAGGACGGTGTCCAGGACCTGGGCGGTCACGCTGGCGTCGCCACGATCGGTGTGCGCAGGACTCCGAGGTCGCCGACCCGAGCGGTCATGACGTCGCCGGGTTCGAGATACGTGGCCGACGCTGCTCCCACGCCCGCCGGGGTGCCTGTCTCGATGACGTCGCCCGGCTCGAGCGTCATGAACGACGACGTGAACGCGATGAGCTGTGCAACTCCGAAGATCATGTCGGCGGTCGACCCCTGTTGCCGGACTTCGCCGTTGACATCCAGGTACAGCTCCAGCGCATGCGGATCCGGAACTTCGTCCGCTGACACCAGATAGGGGCCAAGCGGAGCGAAGCCGTCCGGCCACTTGCCGACGAGCCAGTCGAAGAACGGTCGCACATGCTCCGGACTTCGATCGACGTGGAAGTCGACCGAGCGCGCCGAGATGTCGTTGGCGGTCATGTAGCCGGCCACCACATCGAGCGCCCGCTCCTCCGGGATGTTTCTGCACCGCTGGCCGATGACCACCGCCAGCTCGACCTCCCAGTCCACCTCTGTGGACATGGAGGGCAGCGCCAATGGGTCGGTGGGTCCGATGATGGCCGTCGACGGCTTGAGGAACAGTCGAGGCGTGGCACGCTCGGGGCTCATCGGCTCGCCGCCGCCCTCGCGAATGTGGTCGGCGTAGTTGGCCGCCACCGCGAGCAGCTTCGGCGGGCGTCGCAGCGGCGCGCCGATGGTCACCCCGGCCAGTGGGTACTCGGGGCCTCGAGCCGAGGACACCGCATCCAGGCCGCCGCCTTCCAGGACGCTGAGCAGGTCGCCCGCGCCGAGCTCGACGACCGTCGCATCGGCACCGACGCCTTGAACCCGGCCGTGGTACGTCTGGCCGGAGCGGGTATAGGTCACGAACCGCATCTCATCGCCCCGTCTTCCCGGTAAGGGGGACGACGACCTGGCCGTCGGAAGCCCTGCGGGCGGCCTCCACGATCTCGGCCACCGCCACCGCGTCGGCCAGGCTGAGCGTGGGTCGTGCCTGATGGCGGACCGCCGCCGCCAAGTGGTCAAGCATCGCCGCGATCGCACCCGCGCCGTATCGCCGGGCCCGCGACCCACCATTGACCTGGACGGACGGCTTGCCGAGATCGACGGTCAGGACGCCTTCGCTTCCCATCACCCGGTAGAGGTGGTCCCCAGCTATGCCGTTCGGGTGGCCCTTCGTCGGCGTGCGCCCCACCGTCAGCGACACCGGCACGTCGTGCTCGAACGTCAGAGACAACACCGCCAGGTCCTCGTCCCGGCCGGCGAAGAACGGGCTGCTGCGCCACGCCGCAACCGACGTCGCCTCCAACCCGATGATCGCCCGCACGATATCCAGCGAGTGGCCCAGCCCGTTGGCCAAGGCGCCGTTCTGCCACTCGGTGGTGCCCTCTGCCAGCAACAACTCGCTCTGCACGGCCCAAGGAAGGCCGATGTCGCCGCGCGCCACCGCGGCCGTCGCCCGCAGGACCGCGGGGTGGAACCTCATGGCGTGCCCGGGCATGGCGACCACACCGCTCCGTTCGACGGTGTCCGCCAACTCGCGAGTCGCTGCGGCCGTCCGGGCAGCGGGCTTGTCGAGCAGCAAGTGAACGCCGCTCGCCGCCAGCGCCGCGACGACCGACCCACGCCTGTCCAGTGCCGAGCAGACACAGGCAACGTCGGCGGCCTCGGCGGCGGCCGTGAAGTCCTCGAACACCGGCAGGTCAAGATCGGCAGCGAGCTGAACCGATCGTTCCCGTTCGACGCCGCCCGCGGCCGGATCGTCGACGACCCCCACGACGTCGTAGGCGGGATGGGCGATCAACGCTGGGCCGAAGCTCAGCCGCTGGTGCTCCGAGCCGCCGGCGTCCCCGGCCCCGCACAGGATCGTCCTCAACGGCTCACTCATCGCCGATCTCCTTCCACACGTCCGCGACTGCGACGACGTCGCCGGTCGCCATCGACCGCTCCGCTGCCACGCCCAGCACGACGGCACGCAGCCCGTCGGCGCCGGTCACCGCGGGAGCCTGCTCGCCCCGGACGGCAGCCACCCAAGCGGCTGCCTGCTTCAGGAATGGGCTGGCGCCGCCACCGACAGGGCGGGTGACGCCCTCGGTGAACAGCAGCGGTGCCTCGCCGTCCCACGGCACTCGCAAAGTCCCCTCGGTGCCCACCACCACTGCGTCGCGGTATGAGATGTGTCGCGGGTGATTGGCCCGGCTCATCTCGCAGATCGCCGTGGCGCCGGAGGCAAAGCCGACGGTCATCAGCAGGTGGTCATGGACTTCGAGCTGAGCTGCGGACTGCTTGCGCCCCTGGGCGTGGACATGGGTCGGCTCGTCGCCCAGCCACCAGGTCACCAAGTCGAGCAGATGGACGCCGTTGTGCAGGCCGTGCCCACCGGATCGCTGACGATTGATCTGCCAATTGCGCCAGTCGGTCCACAGCCACCCGCCCAGGAAGGTCAGCCTGGCATGCACCGGCCGACCGACCTCGCCGTCGTCAATGGCCTGCTTGATCGCGTTCGAGTACTCGGCGAACCGGTGGGTGTGGGCGGCCGCGAGGACCAGGCCGCGCTCGTCGAAGGCGTGCGCCAGCCTGGCGGCCACTGCCGGATCGGTGGCGAGCGGCTTCTCGACCAATGCGTGCACGCCGGCCTCGGCGAGAGTGGTGGCGATGGCGCCGTGGGTGTCGTTCGGGGTGCAGACGACGGCCGCGTCGCATGCCCACAGGTTGATCGCCTCGGCGAGGTCGGTGGCGCTGGCGATGCCGCCGGCTCGTCGCGCTGCGTCTGCTGCGCGGGACGGGTCGATGTCGACGATGCCGACGACCACGACACCGGCTAGCCGCGACAGGGCGTCCAGATGCTCCCCCGCGATGAACCCGGACCCGACGATCGCCACCCGGAGCGGTGACTCGATCAACTGTCCTCCCGAAGCTCGGAGCCGGTGCGCGAGACCGTCACAGCACCGCTCGAATGATGTTCCGCGAAATATGGAACATAATTTCATGTAGACTCTATGGGAGGTTCGCCCGAGTCGTCAACGCCGTGTCGGGTCACACTTGTCAGGCATCGAGCGCACTTGCCAGCACCCGAGCTACGAGGAGCCGCCGTGGCATCCCCATCGGTCCACGACCATCTCTCCACGCCGTTCGCCGTCTTGGACGCGGACGCGCTGGAGCACAACCTGGCCACCATGGCGCGGTGGTGCACCGAACGCGGCGTCGAGCTGATGCCGCACGGCAAGACCACCATGGCTCCGTCTCTGTTCGAGCGTCAGCTCGCCCACGGCGCCACTGGGATCACCGCAGCCACCCCGGCCCAGGTGCGGCTCATGCGCGAGTTCGGCGTGCCCGCGATCCAGCTGGCCAGCCAGTTGGCCCAACCCCGCGAGGCGGCCTGGATCGCCGGTGAGATCGCGCGCGGTGCCTTTGCGTTCTCTAGCTGGGTGGACTCTGTCGCCGGTGTCGAGTTTCTCGATGCCGCTGGCGGCATGGCGGATATCGTGTTCGACGTTCTGTTGGAGATCGGCATCCCGAATGGCCGGACCGGCTGCCGGACCGAAAGCGAGCGGGCGGCGGTAACCGACGCGGTGCGGCGTGCCCCCAACGTCCGGCTCGCGGGTGTCGCCGGGTACGAGGGTGTGGTGGCCGGTCGCCGCGACCCGGAGTCGATGTCGACGGTTCATCGCTACTTGTCGTCAATCCGGGCAGCTGCCGAGGAACTGCTCACCTCCGGCGCCGTCGACGACGACCGGCCGCTCGTGCTCACCGCTGGTGGCAGCATGTTCTTCGACGCAGTGGTCGATGAGCTGGCCACCGGGTGGACGTGCGGCAGCGTCCGGATCGTGCTGCGCAGCGGCTGCTACGTGGTGCACGACCATGGCCTGTTCCATCAGGATTCACCGCTCGACGGTCCTGGCGTCGACCAGCCGCTGCGGCCGGCACTGACCGTGTGGGGAACCGTCCTGTCGCGGCCGCAGCCCGATCGTGCGTTCCTGGACGCCGGTCGCCGCAACGTCTCATTCGACCAGGGCCTTCCAACACCGCTGGCTCGGCTGCCCCTCGGGGCCGGCCAGCCGGAGCCGATGACCGGTGCGACCGTCACCAAGCTCAACGACCAGCACGCGTTCGTGGAACTCGACCCGAGCACGCAGTTGGACGTCGGCGACCGGGTTCAGCTGGGCATCTCACATCCCTGCACCACCTTCGACAAGTGGCGACTGATTCCGCTCGTACGAGACGGACGCGTCATCGACACCGTCAGCACGTACTTCTGAGCGCACGGGGGTGGTCGCTGTCCCGCCGACGGACCCACTGAGGGTAGTGCTCGTTCAGCGCCTCGAGGAAGGACTTGTACGCTTCGTCCGTCGAGCCCTGGTATGGCGGCAGCAGCCGCAGCGGAAACTCGGGGTCGTGGACCTTGGCGAAGACCTTGTCGAACGCCCCGTCGATGTGCGGGCCCGGCCCTACCGCCCGGCGCAGCTCGCCGCTCATCCCGACCAGCTCGGCACACATCGCCATCAGCGCCGCCACATCCCGAGCCACCCCGGCGTCGAAGAACTCTCGTGCCCGCCGCGGATTCACGGACGCGACGGACACGAGGAAGCCCGCCGGCCCGACCAGACTGGCGTAGCTGTACGTCGACTCGGTGAAGAAATGGCGGATCGACGGAGTCTGGGCGAATAGGCGGTGCACGGTCGGGTAGTCGGCCCGGGTGTGCTTGACGGCCACCAGGTTCGGATGCCGGGCCGCCAGCGTGGCGTAGTCGTCCGGCGTCAGCATCCGTCCGGATCTGGCCAGGTTGTAGTGCAGGAAGTCCGCGTTCGGGAACCTCCCGCACGTCTCGGCGAAGAAGCTGGCCAGCTCGACGTCGTTGAGGGCGCCCCACGACGGCAGGGACAGCTGGAACGACCGGATGCCGCGGATCAGACAGCGCTCGATCCGGTCGATCACCGTGGGCAACGACAGGCTGATCAGGCCGACCATGGGTTCGACGCCGTGCCGACGCGCCTCGTCGGCGAAGACGTCCACCACCTGGTCGAAGCGCGGCTCGTCCACCGCGTGGCCCTCGCCGGCCGTGCCGAACACGTAGAGGTCGCCGAAGCCCTCGCGCACCAGGCCGGCAATCGAGTCACGGAACACATGGTCAGCGAGCTGGCCAGCCTGGTCCCACGGCACGCAGCAGGCGGCCAGCACGGTACGGGGAAAGCGAGCGTCGTCGGTCATCGGGCACTCAACTGCAGCATGTCGCGTCCCTCCGCGTAGTGACAGGCGCTTCGGCCGGCGTCACCGTGTTCGATCAGCAAGGGCTCTTCGGCGGCGCACCGCTCGGTCGCCTTCCAGCACCGGGTGCGGAAGCGGCAGCCCGACGGCGGCGCAGCCGGGTTGGGCACGTCGCCCTCCAGGACGATCTCCTCCCGCCGCCCCCGGCCGTCCGGGTCGGGCAGCGGTACCGCCGACAGCAGCGCCTGTGTGTAGGGGTGAGTGGGCGCGGCGAACACTTGCTCGGTCGGCCCCTCCTCGACGATCCGGCCCAGGTACATGACCGCCACCCGGTCGCTGATGTGCTTCACCACCGACAGGTCGTGGGCGATGAACAGGAACGCGATGCCCAGCCGCTCCTGCAGGTCCGTCAGGAGGTTCACCACCTGCGCCTGGATCGAGACGTCCAGCGCCGACACCGGCTCGTCCAGTACCAGCACCTCTGGCTGCAGCGTCAGCGCACGAGCGATGCCGATGCGCTGTCGCTGACCACCGGAGAACTCGTGCGGGTAGCGGGTGGCGTGCTCGGGCAACAGGCCGACCTGTTCCAGCGCGTCGTCGACGACCTTCGCCCGCTCCCGGGGCGTGCCGATCTGCTGGACCACCAGCGGCTCGGTCACCACCTCGCGGACCGTCATCCGCGGGTTCAGCGACATGTACGGATCCTGGAAGATCAGCTGCACCTTCCGGCGGTACTCACGCAGCTGCGCACCGGCCAGCGCCGTCACATCCTGGCCCTGGAACAGCACCCGACCGGCCGAGGCGTCGTACATGCGCATGATGGTCCGGCCGAGGGTCGACTTTCCGCAGCCGGACTCCCCTACCAGCCCCAGCGTCTCGCCCTGGTGCAAGGAGAGGTCCACGCCGTCGACGGCGTACACCGTCCCCTGGCGCCGGCGTAGGATCTGGCTCTGGATCGGGAAGTGCACCTTCAGCCCCTCCAGGCGCAGCACGTCCGCGCCGGTCACGACCGCACTCCGGAACCGACCATAGGCTCGGCGCCCGCCTCCAGCTCGTCGACGAAGTGGCATGCACTGTGGTGCCGGACGCCGACCTCCAGCAGCGGCGGCACGGTCGTGACACACTCCGGCCGGCCGTTGCCGAGCCAGCACCGAGGCTCGAACGGGCAGCCCGGCGGACGGTCGGCCAGGCCGGGCGGCGCACCGGGGATGCTCGCCAGCCGGTCCACGCGGTCGTCCAGCCGAGGCAGGCTTCGCAGCAGCGCCACCGTGTACGGATGCCGAGGACGACGGAAGATCTCGCGTACATCTCCGGACTCCACGACTCGCCCCCCGTACATGACCACCACTCGATGGGCCCGCTCGGCCACCAGACCGAGATCGTGCGTGACCAGCAGCATCGCCGCGTCCGCCCGGACGTTCGGATCGGTCAGCACGCGCAGCACCTGGGCCTGCACCGTGACGTCGAGGGCGGTCGTCGGCTCGTCGGCGATGAGCAGCGCCGGCTGGTTGGCCACCGCCATCGCGATCATCGCCCGCTGCCGCATCCCGCCGGAGAACTGATGCGGGAATTGCCGGACCCGGGTGCGCGCGTCCGGCACCCCGACGGCTTCCAGCAGCTCGACCGCACGCTGTGCCACTTCGGGGCGGCTCAACTCCGGCTGGTGTGCCCGGACGGCCTCGCGCAGCTGCCACCCGACGGTCAGCACGGGATTGAGCGACGTCATCGGGTCCTGGAAGACGACTGCGATGTCGCGGCCCTTGATCCGGCGCATCGCTCGCGCGGGCAGCCCGGCGAGATCCGTCCCACGCCACTCGATCGAGCCGCCGTCGACAGACGCCGAGCCGGGCAAGAGGCCCAGGATCGACATGACCGTGACGGACTTGCCGGAGCCGGACTCCCCCACAATGCCCACGACCTCACCGGGCCGAGCCTCGATACTCACCCCGTCGACGGCGGTCAGGGGACCGTCCTCGGTGGCGAACCGGACCACCAGGTCACGGATGCGCAGCAGCGGTTCGTCAACGTCTGACACGGGAGCCCTCCCCCTTCGCCAGCAGCGCGAGCGCCGACCGCAACCGAGGATCGCCGGTCAGCTCGTCGGCCACCTGCCTCAGCTGTTCGGCCAGCTCGTTCTCACGATCCCGGGCCAGCTCACCAGCCGCGCCGGACACGCTCAGCGCGCCGAAAACCTGCTCGTCGGAACGGACGACCACCGACACGCAGCGCAGACCGCGGGCGTTCTCCTCGTCGTCGACCGCGTAGCCCCGGGCGCGGATCCTGTCCAGCTCCGAGCGCAGCCCGGCCACGGTCGTGATGGTGTGGTCGGTCAACGCCGGGAACGGCTCCTGCGGCACGTGCTGCGGCAGTTCGGCGTCGTCGAGCTCGGCGAGCAGTGCCTTGCCCAGTCCCGAGCAGTACGCCTCTGCCAGGCTGCCTTCGGCCGCCATGAACCGCAACGGCCGATCCGGGTACTCGACGCACAGGTGGTAGACGTTGCCCGGGTCGTCCAGCACCCCGAAGTTCGCCGTCCAGCCGATGTGCTGCGCCAGCTTGCGGACGTACGGCCGGATGACGTCGGTCAGGCTGCCACTGGCCAGATACGCCGTGACGATGGGCAACACGCCGTGACCGAGCGTGAACCCCGGCCGCTCGTCGACCCGGATCACGTAGTCCTCGCCCTCCAGGACCGACAGCAGCCGCACCAGCGTGCTCTTGGGCAGCTCGGTCGCATCGTGGAGCTCGGCCAACGTCACCGGCCCGTCGGCCTCGACGATGATCCTGACCAGCTGCAGGCCGCGTGAGAGCGCGTGCGAGTGGTAGTGCGGGCGCTCCTCCTGTTGCGACTCGGCCATATCGGTCCTTTCTTCATAACGTGCACCATGATCATCGGATCCGGTGTCGTGGGTCGTGAGCGTCTCGCAGACCGTCGCCGACGAAGTTGACGGCCATGACGGTCACCGCGATCGCCACACCGGGCGGAATCCACAACCAGGGCATGTCCTTGAGAATCGTCAGCGACTGTGCATCGAAGAGCATGCCACCCCAGCTGGCCTGTGGGGGCGGCACACCGAGCCCGAGGAACGACAGCGCCGCCTCGAGCATGATCGCCTGGGCCACCAGCACCGTTCCGGCCACCGTCAGCGGCGGGATGACCGACGGGACGACGTGCCGGAACAGCACGTGCCTCGAGGTGCTGCCGAAGTTGCGCGACGCGTGGACGAACTCCTGCTCCCGGATCGACAACGTCATCGCCCGGACGATGCGCGCCGACGTCGGCCACTCGAAAAGGCCGATCGCCAGGATGATCGTTCCCATGCTCGGCCCAATCATTGCGACCACCACCAGCACCACCAGCAGCGACGGGAACGACAGCACGATATCGGTCACCCGCATCAGGGTCGCGTCGACCGCGCCGCCGCGCAGCCCGGCTACCGCCCCCACCAGCATGCCCAGCGTCACAGCGGTCAGTGCGGCCACCAGCCCGACGGCCAGTGAGACCCTGCCGCCATGGAGGATGCGCGCGAGCACGTCGCGGCCGGCGGAGTCGGTGCCCAGCCAGTGCTCGCCGCTGGGCGGTTGCCGATACGCGGCGAGGCTCACCGCGTTGGGGTCGTGCACCGACAGTAACGGAGCCGAAATGGCCATCACGGCTACGACGACCAGTACGAACGCCCCCGCCATCGCCAGCCGGTTCCGGCGGAACCGGCGCCAGGCGAGCTGCCGGGGCGAGCGGGTACCGAGCCGAGCTGTCCCCGGTGTTGTGGCTACCGCCACCGGCTCCGGCGGGTCGGTGAGCACGGGATCGGGCGCCGTCATGTGTACCTGATCCTGGGGTCAACGACGGCGTACAGCACGTCAGCCAGCAGATTGCACAGCACCACGAGCAAGGCCACCACCAGAGTGAAGCCGACAAGGACGGGATAGTCGCGGCTGGAGATCGCATTGAGCATCAGCGAGCCCATACCCGGCCAGGAGAAGACGTTCTCCACCACCACCGCCCCGGCGAACAGCACGGGAATCATGATGGTGACGACGGTGATCAGCGGGATCAGCGCGTTGCGCAACGCGTGCCTGGTCAGGATCCGACGTGACGAGATGCCCTTCGCGTTCGCGGTACGCAGGTAGTCCTGGGACAGCACATCGAGCATGCCGGCGCGGACGTATCGCACCAGCGGCCCGGCAATGCTGAGTCCCAAAATGAGCGCGGGCATCAGCAGATATCGCAGCTGGTCGAGCAAGCTCGCCCCGCCGCCCCTCGGCTGCATCCCCGACGGCGGCAGCACACCGAGTACGAGCGCGAAGACGTAGATGGCCGCCAGTCCCAGGAAGAAGCTGGGAACGGAGATGGCCGACACGGCGAAGATGCTCGCCACATAGTCGACCCAGGTGTTCTGCCGGACGGCCGCGATCACGCCGACGACGAGCCCGACGACAACCGCGACCAGCAGCGCGGCCACCATCAGCCGCACGGTCGGGCCGATGCGCTCACCGATGAGTTCGGTCACCGGCCGCCGGTTGACGTAAGAGAATCCGAGGTCTCCCCGCAGCGCCTCCTGTACCCACGCCAGGTACTGGAACGGCAGTGGGCGGTCGAGACCGAGTTCGGCACGCCTGGCCTCCAGATAGGCATCGCCGCCCGTCATGGCCTGCTCGGGGTTCATCATCATCTCCACCGGATCGCCGGGTGCCAGCCGGACGAGGGCGAAGATCAGGATGGAGACGCCGACGAGCACCGGGATCGCCAGCAACAGGCGCTTGACCACATACGTGACCACTGGTTCTCCCCTCGAGCGGATGTCGGTCGAATAGCGGATGCCGGTCAGACAGGAGCCCGGGCCAGGGGACCGGTCACAAGAGACGGGCGCGGCGCGGGTCGGCCTGCCGCGCCCGTCAGGCCGCGGTCAGTCGCTGAGCTTCCACTCCGCGGCGTTCCAGAAGGCCGTCGCGAAGTCACCGATCGGCTCGAAGCCTTGCAGTCGATCGGTGTACACCCAGACCAGCTCCGGCGAGTACAGCCAGATGTTGGGAACCTCGTCGAACAGAATACGGCTGAGTTCCTGGTAGATCGTCGCTCGTTCATCCGGGTCGGTGGTGGCCCGACCCTCGGTGAAGAGCCGGTCGACCTCCGGGTTGCAGTACGCCGCGTTGTTCGGCCCGTTGGGCTTAGCCGTCGAGCACAGGTGGATGATCGCCTCCAGGTTGGGGTGGATGTGCTGGATGCCGCCACCGTGGAGCGCAAGGTCGGCGTCGCGGGCGTTCAAGGCGTCGACGAACGGCCCGGCCTCCATCTGCTGGATTTGGATGTCCATGCCGATCTCGCCCAGCTGACCCTGGATGATCTCGGCCGTCGTGTCGCGGTCGCGGGTGCCCGGGATGATGTTCAACCGGACTGTCGTCCCCGGCACCCAGCCGGCTTCGGCCAGCAGCTCCTTGGCCTTCTCCGGGTTGTAATCGTAGGTGCCCAGATCACCCGGGACAGCCCAGTCGGGTCCGATGAACGGGATGTCGTAGACCTCGCCGTAGCCGCCGAGCGCCTGATCGACGATGCCCTGGCGGTCGATGCCGTACATGATCGCCTGCCGGACCCGCTTGTCGCCCAGCAGGTCGCTGTCGGTGGCGGCGGCTAGCCTGATCTGGCCGATACCGGGCGCCTCCTGGACCACCAGGCCCTCGACCTGCTTCAGCCGGTCGACGTCGGTGGGCGAGGCGAACGCGAGGTCGAGGTCGCCGGTCTCCAACTGGGCGGTCGCGACGTCGGAGTTCGCCTGCACCATGAACATGCGGTCAATGCCGACGTCCGCGCGGTACTGGTCGTTCTTCTCCAACTCGACGTACTGACCCTGCTGCCAGTCGACGAAGGTGAACGGGCCGATCGCCACGGTCGGCGCGTTGAAGAACTCATGCTCCAGGATCTGGTCCTTGGGCACCTCCCCCAGGATGTGCTCCGGGATGACGAAATGCGACGTCGACATCTGCTCGACCCAGGCGGCGTTGGGCTCGGCCAGCTCGACCACGAGGGTGCGCTCGTCCTCGGCCCGGAGGCCGGCGATGGTCTCGGCCGTCCCGTCGAGGTACTCCTGCACCCCGACGATGCCGGCGAGATTGGCAGCCTGGCTGCTGATCGCCGGGTCGGCCAGCAGGCTGTAGCTGAAGACGACGTCATCCGCGGTGAACGGTTCGCCGTCGCTCCACACCGTGTCGACGAGCTCGATGGTGTACGTCGTGGCGTCGTCGGAGATCTCCCAGGACTCGGCCAGGCTGCCCTCGATCTCGCCCTCGGGCGTGGCCGCGAACAGGTAGTCGTACACCAACATCATCAGCTGCTCGTCCGGGCCGTTCTTGCCGAGCAGCGGGTTCAGCTGCCGCGGCTCTTGGTACAGCCAGACGTTGAGCACCTTTTCGTCGCCGCCGCCCGACTCCGACCCTCCAGTCGAGTCGTCGTCGGCGGCGGAACTGCAGGCCGCCATGAGACCCAGGGCAGCCAGCGCCCCCACTACTCTCGTCACGCGCCGTCGCATCATGGATGGCTTCCCCTTTCCAGGAAGCGGACTCGTCTCCGGCATGCCGAGGTCAGCGAGCGCGGCACGGCCGAATCGAGTACATGGAATTTCATTCCACATTCGGTAGAATAGGGTGGGCCGGCCTCGAGGGTCAAGACCGGCCAGGTCACGATTCAGTACGTCAGGTTCCGTTGACCACCCGCTCGATCCAGGTCGCCGCCAGCCCTGCGCCTGCATCGGGCGTGGTATGTCCACGCGGCTCGGAGAGCACGTGCAACGCCACTTCGCTTGGCACACTGGGCGAGACCGGCGTACCCGAGTTCTTCGTCACGCTGACGTCGTCGTGATACGAGGCACCTACCGCCGACACCGCGCCGTAGATCAGCACGTCCAAGGTCGTCGCTTCGGCGGGCGCCGCCGCGTCGACGCTGACCTCTTGCCAGCCGCCGCTCGCCGCGGGAGCGACGAACTGGTAGTGGATCCGGCTTCCGGAAGCGTTGAAGAACTCCAGGAACATCGTCGCTGGAGTACCGCTCTCGGTCAGCACCCACATCGTGGCGGTGTAGTCGGCGCCCGGCTCGGCAGGCAGCTTCGACGTCCGCACCCCGACCGACGTTCCGCTCACGTTCTCCACTCGCAGGCTGTAGGTGCCGGTGCGTGCCTGGGCCGTGCTCGGCGCGGCAGTCTGTGTCTTGGGGAGTGGGTCCAACGTCCACCACAGCGGCCAGCCGTTGTCGACGTCCTCGAACGACGGGTTCAGGACGTCCGGGGCGGGCGAGCCGACCGCCTTGGCGCTGAGCGTCCGGGCGAAGTGGATCACCGAGTCGGTGCCGACTCGGACGTCCCGGTCCCCGATCACGACGAAGACGGGGCGTCCGACCAACGGGTCGACGTGCGCCTCGAGGCTCAGCTGGTCGACGAACTGCACCGACTCCGCGATGCCGAACTCGGTCAGCTGCCTGAGGTCGGTCACGGGCGCGTAGCCGACGCCGCACGTCATCCTCGGGTCGAAGGCGGCGTATCGCAGAGCCAGGAAGCCACCCCGGGACGTGCCAGAGACGGCGATCTTGTTCTCGTCCGTCAGTTCCTCGTCGACCAGGTGGTCGACCACCTCCGACAGTCGCGCGTTGAAGTCCGCGACGAAGTCGTGTTGAGCGACCGCGAGATCCGCCCAGCCGCGCAGTCCGTCGCGGGCGTCGGGATAGTCGTGCGCGCCGTGGCACGGCAGGTCGATCGACACGCACAGGTAGTTGGTCGGCGGATCGGCGAGAATCGCGCCGGCTTCCAGGAAGCTGGCCGAGAACGCTTGGTCGATCGTGCCGGACAGGATGATCAACGTCGGCGCCGGCGAGGTCGGGATGGTGCCCCACAGGCCGAACGGCACACCGCCTGGGGTGGTCCGGTAGTCGATGGGATACGAGGTCGGCCCATGCGGAGTGCGGCCCCTCCCGGGCTTGTCGACGTGCCTGCCGGGCTTGTCGACGTGCTTGCCTGCTGCCCCCACCGCCAGGACCGACGCCGCGGTGCTCTTGAGCACGGTGCGCCGGGAGAGACTGGTCATCGTCGGTTCCCTTCGTCGTTGGTCGCAGCGTCATACGATGTAGACGGCACTGAGCTTGATGGTGGTGTTGTCGTCGCCAGCGAAGACTCCCCTGATCCGGATCCTCTCCGGCAACGCGGCCGTCCCGGGCCAGACCACCGGGGTGCGGAAGCCATTGGTGCTGACGACCGCCGCGTTCGCGCCGGAGTACCCGGCCAGCGGTGTGAGGTTGTCGTCCAGCAGCTCCAGCCGCAACGTCGCATTGGTTCCGAGCCCCTCGGCGTTGACGAAGAAGTCCGGTGCGCTGGGCCGGGCGCCGAGGCTGACCGTGGCCGTCAGGAACTCACTCGTGACCTCAGGTATCTGGTACTCCCCGGAACCCTCCGCTCGTAGGTCGACCACCAGGTCGCCGAATCGGTCCTTCGGCAGAACCGCGATGCCTACGCCGCCCCGCGCGGCGCGTGGCTCCGGATCGTCGCTGGTTCGTGGATCCCAAGCGCCGTAGTAGACGAACGTCTGGTCACCGACGTGCTCGAAGCCCTGGCCCTGGAGCAGGCCGCCCTGGTCCCAATCGGCCGGAGGCGGTACGGCGTCCTCGTTGACCACGGTGATGTCGTCGTGGAACGACACGCCGCCCGCCGCGGTGGTGCCGTACACCATCACGTCCAGCTTCTGGGTTCCCGCCGGTGCCGTCGCGCTGACCGAGACCTGTTGCCAGGTGCCGCTCGCCGCCGGCTGGACGAACTGGTAGTGGATGCGGCTCCCGGAGGCATTGAAGAACTCCAGGAACAGCTGAGCCGGAGTGCCGCTCTCGGTCTGCACCCACATCGACGCCGTGTACTCCGAGCCCGGCACGGCGGGAAGCCTGTCCGACCGCACCGCGATCGGTGTTCCGGCGGCGTTCTCCACCCGCAAGCTGAGGCTGCCGGTGTGCGCCTGTTCGGTGTTGGCCGCCGCGGTCTGGCCTCGCGGCGGCGGGTCCAGCGTCCAGGCCACCGGCCAGCCGCCGTCGAGGTCCTCGAACGAGGGATTGACAACCTCCGGCAGCGGCGCGGCCAGCCCGCCGCGCTCCAGGAACGTGAACTCGTGCGCGGGCTCGCGGAAGTTCACGCCGTCGTTGCTGATGACGAAGCCCAGGTCGATGGTGACGTCGTCCCAGCCGGCGGCGCCGTGCCACAGTCCATAGGTGCCGAGAAGCACATTGCCCCGGTTCCACACGCTGACGCCCTCGTGCTGCTGCTCGCCTTCCCGGCTCCGGCCGGCGCCGAGCAGGGTGTGCTGGGCAGTGCGAGCGAAACTCATGACGTTGGTCTGGGACCACGACACGAAGTCGCCGGAGATCCAGCCGCGACTCACCCGACCGTGGTATGGCCGCACCGAGGGGTTGGCGTTCTGCCCGGACAGGTAGTAGTTGCCCCGCCACTTGTACAGGCCACCCACCGGCTCGGCGTGCAGAGCCGGCAGCACCAGGTCGCTCTCCTCGAGCATGTAGTCCACCGGGGTGATGCCGGTGAGCGACGTCCACTCCAGGCCGTCGGGGCTGCCGAATACTGCCAGCGTGCCGTGGCTGTTGCCGCGGTTGTCCCAGTAGACATGCGCGGCCATCTTGTAGCCGAGGTCGGGGTCGGGGTCGTCGGGCTCGTGGAGGACCTTGACGTTCAGGACGCCGATCCCCGGATCCATCGCCACCAGGTTGTTGTTGGTGTTGCCCCGGTAGGTGACCAGGCCGAGGTTCGGCTTGGTCCAGGTGACGCCGTCGGTGCTCTCTGCGTAAGCAACCTTCCACCACTCGGGCCGACCGCCCAGTTCGTCCCGCTCGTCCCCCACCGCGCAGTACCACATGCGGTAGGTGCTGCCCACCTTGATCACCGAGCCGTAGAACTGCGCCGCCCACGAGTCCGGCTGGCCCGAGGACCCCAGAGGCACCACCGGGTTCGCCGGGTGCTTCGTTGGGGTCCGCATCTCCACCTTGAGGTTCTGCACGAACGGGATCGACACCTGGTCGAAGCCGAAGAGGGTGATCTCGCCGCCGGGTTCGCCGCTCACCACCTCGGCGGCAACGGCCTCGGGTGCGTTGGCGGTCCGGACACCGGCCAGAGCCAGGCCGCCTGCCGCGGCTCCCACCAGTCCGGTGCGTCGGGTGAACTTCACGGTCTCCATCTGCGCTCTCCTGTCCATGGCAGGACACGGCGGATTGCCGGGTGGTGCGATCCGGTGGGACGGGCACGTGCGACGCAGAGCTGGGTGTGCCTGGGCGTCCGCGTCACGAGGACTTCGCTCGCGTCACTAGCCCTGTAGGCCTAGTGCGGGCAGGGGATTTCGTGGTGCACGTGATGGTTTCGGGATGGGCCCGGGCGCTCGCGGTTCAGCGCCCGGGCCCAGGCGATGCTCAGGCGATGTAGATGGCGCTCAGTTTGATGTCGGTGTTCTGCTCACCGTCGAAGTAGCCGCGGATCCTGATCTTCTCGGGCAGTCGACGCCCGCGGCTACGGGCCCACGCGATGGGCGTCCGGAAGCCGTCGATGTCGACAACCGCCGCGTTGTCCCCCGAGTAGCCGGGGATCGGCGTGTAGTCGTGTTCAAGCAGCTCGAACCGCAGCTTCGCCTGAGCGCCCAGACCCTCGGCGTTGACGAAGAACTTCGGCGACCGGTGTCGCCGACCCAGCACGACGCTCGCAGTGACGAACTCGCTGGTCACCTCGGGGATCTGGTACGCGCCGTCGCCCTCGGCCCGCAGGTCGACCGTCAGGTCGCCGAACCGGTCCTTCGGCAGCACCGCGATGCCCACGCCACCCCGTGGCGGCAGCGGGACCCCGGGAATATTCACGCGCGGGTCCCAGGCGCCGTAGTAGACGAGCGTCTGGTCGCCGACGTTCTCGAATCCCTGACCCTGGAGGAGGCCGCCGCGGTCCCACTCGGCGACGCCATCACCCGAGCCGGGCCAGCTGAGGCTGACGTCGTCGTGGAAGGAGACACCCGCGGCCCCCGTGGCGCCGTACAGCATCACGTTGAGAGTCGCGGTGCCAGCCGGCGCCGTCGCGGCGAAGGTCACTTCTTGCCAGTCGTCCGAGGCTTCGGGCTGGACGAAATGGTTCGCCAACCGCCTGCCGGATGCGTCGAAGAACTCCATGAAGAGCTGGGCTGGCGTACCGCTGTCGGTGAACGTCCAGACCTTAGCCGTGTACTCCACGCCTTCCTCGGCCGGCAGTTTGGGCGTCCGCACGCCGACCGATGTGCCGACGACGTTCTCGACTCGCAAGCTGGTGGTGCCGGTCCGGGCGCGCTCGGTGCTGGCCGCCGCGGTCTGCGCCCGGTTGGCATCGAGGGTCCACGACACCGGCCAGCCGTCGTCGTCAAGAGTCTCGAACGACGGGTTGGCCACGGTCGCCTCTGGCGTGCCGTCCTGGCCGCGCGGGATGAAGGTCCATTCGTTTGCGGGCTCCCGGAAGTGCAGGCCGTCGTTGCTGACCAGGAAACCGAGGTCGATGGTGACGTTCTGCCAGCTCGCGTCGCCGTGCCACTGGCCGGTCACGCCGAGCAGGACATTGCCCCGGTTCCACACGCTGATGCCCTCGTGCTGTTGCTCACCCTCGAGACTGCGGCCAGGCCCGAGCAGCGTGTGCTGCTGATGCCGCACCCAAGTCATTGTGCTGGTCTGCTGCCACTGCTCGAAGTCACCCGACTCCCACGTCCGGCCGACCCGTCCGTGGATCGGACGCACCGCGGGGTTGCCGTTCTGGCCGGTGGAGTGGTAAGTGCCCTTCCACTTGTACAGGCCGCCGACAGGCTCGGCATGCAGGGCCGGGATCAGCAAGTCGTCAACCGCCATTTCACCGTTGATCGGCTCGATGTCGGTGAGCGACGTCCAGTTCAGCCCGTCGGGGCTGCCGTACACAGCCAGCGTGCCGTGCCGGTTGCCGCGGTTGTCCCAGTAGACGTGGCAGCCCATCTTGTACCGCCGGCTGGGGTGGTCGTCCGGCTCGTGCAAGACCTTGACGTTCAGCACGCCGATCGGCGGGTCCATGAGCACGAGATTGTTGTTCTTGCTGCCACGGAACTCCACCAGGCCGAGGTTCGGCTTCACCCAGTTGACGCCGTCAGTGCTCTCCGCGTAGGCGACTCGCCACAGCGCGGACGTGCTGCTACCGGTGTGCTCCTCGCGCTCCTCCGCGCTGACCGCGCAATACCACATGCGGTACTTGTCGCCGACCTTGATGACCGAGCCGTAGAACTGGACCGCCCAGGAATCCACGCTGCCGGCCTCGCCGCGCGGAACCACCGGGTTGTCCGGGTGCTTGACCGGGTTGCGCATCTCAAGCTTGAGGTTCTGCACGGATGGGATCGACACCTGGTCGAAGGCGAAGAGCGTGAGCTCGTCCAGGTCGTCAGTCCAATGAACCTCGGTTGCAGATGCCGAACCGAGGATTCCTCCGCCCGTCAAGGAGAGCCCGCCCGCGGCCGCTCCGATCAGCCCCGTTCGCCGGGAGAACTTGGCACTACCCATGGACGCCTCCTTGGCTGGAGTGGAGCGAAACGGGGCGGCAGCGCGCCCGATTCCGCAGAGTCTGCGATGATAGACTCATGGAACTTCATTCCATGTCAAGAGCCTTCCCAGTGCTTTCTGTAGCTTCAAGACGTGCACATCGACACGGAAGCCAGCGCGCATGACGGCTGACGAACTCACTCGACTTCTGGCGACCGCTGCGCCGGGCGGCGTCGACGCGTCCAGCCGCCGCCGCGCGGAGTACTCGTCGGACGCGTCGAACTACCGCGTCGTGCCCCGCGTGGTGGTGTTCCCCCGGCACGTCGACGACGTCCTCGCGGTGGCGGAGGTGGCCCGGTCCGCCGGCGTGGCGTTGACCGCGCGCGGCGGCGGCACCTCCGTGGCCGGCAACGCGGTCGGGCCGGGCGTCGTCGTCGATTTCTCCCGGCACCTGAACCGCGTGCTCGAGATCGACCCGGAGTCGGGCACGGCCCTGGTCGAGCCGGGCGTGGTGCTCGCGTCGCTGCAGGCGCAGTCTGCGCCATACGGGCTGCGTTTCGGCCCCGACCCCTCCACCCACGCCCGCTGCACCATCGGCGGCATGATCGGCAACAACGCCTGCGGCCCGCACGCCGTCGCGTACGGAACGACCGCCGACAACGTCGTCGAACTCGACTGGCTCGACGGCACCGGCCGGCGCTTCACCGCCGGGCTCGGCCTGGACCCCGTGCCCGGGCTGGCCGGCCTGGTGAACTCCGAGCTGGCGGTCATCCGCACCGAACTGGGCCGGTTCGGCCGTCAGATGTCCGGCTACTCGCTCGAGCACCTGCTGCCCGAACGCGGCGCCGACCTGGCCAAGGCGCTCACCGGCACCGAGGGCACCTGCGGGACGCTGCTCGGTGCCCGGGTGCGGCTGGTGCCGGTCGCACCGGCCCGCGCACTCGTCGTGCTCGGCTACCCCGACATGGCGACCGCCGCCGATGCCGCACCGGCGCTGCTCACGCACCAGCCGCTGGCCGTCGAGGGCCTGGACGCGCGGCTCGTCGACGTCGTACGCCGGCACCACGGCCCGGCCCGGGTGCCGCCGCTACCGGACGGCGCCGGCTGGCTGCTGGTGGAGGTCGGTGGCGAGGACGCCGCGGGCGCACGGGCCGCGGCGGCTGCCCTGGTCGCCGATGCCGACGCCGTCGACAGCGAGGTCCTCGAAGCCGGCCCGGACGCGGCCGCGCTGTGGCGCATCCGCGAGGACGGCGCCGGGCTGGCCGGGCGCACCGCCTCCGGTGAGCAAGCCTGGCCCGGCTGGGAGGACGCCGCGGTCCCACCGGAACGGCTCGGCGCCTACCTGCGCGGCTTCGACGCCCTGCTGGCCGAACACGGCATCGACGGCCTGCTGTACGGGCACTTCGGCGACGGCTGCGTGCATGTCCGGCTCGACCTGCCGCTGGCCGACGCGCCGCAGCGGCTGCGCCCGTTCCTCGTCGACGCCGCGATGCTGGTCGCATCGCACGGCGGCTCGCTGTCCGGGGAGCACGGCGACGGCCGTGCCCGCGGCGAACTGCTCCCCCACATGTACTCCCCCGCCGCCATCGGCCTGTTCGAGCGGTTCAAGGGCCTGTTCGACCCCGCCGACGTGCTCAATCCGGGCGTCGTCGTCCGGCCGGCGGCCGTGGACACCGACCTGCGCCGGCCGGCCGCCCGGCCGCTCCCGGCCGCCGGCGGGTTCCGGTTCGCCGCCGACTCCGGTGACCTCACCACCGCCGTGCACCGCTGCGTCGGCGTGGGCAAGTGCCGCGCCGACCTGTCGTCGTCCGGCGGCGTCATGTGCCCGTCGTATCTGGCCACGCAGGACGAGAAGGACTCCACCCGCGGCCGTGCCCGGGTGCTGCAGGAACTGGCGAACGGCTCGCTGGTGCACGACGGGTGGGGCTCGGCCGAGGTACACGAGTCTTTGGACCTGTGCCTGTCGTGCAAGGCCTGCCGGTCGGACTGCCCGACCGGCATCGACATGGCGGCGTACAAGGCCGAGGTGCTCTACCGCACCTACCGCGGCCGGCTGCGGCCGCTGCCGCACTACCTGCTGGGCCGGCTACCCCAGTGGGCGCGGCTGGCCGGGCTGGCGCCGCGCCTGGTCAACGCGGTGCTGGCGATCCGTCCGCTGCGGCGGGTACTGCTGCGGCTGGGCGGCATGGACCCGCGTCGGGCCGTGCCCCGGTTCGCCGCCCAGCCGTTCCGGCGGTGGTGGCGGCGACGGCGCGCGGCGGTGCCGGCCGGCGACGGTGACCGCGGGCCGGTGCTGCTGTGGGTCGACTCGTTCAGCGACGCCTTCACGCCCGACGCCGCCCGCGCGGCCATGCGCCTGCTCACCGACGCCGGCTACACCGTGACCGTCTCCGCGGGAGATGTGTGCTGCGGCCTGACGTGGATCAGCACCGGCCAGCTCGACCAGGCCAAGGCCAAGCTGCGCCGGCTGCTCGACGCGTTCGCGCCGCACGCGGCCGCCGGCACGCCGATCGTCGGGCTCGAGCCGTCCTGCACAGCCGTGCTGCGCAGCGACCTGATCGAGCTGCTCGGCGACGACCCGCGGGCGCGCGCCGTCGAAGCCGCGACCCGCACCCTGGCCGAGGTGCTGGACGCGGCCTCGGCCGGCCCTGCGCCCTGGACGCCGCCGGACCTCAGCGGTGTCGCCGTCGTCGCCCAGCCGCACTGCCACCAGCACGCCACCGCCGGCTACGACGCCGACCTGCGGGTGCTGCGGCGCGCCGGCGCCGAGGTCACCGCGGTCGCCGGCTGCTGCGGCCTGGCCGGCGATTTCGGGATGACCGCCGGCCACTACGACGTCTCCGTCGCGGTCGCCGAGAACGGGCTGCTGCCGGCGCTGCGCTCGGCCCCCGACGGTGCGGTCCTGCTGGCCGACGGGTTCTCGTGCCGCACTCAGGCCGAGGACCTGGCCGGCCGCGGCGGCGTGCATCTGGCCCAGTTGCTCACCCGTTCCCCTTGATCATCAACGGTTGGGCGTGCCAGGACACAGCCAACCGTTGATGATCACCGGGCGGGCCGACCCAGGGGGAAGAAGGCCAGATCGGTACCGTGCATGCCCCACGTCCCCGATCCGTTCCGGGTGAAGTTGAACAGCGGGTTGTTGTACCAGCCCCGCGGCACGTCGTCGTACACGGTCCGCACCTCGCCGCCTGGTTGCGTGGGCAGCTCGCTGATGTCGTTGGTCCAGTGCACCCACGAGAACACGCGACCGTCCACGCCGTTGAGCTGGCCGTAGCCGCCCAGGTCGCCCTCCATGACGACGGTGCGGGTGCGCAGATCGTACGCGAACCACGCGCCGCGCGGACGTCGGCCGACGGCGTAGAGCAGGTCGCCGGTCACGTAGACGGACTCGTAGGACGCCCACGGAACGGGCTCGTCGCGCCAGAGGAGCTCGCGCGTGACGATGTCGACCGCCGCGATCTGGCCGGTGACCCGCACCGGCCCGCTGGTGCCCTCACCGTAGGTGTCGCCGACGAGGTACGCGGTGGTGCCCGACACGACGACGTCCATCACGCTCTGCTCCGGCAGGTACTCGCGATGCACGTCGAAGTCGCCGGTTGCGAGGTCGACGAAGGTGAGCGCGCCGGTGTGCTTGGTGGTGGCCGGACTGGACGCGACCACGAGCTGGTTGTGGGCGACGTCGACGTGGATGCGCTTGGTCCGCAGCTGCTCGTTGCCCAGCGTCCCGAGTGGCGTGATCTCGAAGGTGTCGGGGTCGATGCCGACGATCTGGGCGCTGGGATACAGCCCGGTGTAGATGGTGCCGTCGCGGCCCTCGGCCATCGCCTTCGGCTCGCCGTTGACGTCGAACCTGGCCGACCTGCGGGCACGGGCCTCGTGAACGGTCATCGCGTAGTGGCCGGCAACCCACACCCGGCCGCGCCGGTCGAGCATCATCGACTGGACGATCTCCGGGTAGCCGAAACCGCGGGTGGCCGTCTGCCAGACTTCCGCGGTGCCCCCGGGCCGTGTCCGCCAGACATGACCGAGGCCGCTGACGCCGAGCAGGCTGCCGTCGCTCATCGGCCAGAGCAGTTGATTCTCGACGTCGCCGACGGGTTGGCCGACCTTCGTCAGGCCGGCCGGCGTGACCTCGTAGAGGTTGGTGGTGAGGCGGGACAGCGCGTACACCGTCCCGTCGGCGTCCACCGTGATCTGGTCGACATACCGGTCCTCGGCTGGGATGTCGCGGGAGACTCGCTCTGAGCCGTCCTTGCGGAACGAGATCACCTGGCGTCCGCTGGCCACGTGGATCGTGCCGTCCGCGACGGCCAGGTCCAGGATGCCGACGGGTGAGTTGCTCAGGTGGGACGTCAGGTCGACGGGCGTTCCGCCGTCGCGCGGCCAGAGCAGGAGCGTCCCGGGTGCCGCGGAACCGGCGATCACGTGGGTGTCGTCGACGGCGATGGCGACGGCGTAGAGCGACGACGAGATGCGCCCGTAGGTCTCGATCGCGCCCGTGCCGAGGTGGATCCGCTTGACGGTGCAGTCGGGGTAGGTGCCGATGTACAGGTGATGCCCGGCCACCACCATCTCGTAGTACCAGGTGGTGCTCGTCCCCGCCTCGACCCACGGCTCCACCTCGCGGGTCTGCGGGTCGAACCGCCACACGTACGCGCTGCCGGCCGGGCCGATGTAGACGTACCGGCCGTCGGCTGCCAGCTTGTTGCCGCCGTTGCTGGGGATGTCGAGGTCGTCGACCGTGCGGTTCTCGCCGGTCGCGACATCGAACGCGGCCAGGCGCAGCTTCTGGTCGGGAGTGTTGAAGCGAGAAGCGACGTACACGCTGTCGCCCAGGACGGCCGCACCGCGGACCGCCGCGGTCAGCGATGCCGGCCCGTAGAGGGTCGGTGTGAGCGGCCCGTCGGCTGCCGCGGCGGTGCCCTCGTTCCACCCCGGCATCAGCCCGGCGTGAGCCGCGGCGAACGCCAGCCCGGTACCCGTCAGGAACGACCTTCGGCTCAACGGCATCGCGTCCTCCTAGGACTTAGCGCCCGCCCAAATAACGGGCCTGACCCTAATTAGCCGGAGAGACGCGCGTCAAGAGACGATCGCCTGGTCGTTTCCAGGGCCGGGGACCGCGTCGAGGCAGCGGCGGGCCTGTGCCCGGAATGCCTCCGCCAGCCCGGGAGGGCCGGTGACCAGCGTGAAGTCGGCGTCCACCGATGTGATCATCCAGACCAGCGCGGACGTGCTGTCAGCGCCGAGGTGCAGGCGGCAGCTGGTGTCGTCGACGGCCTCGAGGACGCCCATGCCGGGCCACACGCGGTCGGCGACAGCGTCGGCGGGCTCGTGCAGCACGACCGTCGCCTGGTACGGCCACGTCCGCTCCGACAGCTGGTGCGACAGGTAGGCCACGACGTCGCCGTCGGGCGGCGGACGCGGCGCGAAGCGCGGGCCGGTCGGGACCTTCGGGCGCAACCGGTCGACCCGGAAGCTGCGCCAGTCGTCGCGGCCGGTGTCCCAGGCGACCAGGTACCAGTGCCGGCCGAAGTTCACCAGGCTGTGCGGCTCCACGGCCCGGACGGTGTCGCCGCCGCGCGCGTCGGTGTAGTCGAAACGCAGGCGCTCGTGCCGGCGGCAGGCGTCGGCGATGGCCACCAGCACGTCCGGGTCGACGGCCGGCCCCGGCGCGCCACCGGCCCGCACGGTCGCGCTGTTCAGGGCGTTGACGCGGTGGCGCAGCCGCGGCGGCAACACCTGCTCCAGCTTGGTGAGCGCACGCAGCGACGCCTCTTCGATACCGGCGACGGACCCGCCCGCGGCGGTCCGTAGCCCGACGGTCACCGCGACCGCCTCACCGTCGTCGAGCAGCAGCGGGGGCAGCGAGGCACCGGCGCCCAACCGGTAGCCGGCCACCCCGCGCACGGCGTGCACCGGATAGCCGAGGTCGCGCAACCGGTCGACGTCGCGGCGGACCGTGCGGGTGGTGACGTCCAGCCGCTCGGCCAGCTCGGCGCCGGACCAGTCACGGTGAGTCTGCAGCAGCGACAGCAGCCGGAGCAGCCGAGCGGAGGTCTCCACCATGAGGTCAAGCCTAGGACGCGCTTAGGACCTGACCTGTCCTAAGCGGCTTCTACGTTCATTTCATGACGAGTGCCGAGCACCTCCGCCCCTTCCGCATCGAGATCCCGCAGGCCGACCTCGACGACCTGGCCGCCCGGCTGGCTGCGACCCGGTGGCCGGACGAGCTACCCGGCGTCGGCTGGTCACGCGGCGTGCCGGTGGACTACCTGCGCGAGCTCGCCGAGCACTGGCGCACCGGTTATGACTGGCGTGCCCACGAAGCCGAGCTGAACGCGTACCCGCAGTTCATGACCACGATCGACGGACAGAACCTGCACCTGATGCACGTGCGTTCCCCCGAGCCGGACGCCACCCCGCTGCTGATGCTGCACGGGTGGCCCGGCGGGGTGGTGGATTTCCTCGACGTGATCGGCCCGCTGTCGGACCCGCGCACCTACGGCGGCGACCCGGCCGACGCGTTTCACCTGGTCATCCCGTCGCTGCCGGGCTTCGGGTTCTCCACCCCACTGGCCGGCCCGGGGATGGGCCCGGCCCGGATGGCGACGGTGCTGCTGGAGGCGATGACGCGGCTGGGATACGGATGCTTCGGCGTGCAGGGCTACGACACCGGCTCGTGGGTCGGACCGGAGATCGGCACGCAGGCACCGGACCGCGTCATCGGCATCCACCTCAACGCGATGATCGCGTTCCCGAGCGGTGCCGACGGCGAGTTCGACGGCCTCAGCGAGGCCGACCGCCGGCGCTGGCAGCGCATGCAGGACTTCAACGACGGCTACCTGCAGTGCAACTCCAAGCGCCCGCAGACGGTGGCATACGGCCTGAACGACTCCCCCGCCGGCCAGCTCGCCTGGATCATGGAGAAGTTCAAGGAGCTCACCATGCCGGAGGACGGGATGCCCGAGGACAGCATCGAGCGCGACCGCATGCTCACCGACGTCTCGCTGTACTGGCTGACCGGCACCGCCGCCTCCGCGGCCCAGGTGTACTACGAGGCCATGTCGGCGTGGGGGAACGACGGCTCCGGCCGGGGCGACGATGACGGCTCCGGCTGGGGCGACGACGGCGGCTCCGACAGCGGCGGCGGAGGGGACGCCGGCGGCTGGGCGGTGCAGCGCGGCACGGTGCCGACCGCCGTCCTGGTGTCCGCCCACGACGTGACCATCCGCCCGTGGGCCGAACGCGACCACACCGTCGTTCGCTGGACCGAGCTGGACCGCGGCGGGCATTTCCTCTCGCAGGAGGAACCGGCCTTGCTCGTGGACGACGTCCGCGCGTTCTTCCGGACGGTGCGCTGACGTGGCCGGCGCGCTGAGCCGGCGCGCGCTGAACCGCGCCACACTGGCCCGGCAGCTGCTTCTGGAACGCGCCGACCTCCCGGTCGTCACGGCCGTCGAGCGGCTGCTGGGTCTCAACGCACAGGAGGCCAACCTGCCCTACCTGGCGCTGTGGAGCCGGCTGGCGGGCTTCCGGTTCGACCAGCTGACAATGGCGATCGAGGACGGGTCGGTGGTGCGCTCGACCATGATGCGCGCCACGCAGCACCTGGTCTCGGTGCCGGATTTCCGCCTGATCCGGCCGCTGCTGGCCCCACTGCTGGCGCGTGTGCAACGCAACGCCTTCGGCGCCCGCACGTGCGGCGTCGATCTCGAGGCGCTGGTCGCCGAGGCGCACGATCTGTTGTCCGCCGGCCGGGTCCTCACCCGGCCGGAGCTGGGCCGGCAGCTCGCGCGCAGCCGCCCGGACGTGGAACCGGGCGCGCTGGGCTGGACGGTGCAGTACCTGCTGCCGCTGGTGCATCCGGCGCCGAGCGGCACCTGGAACGTCCGCGGCGCGACACCGTTCGCCCTTGCCGAGTGGACCGGGATCCGGACGGCACCCGACCCGGTCGCGGACCGGGCCGCCGCCCGGGAGATGGTGCGCCGTTACCTGGCCGCGTTCGGGCCGGCGTCAGAGTCCGACGTGCGGGCGTGGTCGGGGATCGCCGGGCTGCGCGAGGTGGTCGACGAGCTGCGGCCGCACCTGCGCGCCGTCCGGGACGAGTCCGGCCGGACGCTGGTCGACCTGCCGGACGCCCCGCTACCGGATCTGGACACGCCGGCACCGGTGCGGCTGCTGCCGGAGTTCGACGCGCCACTGCTGGCCTTCGCCGACCGGACCCGCATCATGACCGACGAGGTCCGGCGGCAGGTCTGCGTGGGCGCCGGGGTGGCGGCGACGGTGCTGGTCGACGGCATGGTCGCGGCGACGTGGACGGTGACCGGACCGACGACCCGGCCGGCGCGGAAGCTCGGGGCCCCGCGGGAGCCTGGTGCGATGCAGGAGCCCGACTCGGCGCGGCTGCGTCCCATGATCATCAAGACTTGACCCGGCTATGACCGGGCCAACCCTTGATGATCATGGGACGAAGGCTTGACTTCGCGCGCGCTCGAAGCGGAAAGCTCGGTGCTCATGACGACACCGCTGATCCTGGGCGCCATGAACTTCGGCACCACCGTCGACGAGGCCACCTCCTTCGCGCTGCTCGACCGGTTCGTCGAGCGCGGCGGCAGCTGGATCGACACCGCCGACTGTTATGCCTTCTGGCACAGCGAGACCGGCTACGGCGGGCAGAGCGAAGAGGTGCTCGGCCGCTGGCTGGCCGCCCGTCCCGGCGCCCGGGAACGGGTCCGGATCGCTACCAAGCTCGGCGCCGAGCCGCGCGTCGCGGGTCAGTGGCCCGCCTCGCGGACGGGGCTCTCCGCGCCGGCCGTCCACGAGGCCTTCGAGGGCAGCCTGCGCCGGCTCGGCGTGGACTCCGTAGACCTGCTGTGGCTGCACATGGAGGATCGCGCGACCCCGATCGAGGAGACCGTGGACGCGTTGGCGGAGCTGACGTCGTCCGGCCGGGTGGCGCGCGTGGGCGCGTCCAACCACCCGGCGTGGCGGGTGGAACGGGCCCGGCGGCGAGCCATCACCGCCGGCGCCACGCCGCTGGACGCGCTGCAGCTCAACCACACCTACCTGCGGCCGCGGCCGGACACCCGGGTCACCGATCACCGCTTCGGTGTCCTCAGCGACGAACAGCTGGACTACGCCGCCGAGGAAGGGCTGGAGGTCTGGGCGTACAGCCCGCTCATCGGGGGCGCGTACGACAACCCGGCCAAGCCGATCCCCGACGCCTACGACCACGCGGGTCGCGCCCGCCGGCTGGCCGTACTCACCGAGGTGGCCGCGGAGCTGGGGATGCAGCGCGGCCAGGTCGTGCTGTCGTGGCTGGCGGGGGCCGACCACCCGGTGCGGCCCATCCTCGGCGGCAGCAAACTCCACCAGCTCGACTCCGCCCTGGACGCTGCGGCCTTCGAGCTGCCCGCCGAGCACCGGGCCCGGCTGGACCACGCCGTGACCGCGGGTCCCGGCCCGGCCGAGGTGGCCGCCTCCACGCAGGCCTGACCGGCGTCAGCGCAGCCGCACGACGCTGCCGGTCAGCAGCTTGGCCTCCTCCGACACGACCCACGCGATGACCTCGGCGACCTCCTCGGGCGTGGCCACGTGGGTGTGGTCGTTACTGGCGGCGACGGCGGCGCGGACCTCGTCGGTGACCCAGCCGGTGTCGGTGACCGGCGGGTACACGATGTTGGCTGTGACGCCGTACGCCGCCAGCTCGGCCGAGGCGGACATGGTGTAGTCTCCTGCGCCGCCTTGGCCGCACCGTAGGACACCTCGGTGGGGAACCCGTGCTGGCTGCCGGAGGTGAGCCCGACGATGCGGCCCCAGCTCCCGCCGCGGGCCAGGTGCCGGCGCGAGAACTCGGCGATGAGCAGCGCCGGCGCCATCGCGTCGACGGCGAACTGACGCTGGAAGGTCTCCGCGCTGACCGGGCGCATCGGCCGGCCGAACCCGTCGGTGTCGGCCGGCTTGAAGGTGTCCTGGACCCAGCCGCTGGCGTTGTTGACCAGGATGTCGACCGGGCCGAGGTGTTCCTCGGCGAAGTCGAACAGCCGGGCCGGGCTGGCCGGGTCGGCGAGGTCGGCCTCGACGGCGTGTGCGCGGCCGCCGGCGCTCTCGATGGCGGCCACCACGTCGGCGGCGTCGCCGCGGCGGGCCTCGTTGTAAGCCTCCTGCTGTCCGGCCGAGTCGCCCGGCCGGTAGTACGCCGCGAGCACCGCCACCCCGCGCCGGCCGAGCTCGACAGCGGTGGCGGCCCCGATTCCCTGGTTCGCTCCGGTGACGACGGCGACGTGCTGCTGGTTGCTCTGGATCATGGCTTCATCCTGGCAGGCGCCTGGGCGTCACTGCCCTTTACGCCCGGTACCTGGCAGGTCTAATGTACAACCTGATGGTTGTGGATGAGCTGTCCGACGAGGCCGTGGACCAGATCTTCCACGCACTGGCCGATGCCACCCGCCGCGACATCCTGCGCCGCTGCGGCCAGGGCGAGGCGTCGGTGTCCCGGCTGGCCGAGGCGTACCCGATGAGCTTCGCCGCGGTACAGAAGCACGTCGCGGTGCTGCAGAAGGCGGGCCTGGTCACGAAGGAGCGACGCGGGCGCGAGCAGCTCGTGCGCGCCGACGCCGTCGCGCTGGCCCGAGCCCGGCAGGCCCTGGACCATCTCGAGCAGGCCTGGCGCGACCGGGTCGGACGGATGTCGTCGCTGCTGGCCGACGACACGACGCGGCGGTGATCGCGGCCGCCGGCTCGCTGCGCCGCGACGTCACCTGACCGGTCCCGCCGGCCGGTCGAGCCGGTGCACGTGGTGCCGGCCGTCGTCGAGCGGGTTGTCGGGTTCCAGGTATCCCGTGGTCACGTGGACGTAGCCGGCCGAGCGCAGCGCCGCCCACGAGGCGACGTTGCCGACGGCCACCGGGACGATGATCGCGCTCGCGTCGGGGTGGTCGCGCCAGCACCGCCGGCTGAACTCCCGGATCAGCAGCGTCCCCAGGCCGCGGCCGAGCAGGCCGGGATCGCCGATGAAGTAGTCGATGGTCAGCGCGTCCCCCGGCACCTCCGTCAGCTCTATGAGTTCGCGGTGACCGGCCTCGTAGTCGAAGATGCGGCAGCGCTGGATGAAGCCGACGGGAGTGCCGCGCACGTCGACGATGAAGTCCTCGGACGGTTCGGTCCCCTCGAAGCTGCCCGCGAAGTCACGCTCGATCGCCTCGTCGCTGGTGTCGTGCGACCAGTAGCGGTCGACGTGCGGAATCCGCAGCCAGCGCTGGATGAGCGGGAGGTCGCCCCGGCGGGTCCGCCGGAAGCGGAGGTCGTCGGCGGTGAACGACGATCGGGTGCCCACGGGCGTCACGCTATCCCAACACCGTTCGCCGCCCGGACGCCTCGTTGCCCGGCGTCCAGCCCTTGCGGAAAAGAATTCTGCGAGCATGTCGATCCGCGCGGGCCACCGTTCGACCTTGGGGTGAGAGGGTCCGAGAGACGGCCCCGAACACCGAAGGAGATCCACACATGAAGTACATGCTCATCATGCGCGCCAACGACGAGGCCTTCGCCGGGATGGCGAACGTCGACTTCACCGAGATGCTCGAGACCATCGGCAAGTTCAACGACGAGATGATCCGCGCCGGCGTGCTGGTCGCCGCGGAAGGTCTCGACGACGCCTCCGAGGGCGTGGTGGTCGACTACTCCTCCGAGCCGCCCGTGGTGACCGACGGCCCGTACGGCGAGACCAAGGAGCTGTTCGGCGGGTTCTACATCCTCAACGTGGCCTCGAAGGAGGAGGCGATCGAGTGGGCCAAGCGTTCGCCGATCACCGGGCCGGGCTTCAAGACCGAGATCCGCCGGGTCACCACGATCGACGAGTTCCCGCAGGACAACGAATGGGTCCAGAAGGAGCGGGCGTGGCGCGAAGCCACCGGCCAGCTCTGACCGGAACGACCGACGATGGCCGACCCCACGGGCCGTGAGGCCGTCGCCGCGGTCTGGCGGATCGAGTCGGCGCGGATCGTCGGTGCGCTCGCGCGGTACACCGGCGATTTCGCGTTGGCGGAGGACCTCGCCCAGGAGGCGCTGGCCGAGGCTCTCGTGACCTGGCCCCGTGACGGCGTTCCCCGCAATCCGGCGGGGTGGTTGCTCACCGTCGGCCGGCGGCGCGCCATCGACGCGTTCCGCCGCCGCGCCGCCCTCGACGAGCGGTACGCCGTCTTCGCCCGTGAGCTGGGCGAGGGCGGCGCCGCCGCCGGAGGCGCACCGGCCGGCCCGGCCCGCGGCGACGATCCGCTGTGGGACCCGGACCAGATCGACGACGACGTGCTCGCGCTGATGTTCACGGCCTGCCATCCCGTCCTGTCGCGGGAGTCGAGCGTCGCGCTCACGCTGCGCGTCGTCGGTGGTCTGACCAGCGACGAGATCGCGAGGGCCTTCCTGATCCCGACCGCCACCGCGCAGGCACGGATCACCCGGGCGAAGAAGACGCTCGGGGCGGCCCGGGTGCCGTTCGCGGTGCCGGCGGCCGAGGAGCGGGCCGCGCGGCTCAGCTCCGTGCTCAGCGTCGTCTACCTGATCTTCACCGAAGGATCCTCGGCCAGCTCCGGCGCGGACGTGATCCGGGTCGACCTCGCGGGCGAGGCGCAGCGCCTGGCCCGCGTGTTGGCCCGGCTGATGCCGGACGAACCGGAGGTGCACGGCCTGCTGGCCCTGCTGGAGCTCACCGCTGCCCGCTTCCCCGCCCGCACCGGCCCGGACGGCGAGCCCGTCCTGCTGGAGGACCAGGACCGGCGGCGGTGGGATCGCGCCGCCATCCGCCGCGGGCGAGCCGCCCTGGCCCGGGCGGAGAAGCTGGGCCGCGGGCTGGGCGCCTACGGGCTGCAGGCCGCGATCGCCGAGTGCCATGCCGTCGCGCCGTCCGTCGACGCGACGAACTGGGAGCGCATCGTGCTGCTCTACGAGGCGCTGGGCCGGCTCGCCGCGTCGCCGGTGGTGGACCTCAACCGGGCGGTGGCGGTCGCGATGGCCCAGGGACCGGCCGCCGCGCTGCGCATCGTGGACGACCTGGTGGCGGACGGGGCGCTGGCGTCGTCGCATCTGCTGCCGAGCGTCCGCGGCGAGTTGCTCGTCCGGCTCGGGCGCCACAGCGAGGCGCGCGCCGACCTGACGGCCGCCCTCGACCTGTGCGGCAACGACAAGGACCGTGCGCTCCTGCGGCGCAAGCTCGCCGACCTGGGCTGATTCTCCGCCGCACGCCCTGGTATTGCGTGTCATCGGGATTTCACGTACGTTGCTCCCACGATTTAGCGAAACGCTTCGATAACCCGCCGAACTGTTCGACGACGGAGTCCGACATGGCATCGATCCACGACGTGGCCCGAGCGGCCGGCGTCTCGATCAGCACCGTGTCGTACGCACTGAGCGGCAAGCGTCCCGTCGCCGAGGACACCCGGCAGCGCATCGCGGCGGCGGCCCGCGAACTCGGCTACCAGCCGAATGCCGGGGCACGGATGCTCGCCGGGCGCAGGACGCAGCTGCTCGCCCTCACCGCTCCGCTGCACGCGGAGACGTCCACGCCGGCGCACATGGCGTTCGTCCTGGCCGTCGTCACGGCCGCACGCCGCTTCGACTACGACGTCGTCCTGCTCACCGAGGAAGAGGCCACCGGCGGGCTGAGCCGGGTGACGTCGACGAAGCTGGTCGACGGCATCATCGTGCTCGACGTCGCCGTCGACGACCGGCGCGTCGGCCTCGTGCGCGACCTCAGCATCCCGGCCGTGCTGGTCGGTGTCCCGGGCGACACCGCCGGCCTCGTCTGCGTCGACCTCGACTTCGAGGCCGCGGCCAGGCTCGCCGTCGACCGTCTCGGCGACGCGGGCCACACGTCGATCGTGCTCCTCGGCGATCCGCACGGCATCTACGAGCGCGGCTCCAACTTCCCGCGCCGGTTCCGGGACGCGTTCACCGCACGAGCCGCCGAGCGCGGCATCGCCTGCACCTTCGCCGAGTCGTCGCGCAACGCGGTGGAGCTGCGCGCGGTGGTCGACACCGTGCTCGGCGCCGCCCCGCGCCCCACCGGCCTCGTGATGCAGTGCGCCGAATCCATCCAGCTGGCGGTCCTGGAGCACCTCGAGACGCGGGACATCCGCATCCCGGCGGACCTCTCGGTCATCTCCGCCGCCTCGACCTTCGACACCTCGACGTTCCAGCCCCCGCTCGACGTCATCCCGCTCGTCCCGGCCGAGTCCTGCGACCGCGCCGTCGACCTGTTGATGTCCGCCATGGACGGGCCGCTGGACCCGGTGGTCGAGCTGCTCGATCCGACGTACCTCGCCCACGGTTCCGTCGGCCGGCCACTTGTCGACGCCGAACCGGCCGCCCGGTAGACCCCTTTGCCCGCCACGACCGCAGAGAGACGCACGCCCATGATCGAAACGCTTCGATTTCCACCGGCCCGGGAGGCCCGCCGTGCCCGATGAGCTCAGCGGCCGGCGCCTGGCCCGGTGGACGGGCCGGCTCGCCTACGGCGGCGACTACAACCCCGAGCAGTGGCCGGAGGAGGTCTGGCACGAGGACGTCCGGTTGATGCGGGCGGCCGGGGTCGACACCGCCACCGTCGGCGTCTTCTCGTGGTCGATGCTCGAACCGGCCGAGGGCGTCCACGACTTCGGCTGGCTGGACCGGGTCATGGACCTGCTGCACCAGAACGACGTCAAGGTCGTCCTCGCGACGCCGACGGCCTCGCCCCCACCGTGGTTCTCCCTCGCGCATCCCGAGGCGCTGCCGGTCACCGCGGCCGGCGTCCGGCTGATGCACGGCAGCCGCGACACCTACAACCCCGCCGCGCCCGCGTACCGCGCCGCGGCCCGGCGCATCACGCGTGCGCTGGCCGAGCGGTACGCCGCGCACCCCGCGCTGGCCATGTGGCACGTCCACAACGAGTACGGCACCGTGTCCTACGGCCCGGTGACCGACGAGGCGTTCCGGGGCTGGCTCGCCGAGCGCTACGGCGACCTCGACACGCTGAACCGGACGTGGAACACCGCCTTCTGGTCGCAGCGGTACGGCCGGTGGGAGGAGATCTTCGCACCGCAGGCCACCCAGTACCTGCCGAATCCGGCACACGTGCTCGACTTCAAGCGGTTCAGCGCCGACCTTCTGACCGGGTGCCTGGACGACCAGGTCGCGATCCTGCGCGAGGTGACCCCGGACGTCCCCGTCACCACCAACTTCATGCTGCCCACCTGGAACCACTATGACCAGTGGGCCTTCGCCCGGCGCATCGACCAGGTCTCGATCGACCACTACCTCGACAACCGCGGCCCCGCCGGCGAGACGCACGTCGCCTTCGGCGCCGACCTCGCCCGCAGCTTCAACGCCGGCCGGCCGTGGCTGCTCATGGAGCAGGCCACCACACTCGTCTACGACTACGCCGGCGGCCGGATGTACGCGAAGGAACCGGGCCGGATGCGCCGCAACACGCTGCAGTACCTGGCCCGCGGCGCGACCGGGTCGCTGTTCTTCCAGTGGCGTTCCCCGCGGGTAGGCGCGGAGTTCTTCCACTCCGCGATGGTGCCGCACGCCGGCCCGGACACCCGGATCTTCCAGGAGGTCACCGAGCTCGGCGCGGAGCTCGGGCGGCTGGCCGAGCTCGCCGAACCGCCCTCCCGGGGGCCGGTCAACGACCACCGGGTGGCCATCGTCTGGCAGCCCGATGCGTGGTGGGCGGCGGAGACACGGGCGTTGCCGTCGTCGGACACCGGCTTCCTCGACGCCGTCCGGCGCGCACACACCGCGCTGTGGAACCTCGGGGTCAACGCCGACGTCGTCGACCCGGACGGCGACCTCGCCCGCTACGACCTCGTCCTCGTGCCGAGCATGCTGGCGGTCAGCGACGAGCAGGCCGGCAGCTTCGACGCCTTCGTGCGCGCCGGCGGGCACCTCGTGGTCTGGCACTTCGCCGGCAGCACCGACGAACACCTGCGGGTGCGCCCGGGCGGCTACTCAGGAGCGTTCGCGCCCACTCTGGGGCTGCGGGTCGAGGAGCACGTCCCCCTTGCCGCGGACGAGGCCGTCGCGCTGGACGACGGCAGCACGGCCGGCGCCTGGAGCGAGCTGGTCCACCTCGCCGGCGCGGAAACGGTCGCCGGCTACGGCTCCGACGCGCATCCGGTGATCCCGGCCGGGTCGCCGGCCATCACCCGGCACCGGCGCGGCGCGGGCGTCGCCCACTATCTCTCGACCCGGCTGGCCGACGACGCGCTGGAACGCCATCTCGACCGTATCCGGACCGAGGCCGGCGTGACCCGGGCGCACGAAGCGGCCGGGGGCGGCCTGGAGATCGTCCGCCGCCGCGCCGGCGACCGCGACTACCTGTTCGTCCTCAACCACACGTCCGAGACGCTCTCGCCCGTCCTCGCCGGCACGGACGTGCTGACCGGGCGCGAGCTCGACGGCCCGGTCGACGTCGCGGCGGGTGACGCCGTCGTGGTCCGGGAGAACACCACCACCAACTGACCGAGCGGGCGACCGCCCCGCCCAGAGCCACCCCGCGGGTGGAGCACCAGAAAGGAGTGCCGACGATGGCACGGAAGATGAAGAGCAGGCTCACGACCGCGCTCGCCGTGGCGACGGGTTCGGTGCTGTTGCTGACCGCCTGCGGTGGTGGGGACGACGACGCCGGCACGGCGGCGGATGACAGCCCCGTCACCATCGAGTTCTGGGGCTGGGTCCCGGGCCTGGAGGAGGCTGTGGCCCAGTGGAACGAGGAGAACCCGGACATCCAGGTGGAGTTCTTCCGGATGACCGGTGACGACGGCGACAAGATCCCGGCAGCGATCGACGCCGGCACCGCGCCCGACGTCGTCCAGATGTCGGTGCACTCGATCCCGGGGCACATCGTCAACAACCGCCTCACCGAGCTGACGGACATCGCCGGCGACTGGGAGGACCGTTTCACGTCCAGCTCGTGGGGCTCCGTCGTCTTCGACGGCGCGCTGTACGCGATTCCGCAGGACTCCGGCCCGACCGGCCTGATGTACCGCACGGACATCTTCGCGCAGCACGGCGTCGAGGTCCCCACCACGTGGACGGAGTTCATCGAGGCCGGCCGGGCGCTCAAGGCCGCCGACCCGAACCTCACGATCGCCCAGTTCTCCCCCAACGAGACCGGCTTCTGGATCCAGAGCGTCTGGCAGAACGGCGGCAGCTGGAACGGCATCGACGGCGACGCCTGGACGGTGAACGTCGCCGACGAGGAGAGCCTCGAAGTGGCCGAGGTGTGGCAGACCCTGCTCGACGAGGGGCTGGTCACCACCGTCGAGATGTGGACCCCCGAGTACTGGGCCGCGATCAACGACGGCACCATCGCGACGGTCAACTACGCGGCGTGGTTCCCGGCGCTGCTGGAGGAGAGCGCCGGCGCCACCGCGGGCAACTGGGCGGTCGCGCCGAGCCCCACGTTCGAGGGGGAGAGCTCGGCCGGCGACACCGGCGGCAGCGTAAACGTCATCCCGGCCGGCACCGAACACGTCGAGCAGGCCGCTGCCTTCATCGAGTGGCTGAACACCAGCGAGGACGGCCTGGAGCACCTGATCAACGGCGGCATCTTCCCGTCCGCGGTGGCCGGGCTGGAGCACGAGGCGCTGATGAGCGAGGAGCCGTTCTTCGGCGGCCAGGTCATCAACGAGGTCTTCGCCGACGCGGCGCTCGACGTGCCCGCCACCTGGGTCGACGGCCCGACTTTCGAGCTCACCCAGAGCGCCCTCAAGGACGAGTTCGCGCAAGTGGCGAACGGCCAGAAGACGTTCGCCCAGGCCCTGGCGGACCTGGAGCGCCGGACCGTCGCGGACCTCACCGGCATGGGACTGAGCGTCAGCGAATGAGCGCCGGCATCTCCGCGCCCCCAGCCGCGTCCCGCCGCCGCGTCGAGCGCGGCGGCGGGGTGCGCGGCCCTCGCCGCGGCGGTGGGATCCGCTGGGCGCCGTACGTGTTCCTGGCACCGTTCGTGTCGCTGTTCCTGGTCTTCCTCGTCGCTCCGATCGTGACCGCGCTGTACACCAGCTTCTTCACGGTCGAGCGCAGCGGGCTCGGGTTCGGCAACGCGAACGAGAGCGTGTTCGTCGGGTTCGACAACTACGTCCGGGCGCTGTCGGACAGCGGGTTCGTCGCCAGCTTCGCGCGGGTCCTGCTGTTCGGCGTCGTCCAGGTCCCGGTCATGCTGGCGCTGTCGATCGCGCTCGCGCTGCTGTTCGACTCCGCCGTGGTGCGGTGGAAGCGCTTCTTCCAGCTGAGCGTCTTCATCCCGTACGCCGTCCCGGCGGTCGTGGCCACGCTGCTCTGGGGCTTCCTGTACCAGCCGCGGGTGAGCCCGATCGTGGAATTCCTGCAGTGGCTGGGGGTGAACGCGGACTTCCTCGCGCCCGGCACGGTGCTCTGGTCGATCGCCAACGTGTCGATCTGGTCGGTCACCGGCGTCAACATGATCATCATCTTCGCCGCGTTGCAGAGCATCCCCCGTGACATGTACGAAGCGGCCCGCCTGGACGGCGCCGGCGAGCTGCGGATGGCCTTGCAGATCAAGCTGCCGATGGTGCTCCCGGCGGTGTTCCTGACGACGCTCTTCTCGATCATCGGGACGCTGCAGCTGTTCAACGAGCCGATGACGCTGCGCTCGATCACGTCGAACGTCACCGGCGACTACACCCCGAACATGTCCGTCTTCACGGCCACCACGCTGGGCGGGAACATCAACCTCGGCTCGGCGATGGCGATCCTCCTCGGCCTGGTGACGTTCGGGCTGTCGATCGTCGTCTCGGTCGCGTCGAACCGCAGGAGAGGGGCCACGCGATGACGACCGCGACCTCCACGACCTCGACGACCTCCACGACCTCCACGACCCGGCCCAGCCGGCGGGCACGCCTCCTGGCCTGGCTCTTCATGACCGCCGTCGGACTGTACTTCCTGGCGCCGGTCTACTGGCTGATCGTGGCCTCGACGAAGTCCACCAGCGACCTTTTCTCCACGCCCGGGTTCTGGTTCGCCGAGTTCAACCTGTGGCAGAACCTCGTCGATCTGAGCCAGCGCGACGGCGGCATCTTCTGGCGGTGGATGCTCAACTCGCTCGTCTACTCCGGCCTCGGCAGCGTGCTGATGACCTTCATCAGCGTCATCTCCGGCTACGCGCTGGCGATGTACCGGTTCCGCGGCCGCCGGATCGTCCTGGCCGCCGTCGTCGGCAGCATGCTCGTTCCGCAGACCGTGCTGGCCCAGCCGACGTACACCCTGCTGGTCGAGATCGGGCTCAGCAACACCATGCTCGGTGTGCTGCTGCCGAGCCTGGTCTACCCGTTCGGCGTGATGCTGGGCTTCATCTATGCCAACGCCAGTGTCCCCATGGAGTTGCTGGAGGCGGCCCGGATGGACGGCGCCAGCGAATGGCGGGCGTTCTTCTCCATCGCGCTCAAGCTGCTCAGCCCCGGCGCGGTGACGATCCTGTTGTTCGCCTTCATCGGCAGCTGGAACAACTTCATGCTGCCGCTGCTGGTGCTCAGCGACCAGCGGCTGCAGCCGGTCACCGTGGGGCTGTCGGGCTGGAGCCAGGCCGCCATCACGATTCCCGGCCTGCAGACGCTGGTGATCGTCGGCGCGCTGGTCTCGATCGTCCCGATCATCGTCGTCTTCGTGTCGTTGCAGCGCTACTGGCGCTCGGGCCTGGCCGCCGGCGGATTGAAGCTCTGAGCGACATGCGTGCGTTGCGTTACCGCCGGTCCTCGCGGGACTGGCTCGACGGGCTGCCGCTGGGCAACGGCCGCACCGGAGCCATGGTGCTGGCCGGTGCCGACGGCGTCCGGTTGCAGCTCAACGACGGCACCGCGTGGTCCGGTTCGCCGGCCAGCGAGCACCGGCGCGGCCGGGTCGGCGCGGCCACGGCGGCGGCCGCCCGCTCCGCGGCCCGGCGGCTGCTGGCCGGCGGCCAGGCCGTCGCGGCGGAGCGGGAGCTGGAGGCGTTGCAGGCCCGGTACGCCCAGGCATACCTGCCGTTCGCCGACGTCGAGGTGCGGCATGCCCCGGCCGGTGACGTGGAACGCACCCTGGACCTCGCCGACGCGGTGCACGTCGCCTCGGCGGGCGGGGTGCGGCACGAGACGTTCGTCAGCGCGCCGGACGGCGTGCTGGTGCACCGGCTCACCGCGATGGAACCGGTCGACGTGACCGTCGCCGCCACCAGCCCGCTGCGCGACCTCGGGCATGAGCTGACCGGCGACCGGCTCCGGCTGCACCTCGCCCTGCCGGCCGACGTGGCACCGAGCCACGAGCCCGGCGAACCGCCGCTGCGGTGGCACGTCGACGGGGTCGAGCCGGTCGAGGGTGCCGTCGTCGCCGGGATCGTGCACGACGGCTCCGCCATGGCCGGCCCCGACGGCGGCGGGCTCCGGTTCCGTGGTGTCCGGTCCCTGCGGCTGGTGCTGGCGACGGCGACGACGTTCACCGGCGCGGGCCAGGAGCCCCGCGGCGACGCCCGCGACGCGGCGCGCACGGCCGAGGACCGGGTCGAGGCGGCGCTGGCCCGAGCCGCCGGCGACCTGAGGTCGCGCCACGTCGCCGCGCACCGGGCGCTGTTCGACCGGGTCGGCCTGCGGCTGGACGCCCCCGCAGACCCGACCGGTGACGTCCCCGGCGTTCTCACCGACCCGGACCGCCGGGTGGCCGGCCTGGGACCGGACGCCACCGCCGACCCGGCCCTGCTGGAGGCGCTGTTCGACTACGGCCGCTATCTCCTGGTCAGTTCCTCCCGGCCGGGCGGGTTGCCGGCGACGCTGCAGGGCCTGTGGAACGAGCAGCTACAGCCGCCGTGGTCGTCGGCGTACACGCTGAACATCAACACCGAGATGAACTACTGGCCCGCCGGCCCGCTCGGCCTGCCCGAGACCGAGGATCCGCTGCTGGAGCTGGTCGAGGCGCTCGCCGACCGGGGCCGGGAGACCGCGACGCGGCTCTACGGGGCCCGCGGCTGGACCGCTCACCACAACACCGACGCCTGGGCCTTCACCGCGCCGACCTCGGGTGACGCCGCGTGGTCGCAGTGGCCGATGGGCGGCGCCTGGCTGGTGTGCCAGCTCGACCGGCGGCGCCGATTCGGAGCCGCCGACGCGGCCTGGCTGGAACGGTTCTGGCCGCTGGTGGCTGGCGCCGCCGAGTTCGTCCTCGACCTGCTCGAGCCGGACGACGAGGGCCAGCTGGTGAGCTTCCCGTCCACGTCGCCGGAGAACCGGTACGCCACCGCCGACGGACCGGCAGCGCTCACCACGGGCAGCGGCATGGACCGCGCGCTCGCCGCCGAGCTTTTCCGCGTCGTCGGCGAGGTCGCCACCGAACTCGGCAGCTCGGACCACCCCGTCGTCGCCGCGGCCGGCGCAGCCCGTGGCCGCCTCCGTCCACCCGCCGTCGCCGCGGACGGCACCGTCCAGGAATGGCACCCGGGAGCGGTGGACGTCGAGCCGCACCACCGCCACCTCTCCCACCTGGTGTTCGCCTACCCCGGCGGCGCGGACCTCGACGACGAACTCGCCACCGCCGTCGCCCGCACCCTCGACGCACGCGGCGACGACTCGACCGGCTGGTCGCTGGCGTGGAAGCTGGCGTTGCGGGCCAGGCTGCGCGACGGCGAACGCTTCGGTGCGCTGCTGCGGTACCTGGTGCGCCCGGCCACCGACGCGGCCGCGCACGCCGGCGGGCTCTACGCCAACCTGTTCGCCGCCCACCCGCCGTTCCAGCTCGACGGCAACCTCGGCTACGCCGCCGCCGTGTGCGAAGCGCTGGTCCAAGGGCATGGCGGTGTCGTCGACCTGCTGCCCGCGTGGCCGGCGGCGCTGGCGTCCGGCACGGTGCGCGGCCTCGTCGCCGAACCCGGCATCACCGTCGACCTGACCTGGCGTGACGGCGTCCCGGCCACCGTCACGTTGCAAGCGATCGGGCCGCGACAGGCCGGGCCGCGCCTGGTGCGCCACGGCGCCACCAGCCGGCTCGTCAACATCGCGGCCGACCGCCCGGTCACCGTCGACTGGGACCGTTCACCAGCACCACGACTCAGGAGCAGTAGTTGAAGTTCACCGACGGATTCTGGACCCTGCGCCCCGGAGTCGACGCGCTGTACGCCCAGGAGGCGTACGACATCGAACGCCGCGACGACAGCATCGTCGTCTCGGCGCCGACGAAGGTCATCACGCGACGCGGTGACACGCTGAACCGGCCCATGCTCACCGTCACCCTGTCCAGCCCGCTGGAAGGGGTCGCCCGCGTCCGGGTGGAGCGGCATGTCGGCTCCCCCACCGATCCGGGTTTCGACCTCGTCGGAGCCACCGAAGGGGCGGCTGTCACCACCGTCGACGAGGCTGGCGGGGTGTTGCGCACCGGCCCGCTGGAGGCCCGGATCGCACCGGGTGCGCCGTGGGACCTCAGCTTCGCCGCCGACGGACAGGTGCTGACACGCAGCGGACACAAGTCGCTCGGGTTCATGCGGCTCGCGCCCGGCGCCGCCGTCGCCGCCGAGCCGACCGGCCTGGCCGGCGTGACCGGCACCGGTCTGGCGCCCGCGCCTACCTACCTGCGCGGACAGCTCTCCCTCGGCGTCGGCGAACTCGTCTACGGCCTCGGTGAGCGGTTCGGCCCGCTGGTCAAGAACGGCCAGACGGTGGACGTCTGGAACGCCGACGGCGGCACGTCGAGCGACCTTGCCTACAAGAACGTCCCGTTCTACCTGACCAACCGCGGCTACGGCGTCCTGGTCAACCACCGCGACCACGTCTCGTTCGAGGTGGGATCCGAGACCGTCGAGCAGGTCCAGTTCTCCGTCGCCGGCGAGAGCCTCGACTTCATGGTCCTCTACGGCCCCACGCCGGAGCGCATCCTGGAGCGGTACACCGCGCTCACCGGGCGGGCCGCCACCGTCCCGGCGTGGTCCTACGGGCTGTGGCTGTCCACGAGCTTCACCACCGACTACGACGAGGCGACGGTGACGTCGTTCGTCGACGGCATGCGGGAACGGGACATCCCGCTGAGCGTCTTCCACTTCGACTGCTTCTGGATGCGCGAGTTCAACTGGACCGACTTCGAATGGGACCCGCGCGTCTTCCCCGACCCGGAGGGCATGCTCGCCCGGCTGCGCGAACGCGGCCTGCGAGTGAGCGCCTGGCTCAACCCCTACATCGCGCAGCGCTCCGCACTGTTCGCCGAGGCCCGTGACCACGGCTACCTGGTGCGCCGGGCCGACGGCTCGGTCTGGCAGTGGGACATGTGGCAGGCCGGTATGGGCCTGGTCGACTTCACCAACCCGGAGGCGACCCGGTGGTACCAGGAGAAGCTGCGCGGCCTCCTGCGCCAGGGCGTCGACGCCATCAAGACCGACTTCGGCGAGCGGATCCCCACCGACGTGGTGTGGCACGACGGCTCCCGCCCCGGGGACATGCACAACTGGTACGCCCAGCTGTACAACCGGGCGGTCTTCGACGTGCTGGAGAAGGAGCGCGGGACCGGCGAAGCGGTCGTCTTCGCCCGCGCGGCCACCGCCGGTGGGCAGCGGATGCCGGTGCACTGGGGCGGCGACAGCTCGTCGTCCTTCGAGTCGATGGCCGAGACGCTGCGCGGCGGGCTGTCGCTGGCCCTCAGCGGTTTCGCGCACTGGAGCCACGACGTCGGCGGCTTCGAAGGCATGCCCGACCCGGCCGTCTTCAAGCGCTGGACGGTGTTCGGCCTGCTCTCCAGCCACACCCGGCTGCACGCCTCGACCAGCTACCGGGTGCCGTGGCTGTTCGACCAGGCCGAGGGCCGCGACGAGGCAGATCCGCAGAGCGCCGTCTCGGTGATGCGCCGCTTCGCCCGGCTGAAGAACTCCCTGATGCCGTACCTGTTCCAGGCCGGCCTGGACGCGAGCCGGAGCGGGGTGCCGGTCATGCGGCCGATGCAGCTGGCCTTCCCCGGCGACCCCGCGGTGGAACACCTGGACCGGCAGTACCTGCTGGGCCCGGATCTGCTGGTCGCGCCGGTCTTCTCCGCCGACGGCACCGTCGACTTCTACCTGCCGCCGGGACGGTGGACGCACCTGCTGAGCGGCGAGACCGTCGACGGCGGCGGCTGGCGGCGTGAGGTGCACGGGTTCGACAGCGTCCCGCTCTACGTGCGCCCGGGCGCGGTGATCCCGTTCGGGCCCAGCGAGGCGCAGCCCGACGCGGAGTACACCGACGGCCTGACGCTGCGGGTCTTCCCCGGCCCGGACGGCGACAGTGACCTGCGGGTCACCACCCCGGGGGGCCGTCAGGCACACTTCACCATCGTCCGCCGCGACGGGAGCACCCGGATCCGCTCCACCGACCTGTCCGATTTCACCGCCCGGACCCCCGACGGCACCACCACCTCCACCCGGACCGGAGAACTGGAGATCACCGCATGACCACCGGCACCGCCGACTACCGCGACTCGGGCCTCGTCTTCCCCGCCGGCTTCGTCTTCGGCTCGGCCACCGCCTCCTACCAGGTCGAGGGCGCCGCCGCGGAGGACGGCCGCGGGCCGTCGATCTGGGACACGTTCAGCAAGACTCCCGGCAAGGTCTGGAACGGCGACACCGGCGACGTCGCCGTCGACCACTACCACCGGCTCGACGCCGACCTCGACCTCATGCGCAGCCTCGGGCTGCAGGCGTACCGGTTCTCGATCGCCTGGCCGCGGATCCAGCCGGCCGGCTCGGGCGCGGTGAACCCGAAGGGCCTCGACTTCTACTCCCGGCTCGTCGACGGGTTGCTGGAGCGCGGGATCACGCCGATCGCCACGCTCTACCACTGGGACCTGCCGCAGCCGCTGGAGGACGCCGGCGGCTGGCCGGTCCGCGACACCGCGTACCGCTTCGCCGAGTACGCCGGCATCGTCGGCGCGGCTCTCGGCGACCGCGTCGACACCTGGACGACCCTCAACGAGCCCTGGTGCTCGGCGTACCTCGGCTACGGCTCCGGCGCACACGCCCCCGGCCGCACCGACGGCGTGGACGCGCTGCGCGCCGTCCACCACCTCAACCTCGGCCACGGCCTGGCCGTCCGGCGGCTGCGCGACGTCGTCACGAAGCCGGACGCCCGATACTCCGTCACCCTGAACTTCCACGTGCTGCGCGGCGTCGACGACACCGCCGCCGAGGCGAAGCGCCGCATCGACGGACTGGCCAACCGGGCCTTCACCGGGCCGATGCTGCGCGGCGAGTACCCGGCGGACCTCATCGCTGACACGTCCTCGGTGACCGACTGGTCCTTCGTCGGCGCCGGCGACCTCGCCGCGATCCACCAGCCGATCGACCTGCTCGGCGTGAACTACTACTCCACCGCGACCGTCCGGGTGTGGGACGGCACGAGCCCCCGGCAGACCAACGACGGCCACAAGGACATGGGCGGATCGCCCTGGCCCGGCGCGGACGACATCGAGTTCCTGGAGCAGCCCGGCCCGTACACCGCGATGGGCTGGAACATCGCGCCCGACGGCCTGGAAGAGCTGCTGGTGTCGCTGTCGGAGCAGTTCCCCGGCCTGCCGCTGATGGTCACCGAGAACGGCGCCGCCTTCGACGACGTCGTCCAGGACGGCGCCGTCCACGACGTGGAGCGCACCGACTACCTGCGCCGTCACTTCACCGCGGCGCACCGGGCCATGCAGCGCGGCGTCGACCTGCGCGGCTACCAGGTGTGGTCGCTCTTCGACAACTTCGAGTGGGGTTACGGCTACTCCAAGCGGTTCGGCATCGTCCGGGTCGACTACGAGACGCTGGAACGGCTGCCGAAGGACAGCGCCCACTGGTACGCCGAACTCGTCCGCACCCGCAGCATCCCGCCGGTGCCCGGCCTGCCGAGCTGACCGGCCGCGCCGCCGGCGTCGTCACCCCCGGCGAGGGTACGGCGTGAGCAACTGGTCGACCGGGGCGAAATCGTCGGTGAGCACCCGGGCGTCCCCGATCCAGTCCTCCAGGCCGGGCCCGCCGACGACGCTCCAGTCGCTGCCCCGCTCGGCCAGGCGCTCACCCCACGCGGCCAGGTCCAGGGCGCTGTCGGATGCGGCCGCGACGAGGTTCCCGCCGTCGCGGCCGGCCCAGGTGTCCGGAGCCGTCGCGACGGCGACGTGGGCGAACCGCTCCCCCAAGGTGGCGACGGCAGCCCGGGCGAACGCGAGCTCGCCGTGGTCGATCATGTTGAGGGTGTAGATGCCACCGGGACGCAACACGCGCTGGATGTCGGCGACCGCCTCGACGGTGGTGAGGTGCCAGGGCACGCTGACGCCGCCGAACGCGTCGCCGACGACCAGGTCCCGGGAGCCGGTCGCGATGCCGCGGACGCCGGTCCGACCGTCCTCCACCCGCACCTGCAGGTCGTCGCCGGTCCGCGCGCCCAGGCGCTCCCGGTCCACCTGGACGACACCGGGGTCGATCTCGGAGACCACGCTGGTCGAACCCGGGCGCACGGCGTCCAGATAGTGCGGCATCGACAGCCCGCCGGCGCCGAGGTGGTAGGTGTCCAGCGGCTGTCCAGGTGCGTACGCGGTGTCGACCAGCGACGCCATCGCCTGGACATAGGCGAAGTCGAGGTACTCCGGGTCGTCGAGGTCGACGTAGGAATGCCGCACGCCGTCGAGCACCAGCACCCGGCCGCTGTCGCGGTCGGGGTCGTCGACCACCGCGGCACAGTGGTAGCGGGTTTCGGCGTCGCAGCCGCTGGGCACGGCGGCGGCGCCGGCGACACCACCGCCGACGACGACCAAACCCACCAGGACCTGCCGAGGAGCCGGCCGGCGGCGCACCGCGAGATCGACCAGCACACCCACCACGACCAGGGTCACTCCGAGGACGAGCATGATCGTGCTCACGGGGACGACCGAGATCAGGACGAACCCGGTGAGGACGGTCCCGGCGATACCCCCGGCCGTTCCGATGCCCGACAGCTTGCCGACCACCGTGCCGGTGGACGCCAGGTCGACCAGCAGCAGCTTGGTGACCATCGGTGTGACAGCGGTCAGCAGCGCCGCGGGCACCAGGATGCAGGCGCCACCGACCAGCAGGACGGCCGGGCCGTCGCCGGCCAGCCGCACCAGCGTCGGGGTCACCGTGACCCCCAGCCCGGACAGGACCAGCAGCGGCCCCAGGCTCCGGCGCGGCGAGACCCGGTCCGCCGCGCGGCCACCCGCCCACGACCCGAACGCGATAGCCGCCAGCGCGATGCCGATGACGATCGTGTTCATCTCGAGCGTCAGCCCGACGTAGGGCGCCAGCAGCCGCAGCGCGGCCAGTTCGACCACCAGCACGGCCGCGGACGAACCGAACACGAGAACGGCGCCCGCGCGGGTACCGATCCCCGGGGACTTCACGACGTGACTCTCCTTCCGGCGGCGGTCGAAGTGACCGTACTACCGGCGGCCGGCCGTGACCGCGACCGCCTCGTGGGCACGCGGCGCCACGAGTCCCACACCGGACCAGAGAGGATGGCCCGTATGACCACCGCGCCGGACACCCCGTACGCCGTCGTCGACGAAGCGACCATGCAGCGCAACATCCGGCGGCTGCGGGACCGGCTCGCACCGCACGCTGTGACGTTGCGTCCGCATGTGAAGACCACGAAGTCGACCGAGATCGCGGCGCATCTGTTCCCCGACGGGCCGGGCCCGATCACGGTCTCGACGCTCGCCGAGGCCGAGGTGTTCGCAGCGGCCGGATACACCGACATCCTGTACGCGGTCGGCATCGCGCCGCACAAGCTGGCCCGCGTCGTCAGCCTGCAGGCACAGGGCGTCACCGTCACCGTCCTGCTAGACAGCATCGAGCAGGCTCGCGCCGTCCACGAGGCCGCCGAGCGGGCCGGACATGCCGTCCCTGCCCTGGTCGAGATCGACTGCGACGGCCACCGCGGCGGCATCGAACCCGGCGACCCGGCACTGCCGGAGATCGCGCGGGTGCTCGACGTCACCGGGTCACTGGCCGGTGTCCTCGCCCACGCGGGCGAGTCGTACTTCGCCGGCACACCGGAAGCCATGCTCGCCGCGGCCCGCAACGAACGCGACTGCACGGTCGCCGCGGCCGACGCGCTGCGCCGGGCCGGGTTCGCCTGCCCGGTCGTCAGCATCGGCTCCACACCGACGGCGCACGCCTACGACGATCTCACCGGCATCACCGAGGTGCGCGCCGGCAACTACGTCTTCTTCGACCTCGTCATGGCCGGTATCGGCGTGTGCACCGTCGACGACCTCGCGCTCGGAGTCGTCGTCACCGTCATCGGCCACCAGCCCGGCAAGGGCTGGATCATCACCGACGGCGGGTGGATGGCGACCAGCCGCGACCGTGGCACCGCCAACCAGGCGGTCGATCAGGGCTACGGCCTGGTCACCACCCTCGACGGCACTCTCATCCCGGACCTCGTCATGAGTGGCGCCAGCCAGGAGCACGGCACGCTGAGCCTGCGCGAGGGCAGCGCCCGACCGCTGCCGGAGCTCCCCGTCGGGACCAGAGTGCGGATCCTGCCGAACCACGCGTGCGCGACCGCGGCGCAGTTCGACTGCTACCACGTACATCGCACCGACGGCACCACCGCCATCTGGAACCGGGTCCGCGGCTGGTAGGGCGGCCGGGTCGGGTCAGTCCGCTTCGCGCGGCCGGCCCGCCCGCTCGCTCCCGTTGATCTTGGAGTTTCCGCGGAATCGCGGGGCGAAATGTCCGATTGATTCCGCGGATTCTCCAAGGTCAACCGGGGGCGGGCCGAGGGGGCGGGACGGGCCGAGGGGGGCGGGACGGGCCGAGGGGGCGGGGCGGGCCGGTCTCGGCGGAGCGTGCGGAGCCCCCGTCACCGTCCCGGGAAGTCGGGCCCGCGGCCCTTCCGCCCGGGACACCGGGCTCGGCAGGATCACTGCCGAGCGACGGCCACGGGGGTGGTCGCACGAACACACAGGGGGCACAGCATGTCCAGCACCATCCAGCCGGGAACGGCCGGCGACTGGGCGCCATCGGCCGCCGCGGCGGCTTCCGCGACGCCCGGACCCGGCCGACGCTGGTGGGCACTCGCCGGCGTCGGCGCTGGCATCGCCGGTATCGGCGGCGTGATCGCCAACCTCGGCATCAGCGCCGTCTACGACGAGGACGCGATCGGCGACGCCGTCGCGGTCACGGACAACATGCGCGACATGGTCGGCGAGATCCTCGCCTTCCACGTCCTGACGCTGGCCGGCCTGCCGCTGCTCGCCGTGTTCGCGGCCGGGTTGGCCAGGCGGCTGCGGGCCGGGCTCGGACCGGCCAGCCTGGCGCCGACGGTGGCCCTGGTCGGCCTCGTGCTCGTCATGGTGGCCCAGCTCATGGGGACCAGCCTCGACACCGAGATCATCTTCGGCCTGCAGGCACCGGAGGACGAACTCGCACCGGAGTTCGCGGTGACCGTGGGGCACTGGCTCGGCACAGTGCCATGGGTGTGGATCGGCGCCGGCATGAGCGCCCTCGCGGTCGGTGTCGCGGGAGTGCGGCATCGGGCCGTCCCGCGCTGGCTCGGCTGGGCCGGCCTGGTCCTCGGCCTGGCGACCCTGCTCCTCGGGATCTCGCCGCTGCAGTACATGGCGGCGTTCTTCGGCCCGCTTTGGCTGCTGGCCACCGCGCTGGGCTTCGCGTTCGGCGACCGGCGGACCCAGGGCAGCGCCTCCGGGACGGCCACCGGGGTGCCCGCTGGGCACTCCGCCGGCTGACGCTGGCGCCCACAGTCCCCGCCCGGCTTTAATGTTGGCGTTCTGCGAGGGGGGACAGAACGTGGACGTAACTGCGGAGTCGGTGCGGGTCACGGCGGCACCGCGACCGGTGGGGGGCGCCGGTCCGGGTGCCGCACGTGCCGCCGGGACCGTCGCGGTCACCTCGTGGGTGATCGCGGCGGTCTCGATCGGCGTCCTGATCGCGGCTCGTCCGCCGGTCACGGCGGACCTGTGGTTCTTCGTCGTCGATGTCACGGTCGCCGCCGTCTACGGCACCGTCGCCGGGGTGACGTTGTCGCGACGGCCCGGCCCGGTGCCGTGGATCCTCGCCGTCACCGCGGTCGGCGGCGCGGTCGCGGCGTTCTCCTACGCGTGGACCGGGCTCGCCGGCCGCCGGCCCGGGCTTCCCGGGCTGTCCTGGATCGATCCGCTGCAGGGCATCACCTGGGTGCCCGGCACGCTGGCGCTGTTCCTCGTCATACCGTGGCTGATCCGCGACCATCCGCTCGGCCAGGCCCGGTGGGGCGTCGTCGCCGGGGCCGCGGTGACAGCGGCGTTCACGTTCAGCCGCATCGTCGACTATGACGAGTACTTCGAGGTGTTCATCGCCGCGATGGTCGCCGTCGGGGGCGCCGCCGCCGCCGAGGCGGCGTGGCGATGGCGCCGCGGACCCGTCGAGGAACGGGTCGGACTCGGCTGGCTCGCTCTCGGCACCACGGTCATGGCGGTGTCCTTCGCGCCGCTCGCACTTCCCGCCACCGGGCTGCCGTTCTGGTTCACCCCGGTGCTGCACATCGCCGCCCAGGCGCTGTTCCCGGCAGCGATCCTCGTGTCCGTCCTCCGGCAGCGGATGTGGGGGCTCGACCTGCCGGTGAGCCGGGCCGTCGTCGCCGGCACGCTGACAGTGGCACTGGCAGCCGCGTACGTGGCCGTGGCCGCCCTCGTCTCCGGGATCGTTCCGGGCGAGGGGATCGCGCAGTGGGTGGCGGCGGCCGTGGTCGTCATCGCCGTCCAGCCGTCGCGCTGGTGGATAGAGCAGCGCGTACGCCGGCTCGTGCACGGCACCGGCGCCGACCCCGACCGCGCCTTCCGGCGCGTGGGCGCGCACTTCGGCCGGGCCGCGGATCCGGAGGACCTGCTCACGGGGCTGGTCGGCAGCGTCGGCGAGGCGCTGCGCCTGGAGTCGGTGGCGCTGGTCGTCGACGGCGCGACGGTGGCGTCGTCCGGGACACCGACCAGTGAGCCGGTCGACTCCCCCGTCATGCACCGCGGTGAGGAAGTGGCCAGGCTCGCCGTGACCACACCGCCCGGCGAGGCCATGAGCGCACGCGACCAGCGGCATCTCGGCGAGCTCGCCACCGTCGTCGGCGCCGGGGTGGCGCTGACCCGCGCCGCCCGCGACCTCGACGACGCCCGGCGGCGGCTGACGTCGGTGCGGCTCGAGGAGCGCCGGGTGATCCGCCGCGAGCTCCACGACGGTCTGGGACCCTCGCTCGCAGGCATCCGGCTGGGGCTGCAGGGCGCGCGGAACCTCGTCGAACGCGATCCGGACCGGGCGGCGGCGCTGCTGACAGCGCTGCAGGACGAGCTGGACGGCAGGGTCGAGGACGTCCGCCAGCTCTCCCGGCACCTGCTCCCACCGGTGCTGGACGAACTCGGCCTCGTCGCCGCTGTAGAGGAACTGGCGGCGCGGTGGAGCGCGAGCGGGCTCGATGTCGTCGTCCGGGTGACGGGAGAACCACCCGACCCCCTGCCCGCGCCGGCGGCCGGTGCCGCATACGGCATCATCGCCGAGGCGGTGACGAACGTGCGCCGGCACAGCGGATCATCCCGGTGCGCGGTGACGATCCAGGTCACCAACGACCACCTCGTCGTCCGGGTGGCCGACGGCGGCGTCGGGATCGGGAGCCGCGCCACTGGGTCCGCGGGCGTCGGCATGAGGTCCATGCGCGAACGCGCCGAGGAACAGGGCGGCTCGCTCACCGTCACCGACGCCGTTCCCCATGGGACCATCGTGGAGGCCCGACTCCACCTGGAGGTGCGGTGACGTCCGCGGCGAGCCCCATCACGGTGGCAGTGGTCGATGACCATCCTGTGTTCCGCCTCGGCATGGTCGCCCTGCTGGAGACGCTGCGCGACGTGACGGTGGTCGCGGAGGCCGCATCGGCGGCGGAGGCGGCCCAGCTGCCCACCGACGGCCTCGACGTCGTCGTCATGGACCTCCAGCTGGGCGACGGCTCCGGTGTCGAGACCACCCGTGACCTGCTCCGCCGTGCCCCGCATCTGCGCGTGCTCGTGGTCACGATGCACGAGGACGACGAGTCGGTGGTCGCGTCGATCCGCGCCGGAGCGCACGGCTACCTGCTCAAGGGCGCGACGCCGGACGAGGTCGAGCGGGCGGTGCGGGCGGTCGCCAACGGCGAGCTGATCCTCGGCGCCCGGATCGCCGCCCGCGCCACCGGCCACCTGACCGGGAGCCGCTCGGCCGACCGTCATCCGTTCCCCGAGCTCACCCTCCGGGAACGGGAGGTGCTCGACCTGCTGGCGCGCGGTTACGACACCCCGGTCATCTCCCGCCGGCTCGTCCTGAGCCCCAAGACCGTGCGCAACCACGTGGCGAGCATCCTCACCAAGATCGGCGCGCCGGACCGGCCGGCCGCGATCGTGCTCGCCCGTGAACGCGGCCTCGGCCACGACGGTCCAGCCTGACCCTCCCATGATCATCGGCGATCGACCCCGCCCGGACGGGGTGGATCGCCGATGATCATGAGGTGCCGGGAACTCGCACCAGGTCGCCGATCATGGCGAGACCTTCGCGCTGGAGCTCGGTCAGGTCGCGGGCCTCGCCGGGTGCGATCCACCGGGCAAAGGCGGTACGGAAGACGGACACGACCACGTCGCCGGCCAGGCGTGCGGATACGTCAGCGACGCCGCGGGCCGTGAGCGCTCCGGTCACCGCGCGGGAGAGTTTCGCCAGCTTGAGCAGCTCACGCTCTTGCAACTGCTCGTTGGCGGTGATGATCTCGTTCCGCGCGCGGGCGAACTCGCGGCCCCGTGCGTCCTGCAGGACGCCGCCCCCGGCGTCGAGCGCCGCGACGAGCCGGTCGGTCAGGGACGTGCCGGCCGGTGCGCCGGCGATCGCGTCCACGAAGACCGCCTCGAGGTGCGCCTCGCCGGCGAACAGGACCTCGCGCTTGTCCGCGAAGTGCCGGAAGAACGTCCGCTCGGTCACGCCGGCCCGTCCGGCGATCCCGGCCACCGTCGTCGCGTCGAAGCCGCCCTCGGCGAACAGCTGCATCGCCGCCCGCTGCAGGCGGCCAGACGCGGCGACCTGAACGCTCGGATCGCGGCTCAGACTAGGTGATGCTCGAACGCGAACGCCGCTGCCGCGGTCCGGGACCCGACGTCGAGCTTGGCAAAAATGTTCGACAAATGCCGGGCGACCGTCTTCTCCGACAGCACCAGCGCCCCCGCGATCTCGGGGTTGCTCTTGCCTGCGGCGACCAGCCGCAGCACCTCGGTCTCACGCGGACTCAAGCCGCCGGGCGCCCGCGGATCCCCCAGGAGTACGGTGACATTGTGCTCGGCCGGTGCGGCACCGAGACCCGCGAACGCCCTCCGTGCCTCCGCCAGATCTGCCGCCGCCGACTCCGCGTCGCCGAGGAGTCGGAGCGCACGTCCGATCAGCACGCGACACCGGGCCACCTCGTACGGCGCGGACAACCGGGCCCAGGCGTCGGCAGCGCTCCGAGCGGCCGCGAGCGCGTCCTCGGCCTCGGCGCGCGCGACGGCGACCGATGCTCTGGCGTACTCGCCGGCCGCTTGGAGCGCGGTGCAGCCGAAGGCCGATCCCAACCCGCAGAGCTGGTCCGCCAAGGCTGCGGCGTCCTCGATCTCCCCCACTTCCACCAGAACCTCGACAGCGGCCGGCAGCATCTGCGACCGGTGCACGGGCTCCTGCACCTCGGCCACCACGCGGTGGACCGCAGCCGACGCCGCATCCGGTCGGCCGCGAGCCAGCCACAGCAGAGCCCGGCCGGGCTGGGCCGGGTGGCCGTACGCGGCTGCCTCCGTGTAGGCAGCCTGGGCAGCGTCGTACTCCCCCCTGATGCGCAGCGCCTCGCCACGCTCGTAGTGGGCCTGTCCGACTGCGGGACTTCCCCCTGCCGCGGCGTACCGCCTCACCGCATCTTCGAGCTCGCTGATCGCGTCACGGTAGGCGCCGTGCAGTCGCATCAATTGGCCACGGTGGACCGCACACTGACCGGTGAACGCGACCAGGCCGGGCTGGCTGTCGCACCAGCTGGTCAGCGCATGGGTCCACTCCCCCATCCGGCCGAAGTCGGAGACCTGCTGGCAGGCCTCGACACACGAGCAGTAGATCACCCCGGAGAAGATGGGTGAGACCTCACCGGCCAAGACCGAGACCATCGCCTCGTCGAGGAGACGCAGCCCGTCGGCGACCCGACCCGAGAAAATGGTCAACCGGCCCTCCATATGGAGGCCCATGGCGGTCAGGTCGGGGTCGCCGAAGCGTCGGCCGTACCCGGTCACCCTCGGCGCGGCGGCGGCCGCCTCCGCGAACTCCCCCTTGGCGGCGTGCCCGAACGTAGCCCGCTCGAGCAGATACCCGCGCTCCACCACATCCTCTGCGACTCCCTCGAGCAGCCGCTCGCCCCGGGCCAGCCAGCCGTCGCCGATGGCGAGTTCCCCGCCCTGCCACAGAGTCATCGCCAACCAGTACGCCGCACGGACCGCTCCCAGGGTGTCGTCCTCGTCGAGTTCGGCCTGATAGGCACGCTGCAACGCCTGGACACAGTCGTTGCGGTGGCCCAGGAGAAACGCGGTGATCGCCAGGGCAGCGAAGTCGTCCGCCCGCAGGTGGGTATCGTCCAGATCCGACAGTGCCCGGTACGCCGCCACCCACTCGCGGCGCTCGTAGGCTTCACGGGCCCGGTGCAGATCGTCGACCACGCTCATCGCGCACCACCTCGATTCGAGCTTAGTAGTCCGTGCGCGAGGTCCGCGGGGTGGTCAGGTGCGAGTGTCGACGGGTACCGGCCGCTGTCGCGCGGCGCCAATCGCAACCGCCAACGGCAGCAATGCCACCACCGCCGCCACCGACTGCACGTAGAACTGAACGACCCCGACCGGGACGATCCGAGAGAGCCCGAAGACCACCAGGGCGCCGGCGACGATCAACGTGGGGAGCCGGGCGAACGACGCCGCGCGGACGACAGCGACCGCGAAGAGGACGGTGCCGAACGCGAAGGTCACCGCAGCGACGACAAGAATCGGCACGAACCACGACTCCAGGGCGGCCTGGGTCTCCGCGAGGTCGGCTCCGGTCTCATGCGCCGCGACAACAGCGAACTCCATCCCGGGGAGCATGGCGAACAGCGTGCTCCCGATCAGCACCAGCCCGAGCCCGACCGCGCTGACCGAGCCGTCGCCGCGCTCGCGAAGGTACCCGCGCACCGCCACGAACGCGACGGCGACCGCGCCGGAGGCCAGAGCAGCGGCCATATGGGAGAATCCCCACCGCATGATGCCCGCCGAGGCGGCCTCGGCCACGCCGGCACTGTCGGGCAGTCGGCCGGGAAGCGGCGGATGCCACAGCAGCGCGGCGGTCAGCAACACCGGGCCGGCAGCGACGACAAGCGCTCTCGCTTTGGCCCCAGGGGTCTCGTCAGTGATCTTGGATCGGTTGGTGAGTGTGGTGTTCATCGAGAGTCCCCCGGTAGCGGTCGCGCATCGTCAGGCGGCAGCGGGGGCACGGGCCGCCGTTCGAGCCGCGATCTGGTTAGCGAGGTACGCCGCGTCGCGGCCCACGCCGTTGACCTCGCCCGAGGCGAAGCAGTACTGGAAGGCCAGGCCGCAGAAGTAAAGGCCCGGCACCGAGTCGACCACGCCGCGGTATTCCACCGGCCAGCCGTCCTCAATCGGCAGCGGGACGTCGATCCAGTCGTAGACCTGTCGGAACCCGGTGGCCCAGACGATGCTCGCGACATCGAAGGTGCGCCCGTCCCCGAGGCACGGCAGCCCCTCGGCGACGCCCACGACGCGCTCGGTGATCCAGTCCACGTCCCGCGCGCCGAGGTGGTGGCGCTTGACGCGCAACTGCGGGACACCATGGTGGCGGAGTCGCTGCATCGCCTTACGTCCCATCGGCGTACGCCGGGTGAGCACGTGTTTGAAGGCGAACTCGATAGCCGGGAACGCCGCGCGGAACCGCCGCGAGCCCCACTCGAGGGGGACGTTCCCGCGGTCGGGCCCGACCAGCGTCGTGGGCCGGGTCTCGGCCAGTTCGTAGGCGATATCCAACCCGCTGTGCGAGGCGCCGACGACCAGCGCCGGCCCGTCGGGTAGCTGAGAGGGGCGGCGGTACCCGCTGGAGTGGACCTGCCGGATATGGGGATCGATCTCGGTGGCGAAGGCCGGGACCTGCGGCGTACGACCGAAAGTACCGGTGGCCACCACGACGTTCCCGCAGGTGACCTCCTCTGCCCCAAGGGTGGCGGTGAACCCACCGACCTCGCGGGCGGTCAGCCGGTCGACCCGGGTCCGCATCCGGACGGGAAGGTCGTGCTCGACGGCGTACAACTCCAGGTACGCAGCGAACTCGTCCCTGGTCGGGAACGCCCACGGATCGCCGGGGAACGGCGTGCCATCCAGACTGTTGGCTCGGGACGGGGTGAACAGCCTGAGGCTGTCGTAGTGACGGCGCCAGTTGTCTCCGATCCGGTCGAGCCCGTCGACGATCAGGCACTCCCGGTCGAGCTGCTTCAGGTGGTAGCCGGTGGACAGGCCGGCCTGGCCGGCGCCAATGATCAGGGTCTCAATGTGCTGTGTGGTCATGCCACCGACGCTAGGTACGGTGTACCGCACCACACATCGGTCAGCACACCCAACCGCTCACCCGTGTCGATGCGTAGATTCACCCATTGTCAACGCCTGCGGCCGGCCCCGTTCCTGCTCGGCCTCAGCTACGCTGCCCTCGCCTTGCTGCTCTCCTGCCTGTTCGCGAGACCCGCGACCACGTCGCGCTCGAGACCGCCTCCTCCCCGCCGTCGCCGGCTGACAATCGGCAGATCTTCGCCGACGTCACCTGGCGCGAACCCGCGCTCTCCTCGGCCAGCCAAGCCGGCCTGGTCAACAACTTGAACTTTGGCCTGTCCTGGGGCGTGTTCCCCCTCCTCTTCGCCACCGCCGACCTCACTGTCGCCCAGATCGGCGTCCTCGTCGCGCTCTACCCCGCCGCCTGGGGAGCCGGCCAGCTCGCCACCGGATGGCTGTCGGACCGATGGGGCCGCAAGCCCCTCGCCACCGGCGGCATGCTCATCCAAGCCGGCTCGCTCGCCGTCATCGCGTCTTCCCACGACCTCCCCGGATGGGCAAGCGGGACTGTCCTCCTCGGGCTCGGCACCGCCATGGTCTACCCCGCGCTGCTCGCCGCCGTCGGAGACGTCGCCCACCCCGCCTGGCGCGGCCGCGCCATCGGTATCTACCGCGTCTGGCGCGACCTCGGCTACGCCGTCGGCGCCATTCTCGGCGGCCTCGTCACCGACGCCGTTAACCTCACCGCTGCCGTCTGGACCGCCGCCGCGCTGTCGCTGGTCTCCGGGCTCATCGTCGCCGTCCGAATGTACGAACCCACCCACTCGCCGAGCGACGGCCCGACAAGTAGGACTTGACCTTCGAGTCGGCTTGAAGGTCTGCCGTCCGGGCCCGGGGACGTACAGGACTTCGCCGCTGGCCAAGCACCGCAGACCCGCGAATCGAGGCTCGGTCGGTCGCCTCGATAGCGGTCAGTAGGGCACGACGCGTGCTCCCAGCTGTTCGGCGAACGCGATCGGGTCCGCCCGGATGGCGGTGGATGACGCCGGTGACCAGCCGCCGGAGACGGAGGTTGTGGGTCTGAACGGCGAAAACCGAGGGAGGTGTGACCCTCCAGCATCGGCTCTGCGGCGCCGCCGAGCTGTTCCTTCTGAAAGTAGTGGTCCATGAACGTGAACCACGCCGCGGCCTTCTCGTCCGCGGTCTTTGCCGTGTCCGCGATGGTCCTAGCCGTGAGTTTGGCTGGCCGGATCGCCGGCACGCTCCCGGACTGAAACGGCCGGCGATCCGTTCTCCGGTAGGTCAGGCGGGGTATCGCACGCCGACCAGCCGCTCGGAGGCCTCCCAGAGTGTGCGGGCGTCGTCCATGCTGCGCAGCGGAGGCCACAGCTCGCGCCGGGCAGGAGCGCCGCTGATGTCGCCGCGTCCCTTGGGGCCGTAGAACTCGCTCCCCCGCGAGTCGGGACCGGTCGCGGCCAGCAGTGCCGGCAGCGCGGCGGTGTCGACGGTGCCCGCCAGGCCGAGGCGCGAGAGCACCCGGATCAGGCGGACTGAGGCGGTGTCCTTCCGCCGGCCCATGCCGGGCTGCGCGGCCAGCAGGTTCGTCGGCGAGACCCCGGGGTGGGACAGGTTGCTGGTGATGCCCCACCCCGCCACAGCACTGCGCTGGTCGAGCTCGCGGGCGAACAGGCCGACGGCGATCTTGGACTGGCTATAGGCCTTGTTGACGTTGTAGCTGCGTTCCCAGTTCAGGTCGTCCCAGTTGATCGCACCGCGGCGTGCGGCGACGCTCGTCTGGTGTGTGACCCGCGCCCTGCCCTGCCGCAGCAGCGGCAGCAGTCCAAGGGTGAGCGCGAAGTGGCCGAGGTGGTTGGTGCCGAACTGGAGCTCGAAGCCGTCCTTGGTGGCCCGCCGACTGGGTGGGGTCATCACGCCGGCGTTGTTGACGAGGATGTCGATCGGACGGCCCTCGCCCACCAACTGGTCCACGAGCGTCGCCACCGACTCCAGCGAGGACAGGTCGAGGGCCCGGGTGGCGACCTTCGCGCCCGGGACGAGGCCGCGGATCCGGTCGGCGGCGTCCGCGCCCTTGGCTGGGTTGCGAACCGGCATGATCACCTCCGCGCCGGCCGCGGCGAGGCGGGTGGCGATGACGAACCCGATCCCGTCACTGGCGCCCGTGACGACGGCACGCTTTCCGCTCTGATCGGGGATGGCGATGTCGATCGCGCGAGCCATGAGTGGTCTCCTTCGTTCCGCGGCGAACCCGCCGCGGGTCGGCGTGGGTCCATGCTGCAAGCTCGCTGCGCGCGGATTCAGGGCTTCCGGATCCACTGACCGCCGATCCCCCTCTGAGCCGCGGAGCGGAAGATGGCGCGCAGGGCGGAGACGACGGTGAAGGCGGGCAGCGTGATGACCACCGCCGCGGTGACGACCCCCAGCATCCCCAGCACGGCACCTGGTCCGCACTGTAGAAACGCTCCGCAGCACGACGTTGACGAGATTGATGGCGACCGCGGCCAGCGTGGGGACGGTGTAAACACGCCGAACGGGGTCGTGGCCACGCCAGTCGTGTCACACCTAGGACTATCAGGCTTCGGCGGGGGCGTCAGCCTCGCTGGCTGTCCGCTGCGCAGCGGTCGGAAGTCGTGGGTCGAGGACCCCGGGGTACACCGGGACCTCGGCTCCGCGCATTTCGGTGCTGGCCCGCACCACAGCTGGCGTGTCCGCCGGTGCTGCAGACGATCGTTAGTTGAGGCGCACGGAGCTGGTGTCTTGGGCAGGACCCACCAGGCACCAAGTCCGCGAAGCCCCGCGATCGCCCGAAACCGATCGGTTCCCGCCACGACTGCGGGTAGCGCCGCGGCCGACTGCGTGTTCAGCGTCACCCAGCGGGATGCAAGACCTCCCAGAGGTGGCCGTCGGGGTCGGCGAAGGTGCCTGTGTAGCCCCACACCCGCTGCTCTGGTTGGGTCGCGGCCATGGCACCGGCTTCCACCGCCGTGCGAACCAGATCATCCACTGCATCGGCCGAGTCGACGGTAACGCTCAGGAGACACTCGACGGTCCCCGCGGCGGCGGTGGCCCGGCCGGCGGTGACCCAACCGAAACCTCCAGTCGGGATGTACACGACACGTGCGCGTTCATTGACGACCACCTGAAGGGGTTCGGGAACCCCGTCCTCGGCGAGTTCTCCCGGGGTCTCGAACCCCAACGCCCGCGCAAAGGTGTACGCGCGCTGGCGGTCTTCGGTCGGTACAGCGATGGTGAGGTCAAAGAGCTTCATACTCGTTGTTGACTGTCCTCGGTGCCACGAACCCTCGGTCGGCAGATGATCCGGACAGCGATCGTGTCCAAGCGCCGCGACGGATCAGCGCAAGGTCCTTCGCCCAGCTCGTGCTGCAGCCGGGGCGCAGCTGTCCGTTAACGATCGTTTTCTGACAGGTTGGAACTGGTGGGCGCCGAACGCAACGTGCTCGGGATCGGCAGTCCAACCGGGAGAGGCGATCACCGCGGGTGAGTGCAGCAGTTTCAGACGAGACGAAGGCGCGGCAGGGGGTCGTCGGCGCCGAGCAGGAGGCCAGCCGCGGCACGTTGACCCGCAGCTCGTAGGCGAGCTGCCCGAGCGTGAGACCGGCAGACTCGGCGACGGTGAACGCCTGCCGCAGCATCTTCGGGAGCTCGCCCGGGTAATCCTGGACGGACTGCGGAGCTTGTTGAGCCGCTGGAAGGCGCGGCGGTACGCAGGCTCTGAGATGGCACCGACCTCCCTGCATCGGTAGATCAGGGAATCGATTGACACGGCCCCATTCCTGGCTCAGCCGGTCGAGGACGTGCAGGTCCATCCTGTGGGCAGCTTTGGTGTGATCATCTCTGCAGACGTGAGGAACTCCGCCGCGAAGGTGTCGGCCTCCTTCTCCTGCTGCGGGTCACCGGTCGCGCGTCGCCGTGCAGGACCAGGTGGCCGAGCTCGTGTGCGGCAGTAAACCGATGCCTGTAGACCTCGTCGCCGCCGCGGCCGGGGGTCAGCACGACGATGGGTCTCGGTGTCTGCGAGGTGAAGAACGCGCCGAACGTTGCAGTTCGGCGCCGGCGAACTTGACGTAAGTGACGATGATGCCGTGACGTTCCAGTGTCCGCACGACCTGCTTGATTCGCCCGGTGCCGAGCTCCCAGTGCTTCCGCAGGCCGCGGGCGGCCTGGGCCGGCTCGGTTGTGGCACCGGCGACGGGGGCTACTTCGCCGGCCCTGAAGCCTGGTAGTGGCCCGCGTTGATACGTATCCGGAACTTTTGGGGGCTCCTCGACGGGCCTACTTGTGATCTTTGGTGCGATCACCTTGATGATTCCGGCACCGACAGAGTTGGCAATTGCTTAGCTAAAGAGGAACGCATGGCACCTGACAGGCCGCTCTTGGCACATGTGCTACGTGGTTCGATTGTGGGGATAGCCGCGAGCTTGTTCTATCCCATGTTTGCATTTCACGTAGCTCTCGTGTTCTTCATCGGCGCGATCGGCGGTTGTGCCGCTGCCAATGTCGTTGGCACATGGCGCTCGCGAAAATGGCGGCAGTTCGGTGCGCACTAGCCGAAGTTCTCAGCCGTGGGCCGCCACAGGCGTCACGACGTGTGTTGCCGGGTTCGAAGGTTCAGATACGGCATAGTTGGTCGGCGCCACGCGTGTTCCAACCGATTCGACGCCGGATGTGTGACGTCAGTTCGATTGTGTTTGGGGCTCATGTTCACTTTAGCGACGCGCTGGAAGATGAGGGTCCAAGCGCTTGGTGCTAGCTTCGCTCAGACCCGTTCTCTGGATGTCCAGCTGGTGCGCCCACCTACTGGCCTGGTGCGGCAGGTGCTCAGGGTCGCGGGTATAACGCTAGTTTCAAGTCCTACCGTAGATACTACTCACTGCTGCCTGGACGGCCGTTCGTTCAGCAACTGATGTCGTAATGTGGCGAAGGCATGTTGACTGGATGCTGCGGCCCTGGAACGGCGCCTACCTCACGAATATGAGTAGATCCAATGCGACGCCCAAAGCCACGGCAAATGGCCTCGCAATTGACATCACACCGAATGACGACGGCCTGCCGGGGATCGCGTCGCTGTGACATCGTGGGCACTGGGGATCCTGGTTAGTTGTGCCTGGCGAGCGCGCGCGGCGGCTTCGTCGTGTTCGTCCGCAGCTCGTTTGAGGGCGCGGTGGTCGTGTTCCGCGATTCCCACACGGGCTCTGGTATCAGAACCTCGACGTCCTCGAACTCCCGAGCGATGAGGACACCTTCGATCTAGCCGAGTCGCTTGGAATGAATCTGCCGTGTCCCATGCAGCGGGCGTCCAGCGCTATCGCAAACACAGATTGAGGCACCTATGGGTCCCGACCCCGTCAGGGCCTCCAGTCCGGGTTATCGGTGTACCACAAGTTGCCATTCTGATCATGACAGCTCCAGACGCCTCCACCGGAGGAGCTGCACCCGACCACACCACTGAAATCCGCGGCGGCGGCAGATGCCGCCTGTGCTCCGCCTAGCGCGACAAAGGCGCCGAACAAGAGAGTCGCCGCCACCTTACTTGCCAGCTTCATGATGTTCCTTTCTCTGGACTGCAGCTGATGCAACCAAAACCGGCACGATGGAGAACGCAGGGTCACGGGGCTCCCCCCTGCCGCGAGCGTCGATCGCGCCGCGCTCAGCCTGACAACGGAAGGCGACGGGGGTCACCTTTCCGGACAACTCCGGACAACGCTGGAGGCAGGGGTGACTGTGTCTGATGTTGTCGAGGCGAACCAAGGCCTCCCTTCCGGGAGGGTTTGCCTGTCAGTACGGCTGCACGCCGAGTGTTCTCATCTCGGCGGCGCGGTGCTCTGCCCCAGCCCGCTGGAACGCTTCGAGAGCGCGTGCGCGATGCGTGCGCTGTTGCGCGGGATCGTCGGTCAAGTCGCCGCGCAGTTGCCAGGCACGTCCGCGCAGGATGTTGTCGCCGTCTTCGGCGAACAGCTGCTCCGCTTCGTCCGGTGCAGCTTCCACGCCCGCGCGGTCGCCCTGATCCACGGCGACGTGTGCGGCCAGAATCAGCACTCCGGCGACCGGGAGAGCTTGCCTCATCTCCCGCACGGATTCCAGCGCGCGACCCAGCTCTTCCCCCGCAGATGACAGGCCACCGCGACGACGTGATGCCTCGGCCAGGACACCCTGCGCGGAGACGACGAGGAACGGGATGCCGACGTTCTCGGCGAGAGCGATCGCCTCCCGTGCATCGTTCTCCGCGCGTTGAAGCTCGCCGGTTTCCACGAGCAGCTCTCCGCGGTTTGACGAGGAAGAAGGCTCGATGAAGATCGTTTCCGGTCTCGGCAGCGTGACACAGCCCGCGCTCCAGAACGTCGGCCTCCTCGTCATACCGGCCGGCTGTGTGCAGGGCGACGCCGAGATTGTCAGCGCCGACAGCATGCGGGTGTCCTCGCCACGCTCTTCGTGGAGGGCGGCTGCCCAGCTCAGGGATCGCGGCGTCCTCGAGCCGCCCCTGCCGCGTGAGGACCAGCGCCTCCATGTTCCGCAGTACGCCCAGCAAGTCCGGGGTCGGCCAAGTCGTTCACGTCGCCGACGAGACGTCGGGCCCTGGAGAAGAGTGCGAGCGCCTGTTCCGGGTGTTCGCCATGCACGTACAGCTGGCTGGTGTCCAGGTTCGCCATCGCGAGAGCATCAATGTCCCTGACTCTGCGGCGTGCTCCGCCGCGGCCTCGTGCAGCTTCAGGCCAGAGACCTGATGCACGGCGAGATTCAGCCACCAGCTGAGGCCCTCGGAGATCCGGAACAGCATCTCCGGGCACTCTCGTTGCGGTGCCTGGTGCGCGAGCTGAGAACATCCGGCGGATGAGCGCTCAACCAGCGGGCAGCCTCGTCCGCGGTCCAGGGCAACCTCGGATAGCGAAACCCGGTCGGGCGAGGCGAGTCTCCCTGCTCGCGTGCGAGCCCGTCGTAGGCCGCCCAGACATGTTCCGCAAGATGTCGGGCGACTCGTGCGAACACCTCTCGTCGCGCTATTGGAGGGTCAGTCTCCTCCGCTCCAGCTCGAACGCGCGCACGAGAGAGTGCAGCGAGATCCTTCCCGCAGCGGACGGGATCGCGAGATTGCGCTCCACGAGGACGGCGGCGGGTGGCCCAGCGTCCACCGTGGCCACGTCGGGCCACCCACCGGTCGGCCTGTGCAAGGGCGGTCGACACCGACAAGCCGGTTGTGTTCGTCACCACCGATGACGGTCACCACCCCAGCACCGAAGCCCTCGACATCGTCCGAGAGCACGACATGCCCGTCTCGCTATTTCCTCAACGAAGACCCGGTCGTCTACAACCACTCCTATTTCGCCGAGTTCGTCGCCCTGGGCAACTACGTGCACTCACACACGCTCACCACTCAGCAGGCACACGAGATCTGCGGCACTCACCCGGATCTCACCCAGTTCGACCCCATCATCGACATCCTCAACCAACGCTACGGTGACACCGGACGTGTCGGCTCGCTGCTGGGAGCTCCCTATGGCGCCTCGGACGACGCCACCGCCGCGGCAGCGCGACGTTGCGGCCTCGACACCATCGTTCACTGGACCGCGACCGCCGAAAACGGCCAGGTCACGCACGCTGCCGGAACAGTGCTTCAGCCCGGGGACATCATGCTGACCCTTCGCTGAAGACCTCCCCGACAACCTCATCAGTATCCGCGACCTCGCCAACGCCGGGCTGACCATCGCACGCCTGGAAGACCACCTCTGAGAGACACCAACCGCGCGAATGACGCCGAGGAGCGCGGGGACGTGGCACGGCGCGGGGTGAGCGGGCGTCATGGCCCACCCACCCCACGGTCGCTGCGGATCTCTCAGCTCATCTGCGAGCGATTCCTCACGATCACCAGCGCCGCGCCGAGGGCGAGCAGGGCCAGCGCTCCCAGGGCGGCACTCATTGATGCCGCTCCGGTGTCGGGCAGTTCGTCACCATCACCGTCGGTGGTGCCACCGGAGTGGTCACCGCCGGAACCCGTCGTGGCGCCATCCTCCGAACCACTTGCGTCGCCGTCCGCCGAGCCACTTGTGTCGCCGTCCTCCGAACCGCTGTGGGAGCCGCCGTCGCTGCCCGTGCCGGAACCGTCGTCGGAGCCAGCGTCCGAGCCGTCATCTGATCCGTCGGGTCCGGCGGTGATCTCGATGTCGTCCCAGCCGATGACCGACTCGTCCTCGGCGAAGGCGGCGACGCGGTGCGCACCGGTGACGCCTTCGGGCAGCTCGAGCTGAACCGCGCCGTCATCGCCGACCACCTGCGTGCCGAGGTAGTGCGGGTCGGAGAAGATCCAGACGCCGATCCGCTCGCCGGCTCGGTCAACGCCGATCTCCGCCGTGATTGTGGCCGCCTCGTCGGCCGTCGGAGGCACGGTGATCCCGCCCTGTGTCTGCGGGGTGAGCGCATCCTCCGTCGGGGTGTCAGCCGGGATCTGCGGATCCGGATCGGCATCCGCGATCACGGTGAGCGTGGCCTGCGCCGTTCCCTCGTCCGCGGTGAGTGTCACCGTGTAGGCGCCTGGGTCGGCGTCGGCGATGACCAGCTGGAACGTCACCACGCCATCGGCGTCGGCGACGCCATCCATGTCGGCCTCGTCAGCTACCTGGAGGTCGACGGCCGAGCCGGGTGCGAACCCTGAGCCCACGACGGCGACACCGGGCGTTGCCAGCTCCGAGACCGTGACCTCGCGCGGGTCGAGCTCGACCTGCGGGTCGTACACGACGGGGTCGGGCACGACGGTGAACGCGGCGGACGCGGTGTCCTCCGCCGCGGACAGCACCACCGGGTACTCGCCCGGCGCCAGTGCCGAGGCGTAGCTGAACTCCACCCGGCCGTCATCGTCGGCCGCCGCGGACTCGATGTCGGTGCCGTCGACGGTCAGCGTCACCTCGGAGGCCGGTGCGAACCCGGCACCGGTCACCGTCACGCCCGAGGACGCGATCTCCGACTCGGTCAGCTCGCTCGGCGCCACCGTGATCTGCGGGTCGCCGACGACCGGATCCTCGACGACGGTGAACGCTGCGGTGGCGGAACCGTCGTCGGACGTGAGCGCCACGCCGTACTCGCCCGGTGCCAGCACCGCGGTGTAGGTGAACTCCACCGCGCCGTCAACGTCGGCCTCGGTGGACTCGATGTCGGCACCGTCAACGGTGAACCTCACCTCGGACTCCGGCGCGAATTCGGTGCCCGTCACGCTCACCCCCGACGAGGCGACCTCCGACTCGGTCAACTGCTCCGGCACCACCGTGGCCTGCGGGTCGTACACCACGGGGTCGGCCACGACGGTGAATGCTGCGGATGCCGTGCCTTCCGCCGCCGACAACACCACCGGGTACTCGCCCGGCGCCAGCACCGCGGCGTAGGTGAACTCCACCGCGCCGTCGCCATCGGCCTCGGCCGACTCCGCCTCGGCGCCATCAACGGCCAACGTCACCTCGGACTCCGGCGCGAAGCCGGTGCCCGTCACGCTCACCCCCGACGAGGCGACCTCCGACTCGGTCAACTGCTCCGGCACCACCGTGGCCCGCGGGTCGTACACCACCGCGTCCGCCTCGACGACCAGTGCCGCGGTGGCCGAACCGTCCTCGGATGTGAGCGCCACCGCGTACTCACCCGGTACCAGCGAGGCGGCGTAGGTGAACCCCACCGAGCCGTCGCCGTCAGCCGCAGCCGACTCGACCTCGGCACCATCAACCGCCAACGTCACCTCGGACTCCGGCGCGAACCCGCTACCGGACACCGTCACACCGGGGTCGGCCAGTTCGGACTCGGTCACCGTCGACGGTGACACGTTGACCTCTGGCTCGTACGTCACCGGGTCCTCGGTGACCGTGAAGGATGTGGCGGCCGAACCGTGCTGTGAGGAGAGCGCGAGGCCGTACTCACCTGGGGGCACGTCGTCGACGTAGGTGAACTCCACCCCGCCGTCTGCGTCGGCCACCGCCGTTTCGATGTCGGCGCCGTCCACGGTCAGCGTCACCTCGGAGGCGGGCGCGAACCCGGAACCTGTGGCCGTCACCCCCGACGAAGCGATCTCCGACTCGGTCAACTCGCTCGGGTCCAGCATGACCTGCGGGTCGTACACCACCGGGTCCGCCTCGACGACCAGCGATGCCTCGGCAGTCCCCACCGCCGCGGACAGCACCACCGGATGCGTACCCGGCGCGAGCGAGGCGGAGGCGTACGTGAACGAGACCTCCCCGTCGGCGTCCGTCGTGGCCGATCCGGCGGCTGCCGCTGCCACCGTCAGGGACACCTCCGATTCGGGCGCGAACCCGCTGCCGGCAACTGTCACGCCAGGGTCGGCCAGCTCCGACTCGGTCACTGTCGACGGCGACACACGCATCTGCGGGTCGTATACGACCGGGTCCTCGGCCTGGCGGTCCAGGTGAATCGGTATCCGGCGCAGGACAGTTCCGGCATCGACGCGATACCTTCACCGGACGCGGAGCCAGCGCCGTCGATCACGCCGCTCAGTTCGTAGTGCACGCGTTCGCCGCCGGTGCCGAAGTCCCATTCGACCTCGAACGGTTCTCCGGCACTAACCGGCGTGCTCGGCATGTTGGTCCACTGCATGGGCGTGGGGAAAAGCCCGCACTGGATGTAGCTTTCGGTGGCGAAGCCGGACATGTTCCCGTCCGCGTCCACCTCGAACTCGACGGTCGCGCCGGTATAGGCGTCGGACGTGCCGGTGTAGTGCCCGCCCGGCGGCGCGGATGCCGCGACATCCGCGATCGCGGTCGCCACGATCCCGGTTGTCGCGAGGACCGCCACACCGGCCGCCGCGAGTTTGCTGCGCAATGTGATCATGAAGTGCTTCGATTCGATGATGAGGACGGCCCCGCGCCACGGCATGACGAGCACGCCCGCTCAACGGGTGCCACCGACAGGGTGGCGATTGTGGTGGCGGCGGTCACGGGCTCCGGACAACTCCGGACAGCGCAGCGGTCCCGCACGCGGCGAGAGCGTCGCGGCGCATGCGCGGCCAGCTGTGAAGGTCTGCTGGTTCTTCGGCGGCGCTGCGCGCGTTGCCTGCCGCCAGGGCATCCATAGCCTGGCGCAACTCGTAGGCGTCGGGTACACCGAGCCGCTCGAAGGCCCGCAGCGCCCGCCGCCACAGCGCCAAGCGTGTCCCAGGCTCGCTGGTGGCGTCGCCGCGCATCCGGGTCACGCGGTCGCTCAACAGCGGGTCGTCACTTCGACCCGACATCTCGTCGGCCTCGGCGAGCGTCTCCCGGGTGTGGAACGCCTCGGTTACCGACACATCGGTGCCCGCCGAACACTTCGATACGCCTCCTTGCACCTCGCCCAGGGCGTGCCCGCCCACCCTCGCATCATGACTGTCGGCGGCCGGATGTTGGCAATGACCAGGGCCTCGCATGAACACGCCGCGAGATCCCAAGTGTACGGTGATTCGAGGGCCATCCATCGGGGAGGAATGCGACGCCCGCGGATTGTGCGGCGGCGCAGAGGGCTCGGGCCGAGGCCGGCCGTAGCGTGTTGCCCGAGGTGTATCGACTGCTGCGTGATCAGGGTTCTGGGCCAGCGCTCCCGTACGCCGCTTCTGCTTCCGGGCAGGCGCGAAGAACCCTGTAATCGGCACTTGGCGATGACCTGCTTAAGGGTGATCATCGCCAATGACAAGCAACACCCGGCCGACCAAGCGGCTAGAACAGACGCTCTTTCGCGACTCGGCCAGCCAACCAGTTTGCCGACAGCAATAGGGCCAAGCAGATCACCGACTTGAAGAGCTCCACCGCGGTCCCAAAGCTGTATTGCGGAATTGCCGAGACGAACGCCACGCGATAGGCGTAGGTGTCGATGACCTCCGACACCTCGAGGTTGAATGGCGTTTGCAAAAGGAGCACCTTTTCAAACCCAGTTGACAGGATCGATCCCATATTGAGTATGAGCAGCGTAACCGTGACTGGCAGGATCCCCGGTAGATCAATATGCCAAATGCGACGAATAAGTGATGCTCCATCCACTTTCGCCGCATCATGCAATTGCGGGTCGATCCCCGCAAGCGCCGCAAGGAAGATGATAGCGGAGTAGCCCATCGTCTGCCATGCTCCGGACCACACGAACGTGTGGCGAAACATGTCGGCACTTTGAAAATCAATCGGGCCCACTCCGGCCACGCCAAGCGCTTGGTTGACAATACCGCCATTTGGCGAAAATAGCATTACGAGCATGCCTACCACAACTACGGTCGAAATGAAGTGTGGCGCGTACGTTATTGTCTGCACTGTGCGGCGAAATCGCGAGGACCGCACGGTATTCAGCAAAATCGCCAATACGATCGGCATCGGGAAGAGTGCCAGCAGCTCATAAAAGTTCAGAATAATTGTATTGCGCAGGATGTCCCAGAATTGGTAAGACGTCACGAATCGAGTGACGTTCTCCAGCCCTACCCACGGCGATCCCCACACCCCTTGAACCGGAGAGAAGTCTCGGAATGCAAGCTGGAGTCCAAACAAGGGCCAGTACAGGAACACTATCGCATAGCCGACTGGCATGGCCAGCAAGACGTAGAGTTGCCACGCCTTACGAACGTCACGCCACTGGCTGCGCTTTCGAGAGCCCGCCAATCGGCTTCGCTCACGCAGCCCAGGGCTATTTTCGGGTTCAGCGCTCACCGCGCGCGCTGCGCGATCACGACGTTTCTGGAGATCGTTCGTCATTTCACGGATCCGATCAAAGCGCCTCGGACGAAGTACTTCTGCACGAAGGGATACACGAGCAGCGGTGGCAGCATAGCGACTACCATGATCGCGTACTTGAGCTTGGCGAAGAGTTCCTGTTGGCGCATCAGCTGACCGACATCGCCTCCACCTATTTGACTTGGATCAATGGTGGATTGCGCAAGAATCTCCCGTAGCACTAACTGTAGGGGATACCAATCGGTGTCATTAAGATAGAGAAACGCACTGAACCAGCTGTTCCATTGCGAAACACCGTAGAACAGCAGGTTGACTGCGATGATGGGCTTGCTTAATGGCAGGGCCACTCGAAAGAAGAACTGCAAGTCGTTCGCGCCATCCATGCGCGCTGCTTCCAACACCTCACTAGGCACGCTCATGACGTAGAAGGTCCTCGTGATCAACATCAAAAAAACGCTCATCGCTCCGGGTAACACCACCGCGGCAGGCGTGTCGAGCAAACCAAGTTGCCGCACGACCATGTAGGTGGGAATAATTCCGGCCGAGAACAACGTTGGCACAAGGAAGAACAGCGTCAACAGACGCCGGTAGGGTAGATCAGCTCGCGACAAGGCGTAGCCAGCCAACACGGTCAAGCATGTCCCGAGAAGCGCTCCTGCAACCGCGTAGAGCACAGAGTTAAGGAAGCCGCGGAGCAGGCGCGGCGAATCAACCAATGTAGCGTAGGCGTCGGTATTGAACTCAACCGGAAACAACCGGACAGCGCCGGAGCTGATCGCACCGCCACTACTAAAGGATGAAGATACTACATAAATTATCGGATAAAGTACCATCAGAGCGAACGTGATAAGTACGGCGTGGTTTACGGCGAGGAACAGTCGGTCACCCCGCGGATCACGGATGGCGCCGCCAGTCGATGCACGCCGCCAGCGCCGTGTCGTCGTGTTTGGAGCTTGCATCATGTTGGCCTGGAATCATACGTTTTCTGGTATAGGTCCAAATACGTCTCGAGACCGATAGCGTTGAATTGGTTGACGTAGTCGTCCCATGCAGTGTCGCTGTCGATGTCCAGCGCGCCGGTGGCAAACTTGGCCATACTTTGAGTGACGTGGCCGTGCACCGCGACAGCCATCTGGGCCTGCGTGGACGCTGTGGAGTCGTCAAAGATCAGCTTCGGAAGTTGCCAGTCTTTCGGCTGCGCCAATGGCTCGTACTCTTTCGTCGCCTCGAACAGCACTTTCTCAAGGTCGGGCGCGGCGGGGTCGGAATACTGCGCGAGACGTAAATCCTCCGAGAAATAGTACATGATATTGGTGCTCCAGCCTTGGCCAAGCGGCGGCGGATAGGCCACGGACTTCCAGACAGCTTGCTCGCCGTTCAGTCCTGGTTCACCTTCAGCCGCCCAGTCCCAGTTTTCTCCCTGTGTACCTGCGTAGCCTGTCATGAGTGTAGTGAGCTCGAGCATTGTGTCAGCCCACCTGACCAATGTGCCCGGGTCGGAGCACTCGTTAGTGATCACAAGCGGATTGCTGCTCGTAAAATTGTAGTCCCACGATGCGTACTGGGTACCGTCAGGACCTTTCAAAGTCGGTACCGCTACATAATCACGCCAGGGCGAGTCGGGTTGGTCGTCGACCGTGGCGAACCACCCTTGGTGCGGAGCGCGGACGACGCCTAGCCTTCCTTGGTTTCCGGCCTCGAGGAGCTGCTCCGCCGACATCGTAAAGAGTGATGAGTCCAGGGTTCCATCGTCGTTCAGCCTCCGCAGGTATCGCAGGGCCTCCCGCCATTCTGGCTTATCAGCGACAAATTCGACTTGGCCATCATGAAGTCGTACCCAACCCCCCGCGCTGTCTCCCCCAGGGTTGTAGAGGAAGCTGCCCATAAAGAAGCGGTCGATACCCGAAGCCGCACTGTTGGCGGCCAATGGGATCATTCCACCTGTCCCCGAGGGATCTTGCTCCTTGAACAACCTCAGAACCTCTCGGAGTTCGTCAATTGATTCTGGAACGCTTGCACCCACGCTGTCTAGGTACTGGCGGTTGATCCACGTTCGCGTGTGATAGGCGTGAAGATGGTACGTGTCGCTCAGGCCGGTGAAGGCATGGACTTTTCCGTCGAGTGACTTTTGCTGATTGATGAGGTCTGGGTAGTCGAGGCGTGCCTGCCGCATGCCCGGCGCGTACGTCTCTATGTAGTCGTCCAACGCGATGAACAAGCCCTGCTGCCCATAGAGTGACACCTGGGCGGGCGTGAACGGGATGAGAAACGCGTCTGGCACGTCACCGGAGGAGATCATGGCGTTGATCTTCGTGAGATCCGGTGTACCATCCGTACCCAGGATGTTGACGGCCTGATACTCGATGCGCACACCAGTACGTTGCTCAAGCCACTTGCTAAACGTGTTGGTGTTCCAGTCTCCAACCACCTCGGCGGCCTGCGGTACAACGATCCTGAAGGTTTTCTCCGGGTTGCCGAAGGCTGCCACCTCACGAGCCCTTGGCCCTACGTATCCGGAAGGATAGATTGGGCCGGGCACTTCCGCGCCGAGCTGAACCTGCTCAACGCCCTCCACGCCGTTCGGCTTGTTCGCTGCTGGTCCAGGACTTGAAGTGCAGCCCGACAGCCAAGAGCCTGCCGCGATCCCGCCAATCGTCAGCGCCCCGCTTCTTATGAGCGACCGTCGACTCAGGCGTGCGGGCATCTGGTTAGTCATCATCGTTGCGTTCCTTTCCTAGATCACCCTTGCGAACAAGTGGCCGCGCCGAACGCGCCGTTCCCGCGCGGCGGGCGGAGTAGACGGCGTCAACGCGCTAGCCGAGGCGGATTACCACACCTGCCGAACGGCGTGTCGCCGACGAACTCTTGACTGGCCCGTGCCGCACGGCACACACAACACGATCTCCGACCTCGACTTCCGGCACGCCCGCTCGTCCGACCGCGCCTGGCACGTCCCAATCCGGCAGGCGCCAGTCGAGCCAGGCCCTTGCGACATCGAGTGCCGGCACGACCGGCTCCCGCGTGATGTCACGATTATCCAGACGATACCCATGACGCATGGCCGAATGCTAGGAGGCAATCAGCTGATCCGCAAGCGGGCAGGCACTGGCCACCTACTCTTGTGCGTCACCTGCAAAGCGCACTATCGTCGTGACATGCCTTGCCTGCACGACGCACACGCGACGAACGAGGCCCGGGCGCGTCCGACGAGCCACGGAGTCGCGCACGCATGGCCCCTGCGCATCGTTATCCGAGCGCCTGCATGGCTCACCCACCCAGGCGGATTGGCCACATGCGCTTGCGGAGGGCCGTTCATCTCGGAGTCGGAGATCACGACACGCCCCCGCGTCGCGGGCATCGGCCCAAGAGGTTTTGAACTTCGCCACATGAGAGCTCCATTGGCGGTAGGCGCCGAGCCAATGGCAGTCGCCGGTCCGTACGTGGTGAAGGTCGTCGCAGCGTTCCACCATGCACCTTCAGCGCGTCCGAATCGGGATGGCGTCTCATCACACGCATACGAAACCCTCGACACGGTCAACGTGGCGCCGTCGACTGACCCGTACGTCGCCCTCGCGCGCGACGTTGGGCTTGGCGACCTAGTCGAGGAGCCAACGGCGGTAAGGCGCCAGGATCTTGATCGTTCGTCGTGCCTTCAGCCTGGAAGCCGTGTCGCCCCGGGCCATGTCATCCGCCTCAGCCCACCGCACGAGGCATCGCACTTGGGCGTGAGCGAGAGCATTGTCGGCGAGACCCGAGTGCTTTCCGCATGTAGGACCGCGAACAAGGGCACCTCCATCGTGCGAACCCGACTCTCTCCCCTGTTCCTCACCGAATCCGCGACTGCGATCTTGCGTCATCGTCCGACCCTTCGCGCCCACAGCGGACCAGCTGTGCCGGTACGCTCACGCCCTGCGGCAGTACGAGAGCGTGTCTGCTCATGTGCCCACACGATCAAGAACGGCGCGGCCGCCGCGCCCTCGTACAACCGTCCAGCGAGCAGCGGCAGCACATGATCGACTGGCGCTTACGGACCCACAGATGCGCCTGGACCACGAGTGGACGAACGCGGAGCTCGTGCGATTGTCGACACTGTCACCGGTCGTGCCGTCCAACGATGGTCAGGGAAGGAGACGCACGTCTCGACCGCGAAATGGCCGCGTTGACATCCGGACCGTACGCCGGCCGCCCCAAGCCTGCTGGGACTAGGGAGCGCATGTCCGTTGGCACCTGGAACCTCCTGACGATGCAGTCACTGGCTGAGCGGCCAAAACCCTCGATCAGCCTGTCCCGGATTTGGACCGACAGAACGACCATGTCCACACCAATCGAATGTAATCCCGTTGCGAAGGACCAACTGTGAGCCTTGAAAAGACTGCGGACATCCCCAAAGATTTTCGGCAGCAGCGCGCACTCATCGACATGCACCTTGGTGACCATCTAGCAAGCATCGACTTCGATGTCGAGCATTACATGGCCGAGATGAGCTCATCCGGAATCCGCTCAATCACTTTCATGACCAAAGATGCATTCGGCACGTCGTACTACCCCACCCAAATCGGCGTACGCAATAAGAAGCTTGCCAGCGAGGACATGCTTCGAGAGGCCTGCGATGCGGCCCGGTCGCGAGACATTGAGGTAGTAGCCTACTACAACTGTGGTCTAAATAGCCAGGTAGCGACAGAAAATCCCGACTATCGTCAGCGCACGCCTGATGGGAGTCCCATCGAAAACGCGTACACCTTCTACGACATCTTGTGCCTGAACTCGCCCTACTCGGACTACGTTATCGACCAATTGAGCGAGATCGTCACGCGCTACCCTGTTGCCGGAGTGTTCCTTGACATCACCTACGTGTGGCCAACGGGTTGCTATTGCGAATACTGCCGCGGTGATTTCCTCGCCGCATATGGGTATCGGATGCCAACCGAGACGCCGACGCTCGGCACCGCGGCCGCGGCCGACGTAGCAGCGTTCCGGCGTGCCACAAGGACGCGCTTTCTCCGGACCATTGTGGACCGGCTGAAGGCGATTCGACGCGAGCTGACAGTCAGCTGGAACCATGCCGGAGACCTCGCGTTCGCGAACGTTGAAGCCGATAAGGACGCCGATGTCTTGTGTTCGGAGTTCCACCAGCCCCACTACCTCGCGGGTTCACTGATCGCACGCTGGAATCGGAGACAGAGCAAGCCGTATGAGTTGATGATGCCCGTTGAGATGGGCAGCTGGGGCGAGTGGACGGTTGCCCCGGCAGCCACCCTCGACGCGGCAGCAGCCGTCGCAATCGCGCATGGTGCAGCGCTGAGCGTCGGCCACGCTCCGGTGCCAAATGGCCCGTGGGGCGGGAGGGTGGCAAAGCCGGTCATGGATGCCATTCAGCGCGTGATGGCTTACCAGTCCGCGCGCTCCCCTTGGACGGCCGGCGCCGAGCCCGCTGCCGACACCGCGTTGGTCTTCGATCTCCATGGCAAGCGGATGCTCGAGCACTCGGCCATCGATGGCGACGTCGACGCCACGATTGAGGCCGCCGCACAGTTACTTACCGAGAACCATGTGGATTTCGACGTCATCGCCAGCTTTAGCCGGAGCGACCTCGAGCGGTACAACACAGTCGTGCTGCCGGACGTTCTCGTGGTCGACGACGAGCAGACCGACGCCCTCATGGGCTGGGTAAATGACGGCGGCACAGTTGTCGCAACGCACCGCACAGGCTGGTACGCGCGCGGAAGTCGCCGTGCAGGGGCGGCCTTGGACGAGCTGTTCGGAATCGCCACCTTGGGCCATAGCCACTATAGCGTTAGATACATAGGGCCGGAGGTTGCGGACCCAAGACTGGCGAGCCAGTTGCCCGATATGCCCATCCTGATCCGCTCGGGTGTCACTCCGTCGGTGGACTGCGCCGTGTCCGGCGCGGAAGTACTTGCATCATTTGTGGATCCGGAGTTCGAAACAACACGCAATCGTCACGTTTACCATCAGCATGCTCACCCCGCGCGCATAGGGATGCCCGCTATCACCCGCCACAGGTTCGGGGCCGGCTCGGCCTACTACCTGGCGGCTCCTATCGAATCGTCCTACCGTGCCACAGGATCGCCGTGGCTACGCCGGCTCTTCGGCGGCCTAATGGGCCTTGCTGATTCCGATTCGCTCTTGGCCGTAACCGCCAGCCCGCAAGTACTGGCGGCGGCCAATTGGCTCGGGAAAGATCTCGTAGTGCACCTGATCGCCATTCCTCCAGCCACCTTTGGCGCAATTCCTCACTTCCCGGACCATCCGATCCAGGTCGGACGGGCTTCTATCACGGTCGCGCGGAAGTATCATTCTGCCCGCGTTGTGCCGGAAGGTCAATCGCTTGCGATCCGACATACTTCGGGCACGACCTCCTGCGAGATCGAAGAGGTTGGTGCACATACCATGATTCATTTCTCTCACAACGGTGATGGGCTAGGGCCCGTCAGTAGCGGATAGACGACCTGAGCGTAGACGCCCCTGCCTTCGCATGTATCCGAGCGCCAATGGAGTCTGACATGCCCGAGTCCGTAACACATGAAAATGGTGCCTATCGTTATCTGCCGGGTACGGCCACATTCTCGAATGGCATCCGTGCGCTGCAGGGATATCGGATCATCGAGTGGGAACTGGCGGAGTTGGAGCCGTTGGAGATCGGCTTCGAGCGAATTGATCGTGAACTCGACGCGCGCGACCTCACTTGGGACGCGCTGGCTGGCGTGGACATACGCTCACCGGAGCCGCTGGACACTGAACGTTTCTCAGCTTTCAACTCGGCCTACACAGAGCTGATACGCAAATATCTTCCTCACGACGCCGATGCACCCCTACGGATTACCCGAACCAACGCCGCTCCGATCAGTCCCATCACGAATCAGCCGGCTCTGCGCGCAGTCCAGGTGGTGGAGCCCGCGGCTGGTGCGGCCGGTGGCGACTTCGTGCTGTCAGGGCTCGCTGAAATCAGGGGGAAGTTGACCCCAGAAGCGACCATTGCTTACCGAGACACAAGTCCGGTAGCACTTCGATCGAAGGTGGACTTTGTAGCCACGGAACTGGCAACGCGCCTAGCCGCCCTTGGCGCCACTCCCGACGAAGCCCGCATCGTCGATGTCTATTGCGCACATCCGCTCCAGTGGGTTGAGACAAGATTGGCGGACACCTTCGGCTCGATCCGCCATTACGGCCTTCACCGCTGGTTGGCACGCCCACCGGTCATAGACTTGGAGTTTGAGATGGGCTGCAAGAGCATTTCCACCCGGCAGATCATCTTATGAAACCGACAGACTACACGACCGGAGGGCACATAATTCGCTAACCAAGGCGAATCCGCATCAGCTGCCATTGCGGCCCCTTATCCACGGGGCGAAATGGGTTTGTCGGGGCGTGCAACGTCGCGATGGGACCTGATTGCGCCGCCGACATCTCATTCGCAACCCGCCTGGACGTACGGTCGCGTCATCGGCGTGGACGCGACGGGCATTCACCACAGGCAGCGCGTCAGCCTGGTGTATCCCCATTGGGCTGCTGATCCGGCGCCAAGTGTAACGATCTCCCAGTGATCGCGCCCGTGAGGCGATGAGAGTAGGCACGATCGTCGCAGGTCGGTGGACTGTTCCGCTCCCAAGTCGAGGGTGCGTGGCGTGTCCGACGGCGGCACCCAACTTCAACTATCCCGTAGCAGCGGCCGATGCGGAGCAAACTTGGGCGCTGATGCCGTCAGAGGTCCGGCCGACGACTGGCGGCCGGTTGGAAGTCACTGGCAATGTGCATTAGACTCATGACATGCCAGTCCGCTCTGACCACGTTCGCGTCCAAACGGTCATCGTCGACCTCGTGAACTCGGCGGCGCATGGCGCGCAGCCGGAGTCGATGGGGAACGTCGACGACTTGTCGACGTTCATCGAGCGTTGGAAAGTCACAGAGGTGCCCCCGCCGACGGCAGAGGACCTAAAGACGCTACATCGGCTGCGAGCCAAGTTGCGGTCCATCTTTGTAGCGCCCGATATGAAAACGAAGATAGAGATTCTCAATGCGATCTTGGGATCGGCTGAGCTTCATCCGCGACTCGTCGAGCACGGTGACCTTCCGTTGCATGTCCACTACTTTTTGCCTTACACGCCACTCGGTGAGCACATGGTCGCTGACTGCGCTATGCAGCTCGTGATGATGTTCGAGAATGGGGAGGCCAGCCGATTGAAGGTGTGCCAGGCACCGGGGTGTGAGACGGCATTCGTGGACCGTTCCAAGAACCGCTCTCGTCTGTACTGCGACAGTCAGTCGTGCGGGAATCGGTTGCATGCCGCTGCGTACCGAGCTCGACTCGCAGCCAGCTGACCGGACGCCTACTAGTCGTTGGACCGTCCCAAGATCGGACGCCTCTAACGATGAGCACCGAGGACGGGAGATCGTGACCAGCTACGAGTCGCTGGGCGTGCGGCGCATCATCAACGCTGCGGCGATGCAGACCAGTCTGGGTGGGTCGCTGATGCCGGCCGAGGTTCTCGACGCGCTGGCGCGTGCGGCGGGCTCGTTCGTGAGTTTGGACGAGCTCCACGACCGGGTTGGCGAGCGCATCGCGCGGCTCACCCGCAACGAGGGTGCGTGCGTCGTCAACGGCGCTGCGGCGGGACTCATGCTCGCCACCGCCGCCTGCTTCGGCGATGACGAGGACGCGGACGGCCGGCCGGTGCACCGCTCGGAGGTCGTCGTCATGGATGCCCAGCGCAACGGCTACCTGACCGGCGTCGCGGCAGCCGGCGGGCGGCTCGTCGGTGTGCCCGCCGGCGGGAGGCTCGCTGAGTGTTTCGGCCTCCGGACGGCGTGCGTCGTCCTCTTCGCAGGTCAGCCGTGGGAGGCCCTTGCTCCCCCGCTCGACGGGCTCATCCGCGCCGCACGCGACGCCGGCGTGCCCGTCGTCGTCGACGCGGCTGACCAGGTGCCGCCGCTATCGTCGCTCTGGCACTACACCGGCGAGCTCGGAGCCGACCTCGTCGTCATCAGCGGTGGCAAGGGTCTGCGTGGTCCGCAGTCGTCCGGTCTCGTCCTCGGGCGGCGCGATCTCGTGGCGCGCTGTCGTGAGCTCTCGCCGCCACGCCTTGGGGTCGGGCGAACGAGCAAGGTCGGTAAGGAGGAGATCGTCGGGCTGCTCGCGGCGGTCGAGCACGCACTGCGCAGCGACGAGGACGCTCAGCTGAGGCGGTACGCGCGGGCCGCGAACCATCTGCATGCCGCCCTTACCGAACTTCCCAATGTAGTGGTGACGCTGACCGAACGCAGCCACAGCGGCCAACCTATCCCCCGCGTCCTCCTCCAGATCGGTTCGAGCTTCGCACGCGACGCCGCCGTCGCACGGCTCTGGAACCTTGACCCGCGCATCGCGGTACTCGCCGAAGGCGAGCGCACGATCGCATTGAACCCCCAGCAGCTAACCGACGACGAGACCGACCACGTAGTACGCATGGTCTTCGAAGTCCTTCGCCGAGGCGACTGACGGCCACGGATGTTGGCGGACCAGGTCTAGAGCCGTTGCAGCGGCCACGTCAGGTCCGCAGGTTCCCCACTGGCCCTCGGCAGGCGCGCCCCGAAGATGCTCGACACCACGTGCAGTCGGCCCCTCCACGTGGCAGGGCGCCGCTCCGGCGCATATTGGTCGTGACGGAGGGAGACCCGGGTGTCGGCAATGCCGGACGGCGCTGCCGACCAGCTCGGCCACTGATACGAGCACGGTGGACGTCGTGGCGGATGGCCGACGTCCTCCACTGCTGGGCCTACCGGCTGCGGCTGGGCCCCTGGCCAGATCGGCGTTGGCGGCGAACGGAGGTCACCGAGCCGGGCCGGTCTGGATCGATCGGTACTCGGCTCGGCGGTCCGCTGCATCCGCGCCTTCGGCGATGGCCATCCGCCCGAAACACCAGCGCCGCCGAGCCGACTAGTGACCTGGCCCCTATGCTTGGCCCTCGATCGTGAGAACCGATGGCGTTGCCGAGTATGTGATCTTCAGGGCGTCGGTCGGCGCAAGCGCAAATGTGCCCTCACCCGGCAGTCCGGAACTGCCGCCGCCGACCACAGTGGCGGCACCATCACGTGCTAGTTCAATGGAGTCCACCGTCCCACCAGCCACCGTCACGGTGAGTGTGCCGCCGGAGGTGTTCGTCACCGTGTGCGGGGAGCTGGTTGGAGCTACTACCGTTGGTGCGCCAAGTTGAGACACGTAGTTCCCACCCCACGGCGACGGGTCACCAGGCGATTCTGCGGCCCGCATGTCCATCAAGCCCTCGACGGAGGTGTAGTTGCCGTCATCGAAGAATCCCGCACCATCGGCGCTCCAGTACCCGTACGCAAGCCGACGGGCCGCCGTGAATTTCGCACCCGCGGCAATGTCGATGCGGTGATACATTCCACCTTCGATCACGGCATGGCGGGCCGACGGAAGCATCTCGATCGAGGTCGAGGAATAGCAGTTGATAAATTGCGTTGAGGTGCCGGAATTGATGAAGTCGCCGAGTGCGTTCGCTTCACAACCCATGCCGATGAAGCTGTTGTAGCGACACACATCGTCGATGACGACTCCCTTACCACCGAGGTTCGCCTCGCTCGTGCCACCAAAGAACATCGCCTGATCGGATGCTTGTAGGTGGATCCCGATATCGGTAGCCGCTTCGATAATCACGTCGACGAATGTGTTCGTGGAGCATTGGAAGTGTTCAGGCCGGGCGATCAACCGTCCGAGCAGGATGCCTTTACTAGGCCTACTCACCATGGGCTGCTCATTGATCGAGCAAACGACATTCTCCACCCGGCACGCGACCGCGCCACGCAGTTCCAACGCTACTCCTGTAGCTGAGTCTGCCTCGCGAAGAGCGACGTCAGTGATTCGCATGTGAGCAGCTTGCTCGCAGTAGACAAGGGATTGGGCGTTGCTGTTTCCCTCGACTGTCAGGTCTGCCAGTGTTAGGCCATAAATAAACGATGGACCGAACTCACTCGCATCGATGATGAGGGCCTTGTCGGCACCGGTGTACTTGAGGACTGAATTCGATGGACCCGAGCCGATCATCCGCATGTGCGAGTAGCCAAAGTTTGGCGACTGGGAGTACTGTAAAGTACCTCGCGGGAAGAGGATGTCTCGTCCGCCGGAAGCCACCGCGGCGGAAACGAGCGCAGCTAAAGACGCCGAGTTGTCCAGGTCAGCATCAACCCTCGCGCCAAACCAGGTCGGATTGAGGGCGCCGTCAAGATCACGCACCCAGCAGCCATTGAACCCTGCGTGCGTCTCACCGGCCCCGCTGAGGTAGTCGGCCAAGACCGCCGGGTCCCCCGCTCCCGGCACTGTCGGGCTGATCACCGAACCCCCATTGTGCTGATCGCGAGGCACGTCGGCCCGCCAGACGAACACACCGCCACCGAGTTCGCCGATTGCTCGCGCGGAGGCGGAGTAGGCGGCGATGGGGAAATAGGAGTCCAGATACGCCGCCTGCCCGTCCACCGGGCTCACGATGCCAACGAGTTCAGTCAATGATTCCGCAACCATCATAGAGAGCTCCGTCGACCTCCAGGGAGCTTTGGCGGCCGCGGATGGGGTCACCGCGACGGCTGCGCCCACTCCGAGCGCAGTCGCGGCAAAGAGTCGGCGCGGAAGAAGGCTGCGGTCACGGGCGGGGTCGCCCTGGGGGTACCTGATCGACACCATTGGCTCTCCTCTCGAGGAGGTGTACAGGGTTGGCGACATGACCATACTCGGAATGGACCTGCGTGTCACTACCCTGTTTTGGGTGGTACATCCGCTTCATACGTGCCGCAGACAGGCCTGTACCGATTTTGGCCATGCCAGACGTTCGTCACCTCCCGATCGCGCTCAGCCGCATCCGACGTGCTCGGACGGCTCTACTGCGCCGATGCAGCCCGGGCGCGCGCCGCACCAAAGGCAGGAGCCTGCCTTCGGTTTGCAAGCTGCACATGCGCGCGCGACACGGCCCCCACGAACCCATTGGCATGCCCCTGAACGACACGCGTCTGGGTCGGGTGTGGCGCCCTCAAAGCGAAACGCCTTGCACGCGCCCTGGCCTGTCGGCAGAGGTTTCCCATTCGCCTACCCTGGTGCGTGGTTGGCCGTTCCGAATGAGTCGTTCGTCAAAGATCAGCGACTTCACGCCTACGGTGATGACCCGTCGTGGCGCCTGGCCAGAGCCAGCGTGACTCAGATGGTCGCCGGCGTGGGAGCCCGTGGGCACACGCGCTGAAAGGCGCGGCGCTTATCTTCCCTACATCCTTGGTCTTCCGGTCACAGTTCGGCCAGGTCGACGCGACGGCCACCCGTTCGCGCGGACGCTCGGACCGCCGCCGCCATGTGTACCGCCGCACGCCCTTCGACGAGGGTGATGGGGCATGGCGCCGACCCCTGCAGCAAGGCGAGAAACTCAGCGACCTCCTGTCCGAGCCCAGGTGCGGCCTCGGCGGGCCAACGATCGACAGCGGCCGAATCAGCGCTCCAGACATGCGTGCCCGCGCCGTTCGACTCAAGGTGAATCGATCCCTCCGTGCCGAAGGCATCGAGCCGATCGAGAATGTGCGAATCGCGCTCGCGCAACCACGTCGACCGGATCGACCACACCGTCCCCTTCGTCGAGACAGCGTTGGTGAACACTGCGGATCTCTGCTTGGTGCCAACGTCCGAGATCGAGGAGACCCAGTGCGGCAACGCTCCATCCAGCCATGCCGCTAGGTCGAGATCGTGAATCTGGGTCAGGAACGCGGGATCGGGTTCGCCGTACCGCCGATGCCCGTTCTCCCGGTCTCTGCTTGCCGAGATCGCCAGCAACCGACCGACGGCCCCTGCATCGAGCCGACGTTTGAACTCCCGGTGCGCAGGGTTGAACCGCAGGACATGTCCCGGCAGGACCGTGCCCTCGGCGCATTGTCGCAGGAGCTGATCTGCTCCTTCGGCCGAGTCGGCGATCGGCTTCTCGAGTAGTACCAGCACACCCGCCGAAACGGCCTGAAGAGTGAGATCAACGTGTGTGTGGCCTGGCGTGACGATTGACACGCCATCCAGATCGGCGTCTCGGATCATTTCGGACGCGTCGCCGTAGGCCCGCGCTGACGGGAAACGCTCGGCAGCACTGACCAGTCGCTGAGGATCAGCGTCAGCGATAGCTACAGGCCACACTCCGGCGCGCACGTAACTCTCACAATGCAATAGGCCAAATTGTCCCAGACCCGCTACACCTATCCGTAACGTCATCGCTTCCCCACCCCACGTTTCGCGAACGCGCGGAGTAGGACCGCCGCGCCTGATGCGCTGTGCCGCATCACTCGGCGCCCGCCAACCTGTGGAAGTCGACGATGAACCGCGCTACGGCGCGTGTGACGCCATCAAGTGCCGTCGCTCCCGCCCCCGCTGTGGCACTTCCGGAGTCGTCGGTGCGACCGTCGCTGATCTCCCAAATTCCTGGCCGGCGGATGGCTCCGGGCGAGCCGCCGAGAGTTGCCACTGGCTGGACCGAGTCTTCCGGTGGCGGAAGGTTGTCGGCGCATACATGTTCGGCTCCGAGGGCGAGCATGCAGGATGTCTCGAAAACACCTGCATGGCCAGGTATCGGTCCGCCGAAATCGCCCTGCATTTCAGCGAGTTCCTTTCGAGCGCACGTCCAGTAGGACGTGCCGGCGACGTGCATGTCGAGGCCGGCCTCGTACAGCAGCCGGTCCCCCACGGCACGGACGGCCGCGTCGTTGCCGCCGTGTCCGTTGACGAAGATGAGCCGTCGGAAACCAGAGGAGTGCAGGCTCGCGCCAATGTCGGTGAGAACGTCCAGATATGTGAGCATGCGGAGGCTGACGGTCCCACCAAACGGCAGATGGTGGTGCGCGAATCCGAAAGGCAGCGCCGGTGTGACGACAACCGATACCCTCCGGGCCGCCTCAGTGGCGGCACGCTCGGCAATCGCGGAGACGATCGCGGTGTCAGTGCAGACGGGCAGGTGAGGTCCATGCTGTTCGGTCGAGCCCAGCGGTACCACCACCGTGGCGCCAGGTGCTAGCGCGGCGAGTTCATCGCGGGTCATGAGCTCGAACCGGATCGGATTCACGGTCACAGCTCCTCGGGAGGTGACAGAGGGAAGGCGAGCTCGATGCCGGTATCGGGCACGTCCAGCACCGGCTCGTACACGACGGACAGCTCGGGCGTCACGCGCCGAGTTCCGCCATCGTGGCGCGAGCGCATGGCAGCATCGAGGACCCCTGTGGTGAGCAGCGTGCGCTCGACCGGGTAGGTCGGCTGACCGGTAAGCACCAGGTTCTCGATCTGACGCACCAGGAAGACGAAGTGACCGTACGGCGCGTCCTGCAGTTGCATCGTGCAGGCCATGCGGTGCCGGGGTCCGTGGGCCGCCGCAGCGAACGTACGCACGCTGCTCACAAAATTGACACCGAACCCGAACAGGCCGTCGACGTACTCCACCACGAAGACGTCCTGGACGTCGTCCGCCACGACGCCGAAATCGGCATCAGAAACGTCGGCGTGGCGCAACGCGTCGTGCAGCAGCTCGTGGGGGACGACGCCGTCACGAGTCGCACGCACGGCCGCGGCACCGCTCAAGGCCGTCACCGCCGCGACCCCGGATTCGCCACCGCGCCGCCGTTCGGTATGTGCTTGTAGGCCTTCCAAGATGTGGAAGCCGTACCGCTCGGTGGGACCGTAGCCGACGACGAGCGCAGCGCTCATCGGTTCGCCCGCGGGCCAGACGGTGCCGCGCGGCGTTCGCCAGGTTAGGGGCACGGTCGAACCAGCCAGTAGCGCGATGCCGAGGCGCCGAGCGGTGTCGTACATCGCTTTGGCGTCATTGAATGACCAGGCCAAGTGCTTGTCGTTGAAGATCGGCACGGTTCGTCCGGCACCGATCATGGTCGCGACTGCGGAGTCGAAGAGCCGTCGGCGCGGGTAGAGCTTCTGGCCCCGCTCGTTGTGTTCGTAGTCTCCGTGCTCGCCGATGATCACGACACCGTCAACACCAACACCGGGCCGGCCGCAGCCGATGGCCTCGGCGACGGTGGGATACAGCGGGACCCCGTTGCGCGCTGCGATCGCGACGCCGATATCGGGACGCGGCTGATCCTCCTGCGAGTCACCGAGCTGCTCGAGGTAGAGGGAAGCCACTTCGACACGAGCCGGAATGTGCTGGCCCCTGTAGTCGTAGCCCTCGATCAGCCTGGTGACGCAGACATCCGCATGCGACCCAGCGAAGTATGTGGTGGCGATAACCGCTACTCGTGGCCTGGACATCCGATCACGGCTCCTTCAAGACGCGGGCGGCCGGAATTGAGGCGCCCAGCCGAGTCGATTGTGGGTCCGCGACCACGACAGGTACTTCTCGTCATGGTCGCCGCAGACGACGAACGCCTCGAAGCCACGAACGTGACAGGTCAGTGCCGCGTCGAACGCAGCCGCCACGTCGCTGCCGGCGGTGTAGATCTCCGGCTGTGGTCCGTCATACGCGAGATACTCCTCGTTCGACAAAGGCCCGCACAGCCGCAGTGACACGACCTCGAGGCCGTGTTCGTGAGCAGCCGCGATACAAGCCTGCTCACCGAGACGCTTGCTCAGCCCATAGGCGTCGGTCGCATCCGGCTCGCTCTCTTGCAGCTCATGCCCGCGGTCGAGGTACGACTCGAAGATCGACACCGAGCTCGCGTACACCACGCGGCGGACGCCAGCCGCCGCCGCAGTCTGCAGAGCGAGATACACGCCCTTGACGTTGACGTCAAAATGGCTCTCTGCCCAGCCCCCGATGGTGCCCCAATCCTCCTGGCGCCCCATCGCCGCATAGATCAGCGCCTGCTGTGAACTCATCGCCCGGCGCAACGACGCGGCATCCGTGACGTCGACAGTCACGACTTCGATCCCGTCCTGACGCAGCTTGCCCGGACCACGATCTGCAACACGGACCGTGTGCCGCCGAGATAGAGGTCCAACGATCATGTGACCGACCCGGCCTGCTCCCCCGATCACCAACACCTTCATACCGCACTCCGTCCTTTCGCCAGCCGAACAGCTTGCCGGACCACTCGGGAACACCTGCCGGCCCAGCGGGCTCGCGCCTGGGCCAGCACCCCGGCCAAGCGCTCCTCAGCAGAGCTCATGGTTCCCCCTCACACGAGTGGACCCTGCCTCAACGATCACGGCCGTTGAGATATTAGCCCATGATTCGACCGCCTTGACCACTGGGACGACCGTCCCATATTGTCAGGCTCGTCATCCATATAGCTCATGATTTGCATCAAGTTCCGACGACCAGGAGAGGACGTTATGCCCCGCCTTGACGCGCACATCCATGTATTCGAGCGTGGTTTCGGCGGGCGATACGCACAACGGCTCGAGGCCGACGAGGAACTGCGGACCTACGACAGAATCCGCCGCGCGCACGGGATCGACCGCGCCGTGGTGGTGGGCTACGAGGGCAGCCCCGAATACGTTGGAAACAACGCCTACATCCTGCGCCGTTCACGCGAGCACCCGTGGATGGTCCCACTGGCGTACCTATCTGTGGCCCCGGCTCCGAGCATCGAGTCGATCAAGGAACTCGTCGAACGGGGATTTCTCGGCTTCTCCCTGTATCTCCTCGACAGCGAGGATGCGGCGGCGTTTGCGGCTTGGCCGCCCGAGGTCCTTCGGGCCCTTGGCCAACGGGCACGGCTACTCAGCCTAAATGCGACGCCGACCGCCACTTCGGCCATTGCCCACGCGGTGGCGGCGGTGGCTCCCTGCGCCGTGCTCTTCTCGCATCTCGGTCTACCGGGCCAGCATCCGATCCACTCCGGAGCGCAGGCCCGGCAGCGGTTGCGGCCGCTGCTCTCCTTGGCCAGCCTGCCACACGTCGGCGTCAAGGTGTCGGGGCTCTATGCCACCCAGGAACCGCCACACGTTTATCCATACCACAATGCGCTTCTGTACATCGAGGCGCTGGTCGAGCGCTTCGGGACCAGACGACTCTTCTGGGGTTCCGACTTCTCTCCCGCACTGGACTGGGTTTCCTTCGACCAGGCCGCGCACCCTACTCTGCCGCCGAGCCTCACGAACACCGAGGTCGCCGACATCTTCGGCAGCAACCTAGCCATACTGCTCGCCAACGCGGCCCCGGCCCCGCCTGCGGATCCTGCTTCAGCTGTTGACACGCCACAGTCCGATCCGCTGCCTGCCACGAAAGACGACTTCATCGGGCTGAAGGACGTTCACTACTTCTACACCGGCGCCGAGGGCCCGCCTCTTCGGGCCCACGCCACTGCACAAGCGGCCTACCTGCGCAACAAGGCCGCCGGTGAAGAAGGTCGAGCGGCCCACGAAGAGGTCCTCGTCGCCTGCCGCGGCCACCTAGCCGCGCTGCTGAACGGCAAACCAGATGAAATGGCGCTGCTTTCCAACGCCTCCGAGGCACTCAACCGGACTGTTGGCGCCATCCCTTGGACGCCCGGAAGCAACGTCGTCTCCTCCACCCTCGAGTTCCCGTCAGTCGTGCAGCCTCTCCTCGCCCTACGCAAACGTGGTGTCGAGACCCGCATCGTCCCGCACCGTTCCTGGCAGTTCGATGTCGAGGACATCGCAGCAGCTGTCGACGACCGCACCGCTGCAATCGTCGTAAGCCACGTGAGCTATCTGTCCGGTCACCGCCTCGACCTTGCCGCGCTCGCCTCCGTCGCCAACGACGCCGACGCGTTACTGATCATCGATGCCACCCAGTCACTCGGTGTGATCCCAGTCGACGCTATGGTGGCTGACATCGTCGTTGCCAGTACTTACAAGTGGCTACTAGGCCCCCACGGCACGGGTGTGGTCCATTGCCGCGACCCTCAGCGCATCGATCTGGCACGCACCGGTGTCGGCTGGCGATCCGTACCCGACCTGTTCACCCCCGATCGATTCGACCGGTACGACCTGTGGCCCGGCACTCGTCGCTTCGAACTCGGCTACCCCAGCTTTCCGAGCCTTTACCTGCTGGACGCATCATTGCGCTACTTGCGGCGTTATCCGCCCGAGCAGATCGAAGCGCATGTCCATCGGCTCGGCGGACGGCTCATCGACGGTCTGGCAGCGGCGGGCTACGACGTGCTCACCCCTACCGATACACGGCAGCGCGCCGGCACCATCACCGCTGCGGCTTCGGATGGGCAGAAGCTCGCCAAGGCGCTGGCGGAGCGCGGCGTCCTCGCCTGGGGCGGCGACGGCCGGATCAGGTTCTCCATTCATCTGTTCAATGACGACGCCGACATCGACGCCGCCCTTCACCACCTCGAGGAACTGAGCTGATGGCCCGGCCTCCCGGCGTCGACGTGAACCGGGCGGGCGACCTGCTCACCGAGCTGGTACAGATTCCCTCTGTCAATCCGGCGTACGACCCAGACTCGCCGGGCGAACAGGCGGTCGCACAATATCTGGCGGCGCACTGCGCACAGTTGGGAATGGAGACTCTACTCTCCGACGCGCTCCCTGGGCGGCCCAATCTCACAGCCCGGCTGTGCGCTCCCCGCCCTGCCGGTGTCATTGTCTTCGAGGTGCACACGGACACCGTCGGACTGCCGACCGGCACGCACACCCCAGACGCTCGGATAATCGGCGGCCGTCTCTACGGGCGGGGGGCCTGCGACGCCAAGGGCGGGCTCGCCGCAGTCCTCCTAGCGCTCGCTGAACTCGCCGCCTCGCCGGACGACCTGAACATGGACGTCGTCCTGCTGGGCGCCGTTGACGAGGAGCACCAATATCGCGGCGTACTGCACTATGTCGATACGCGGCCCGACGCCACGGCGGCCATCGTGGTCGAGCCGACCGGGCTGGCGCCGGTCATCAGCCATAGTGGCTGTGTGCGCATGCGGATCACCGTCGCCGGACAAGCTGCGCACAGCTCTCGTCCCAGTGAGGGGCGCAACGCCATCATGGATGCGTACGCAGCGATCCAAGCGCTGCGCCACTGGAACGACCAGCGCATCAGGACCCTGGCTACTTTCGCCCACGCTCCCACATTGTCTGTCAACCGGATTACCGGCGGGCACGCCTTCAACATCGTCCCGGACCGTTGCGCGTTCGATGTGGATATCCGCACCCTGCCCAGCGACGAGCCCCATGACGTCGTCAATGAGATCACGCAGCTGCTCGACGACCTCGAAGACACGGGCGTTCGAGCTTCGATCACCGATACACCGGTGGTCGACTACGGACTCGATACTCCCGCCGATCATCCACTCGTTCACGCCGTCATCTCCGCGTGCAAGGCACACCGCGCGCACGCGATCCCCCAACACGTCACGTTCGGCACCGATGCCAGCAAGCTCAGCCGGCGGGGCGGAGTTCCGTCCGTAGTTCTCGGGCCGGGCTCGATCGCCCAAGCACATACAGACGACGAGTGGATCAATCTCATCGACGTCGTGACCGCCGCATCTGTCTACGCCGAAATAGTCCGTCAACTGAGCGATTGAGGTTCCTGCAGGTGAGTGACCTGGGCGCTGAGGCGATGTCGCGATCACGGGCGCATCCGCATCCTGGTGGCTGCCTGACGGCAAAGGGTTGCGTGCGAGTGGACCGTTGCCCGACCGGGCGGCACTCAGAATCGTTCGAAGGACTTCGTCGAGCAGATCGGCCCTGACGGCGCTCGTGTTCTCGTTGCGACGGATGCAGTGTTCAACGATGGATCTTGGGAACGCTGTGGCCGAGCGGGGTCCGTGCAGGTGCGTCACGTACGGACGCCGTGCCGCCAGCACCTTCCCGATCGCGATCTCTAGCCTTCAGCAGCAACCTCACAGCCACCACGCCGCCTCCACATCATCCGGCGTTGGCGACCACCGATTGACACGGCCATTCCCCTCAGGCCCGCTGATCGATCTGGTTTCACGGTCCGAGGCTAGTAGGTCGCCCGGCCGCCGGACAGATCGAATGTGAATCCGGTGGTGAACCCGCATGCGGGGGAGGCGATGAAGGTCGCCAACGCGGCCGCCTCCTCCAGTGTGCCGGTCCGTCCCATGGGGATCTTCGCCACCATGTAGTCCACGACCTCGTCAGGCAGCGCGTCGACCAGGTCGGTGTGGATCACCGCGGGCGCGATGGCGTTCACCGTGATCCCGGTGCCGGCGTACTCCTTGCCCTGGGCCTTCACCATGCCGATCAATCCGGCCTTGGTCGCCGAGTACCCGATCATGTTCGGGTTCCCTTCCTTGCCGGCGATAGAGGCGAAATGCACCACCCGCCCGTAGCCGTGCCCCAGCATGTGCCGTACCGCCACCTGGCTGACCACCAGCGCCCCGCGCAGGTTGACCCGGTAGACGCGGTCGAACTCGGCAAGGTCGTACTCGTGGCTGGGCATCCCGGTCGTGCCGGTAATCCCCACGCAGTTCACCACCACGTGGACCTGTCCGGACCGCTCCGCCGCCTCAGTCACTGCGGCCTCGACCGCACCCTGGTCAGCCACATCCGCCGTCACCGCGGCCGCATCGACGCTGCCGCAGATGAGTTCCGCCGTCTCGCGTGCGGCCCGCGCGTTGATGTCGGAACAGATCACCGTCGCGCCGTCCACGGCGAGCGCTACGGCCACCGCACGCCCGATCCCCGCGCCGGCGCCGAACACCACCGCGGTCTGACCAGAGAACACTGTCACGTTCTTCACGCCCCCACCGTCGAACGAACCTCATCAACTGCCTCGACCAATGCGGACAGCGGGGTGCGGTAAGCGACCGCGCTGACACTGACCGCGCCGCTGGGCCGGCCGGGCCCGGTCAGCCACACCGGCACAGCCAGGCACGCCACACCGTCCTCGTTCTCCTGATCGTCCAGGGCATATTCCTGCTCGCGGATGCGTGCCAGCTCCGCCACGAATGCGTCCACCGTGGTGATCGTGTTAGGGGTGCGGCGCGGCAACCCGCCGGCGCGCACCCATTCGCGCACTGCGTCATCGGTGGGCAGGGCGAAGGACAACAGCAGCTTGCCGACACCGGTGGAATGTGCCGGGTTGCGCCCGCCGATCTCCGACGTCAGCTTCACCGCACCCGACGGTGGATCGACCTTGGCCCGGTAGACGATCTCGCGACCGGCGAGGACGGCGTAGTGCGCCGTCTCCCCGAAACGCCGCGCCAGCCCCTCCAACACGGGTCGAACCCGAACATGCTCCGGGCGCTGCTCATGATGAGCGAACGCCAACCTCAAGAACTCATCCCCCAGTAAATAGTGGCCACGCTCATCCTGCACAGCGAACCCCACCCGCCGCAGCGCACCCAACGCCCGATGGATCGTCGGCTTCGACCCGCCTACCGCACGAGACAACTCATCCAGACTCGCACCGTCCGGCCGGCCAGCCAGCTCACGCAACACCACCAACACCCGCTCGGCGCCAACGACCCGGCCGTCCTCACCAGGGACCGTCATCGGGTCGCCGCCGACCGCAACCGTAGACCCTGCATCCCGCCGTCAACGGCCAACACCGTCCCGGTCACCGAGCCAGCCGCCGGACTGGCCAGGTACACGATCGCCTCGGCCACCTCCGCCGCGCTCACCAGCCGGCCCATTGGCTGACGTGCCTCGAGAGCCGCCCGCTCCGCAACCGGATCGTCCGCGACATCAAGCAGCCGCTGCACCCACGGCGTGTCCGCCGTCCCCGGGTTCACGCAATTCACCCGGATCCCCTCCCGCACATGATCCGCGGCCATCGCCAGCGTCAACGCCAACACCGCCCCCTTGCTCGCGCTGTACAACGCCCGCTGCGGCAACCCGGCCGTCGCCGCAACCGAGCACGTGTTCACAATCGCCGCCCGACCCGAGCGCCGCAGAAACGGCAACACCGCCCGGGTCACCCGTGCCGCACCGACGACGTTCACGTCCAGCACCCGATGCCATTCGGCGTCGCCGTTGTCCTCCACCGTCCCCGCCGCCCCGATGCCGGCATTGTTCACCAGCACATCCACCCCACCGAGCGCCTCGACTGCCTCTCCGACAGCACGCCGCACCGAGTCCCCGTCGCTCACGTCGCACACCACCGGCACAAGACCCGCCGGCAACGCGCCGATCGTGCGGTCCAACACCGCTACTCTCGCGCCGCGCTCGGCCAACAGCTCCGCCGTCGCCCGGCCGATACCCGAGACGCCACCCGTCACCATCGCCGACAGTCCCGCAAGATCGTTCATACCGTCACCGCCAGGATCATTGTCTTCTAATAATCAGAACTATAGTCCATTAATCATAATCACGCGACACTACCTGCGCGTCACGGCGCGGCAGGGCGAACCTGCTGCCGGGCACCGTTGTCGAGCGGACAGAATCCGCAGCCGCGTCGTCTCCACGGCGGCCAGCAAAGAACGATCAACCCCATCCACCTTCGTAGACCTGGCGACACACGCGTGCTCCATGTCGCGCATCTTCGAGGACGGATACCTCCCGGCCGGCCGTCGTTGGCTCGGAAGGCGGGACGTTCAAGCCCAGGTCGCCGATGCACCTCGATGCATATCGTCGGTTCGTGGAATCGAGCGTGCTGCGGCAGGTGTACGGGTCAGGCCAGTTCCAGCAGCAGGTCGCCGCCATCGACGCGTTGTACAGTGCCGACGGCGAGGCGGCGGACGGTCCCGCCGTGGGACGTAGTGATGGCGGCCTCCATCTTCATCGCCTCGATGGTGGCGACGGTGCCGCCGGGCTCGACGGTGTCGCCCTCGCCCACCGCCAGGGTGACCACACCGGCGAAGGGCGCAGCGACGTGGCGCGGATTGGAGTGGTCGGCCTTCTCCGCCGGCGTGTCGTCCGATGCGACGGACCGATCGCGGATCTGCAGCGGGCGGAGCTGTCCGTTGAGGGTAGCCATGACCGAACGCATGCCCCGTTCGTCGGGCTCCCCCACGGCCTGCAGCTCGATAAGCAGCCGGACGCCAGGCTCCAGGTCGACGGTGTACTCCTCGTTCGGCTGCAGTCCGTAGAAGAACTCCTTGGTGGCCAGCACGCTAGTGTCGCCATAGGTGTTTCGGTGCGCCTGGTACTCGCGGGCGGGGCCCGGGAACAGCAACCGGTTGAGGGTATCGCGGCGGGCGCTGGCAAGGCCGGCACGATCTTCGCCGGAAAGGTCGGCAGCGGCCAGAGTGTACGGCCGGCCGGCGAGCGCCTTGGTGCGAAACGGCTCGGGCCAGCCGCCGGGAGGGTCGCCGAGTTCACCGCGCAGGAACCGGACCACCGAGTCGGGGATGTCGTATCGGTCGGGGTGGGCTGCAAAGTCGTCTGGGTCCACGCCGGAACCGACCAGGTGCAAGGCGAGATCACCGACTACCTTCGACGACGGCGTGACCTTGACGAGGCGGCCGAGAATGCGGTCGGCGGCGGCGTACATGCTTTCGATGTCCTCGAACCGATCGCCCAGACCCAGGGCGACCGCCTGCGTGCGCAGGTTCGACAGCTGTCCGCCGGGGATCTCGTGGTGGTGCACCCGCCCGGTTGGGGCGCTGAGGCCTGCCTCGAACGGAGCGTAAAGCTCGCGGACGGCCTGCCAGTACGGTTCCAGCTCGCAAACGGCGCGCAGGTCCAGCTCCGTCGAACGATCGGCTCCCTCCGTCGCGGCGGCAATCGCCGACAGCGACGGCTGCGACGTCGTGCCGGCCATGGACGCGACCGCCCCGTCGACGGCGTCGACGCCGGCCGCGGCGGCGGCGAGATACGTCGCCAATTGCCCACCGGCGGTGTCGTGGGTGTGCAGGTGCACCGGCAAGTCGAACTCGCGCCGCAGCGCGCTCACTAGCCGGGCGGCCGCGAGCGGTCGCAGCAACCCGGCCATGTCCTTGATGGCCAGCACATGGGCGCCGGCGGCGACGATCTGCTCCGCCAGCCGCAGGTAGTAGTCCAACGTGTACAGCGTTTCGCTTGGGTGGGTCAGGTCGCCTGTGTAGCACAAGGCGACCTCCGCGACCGCCGTCCCCGTCTCCCGGACTGCGTCGATGGCCGGCCGCATTGGCTCGACGTTGTTCAGCGCGTCGAAGATGCGGAAGATATCCACCCCTGTTATGGCGGCCTCTTTGGACGAAGGCCGTGGTGACCTCGACCGGGTAGGGCGTGTAACCGACTGTATTGCGGCCCCGCAGCAGCATCTGGAGGCAGACGTTCGGGACGGCCCGGCGCAGGGCGGCCAGCCGCTCCCACGGATCCTCGGCCAGGAAGCGCAGCGCGACGTCATAGGTGGCGCCACCCCAACACTCCAGCGAGAGCAGCTGCGGCACGGTGCGCGCCACCACCGGCGCCACCGCAAGCAGGTCCTTCGTGCGGACACGCGTGGCCAGCAACGACTGGTGCGCGTCGCGGAAGGTCGTGTCGGTGACGTGCAGCGACGGTGATGAACGCAGCCACGCCGCGAAGCCGTCGGGCCCCAGCTCCTTCAGCCGCTGCTTCGAGCCGTTCGGCGGAGCCCCTACCGGAACCGGCGGCAGCTTGGTCACCGGGTTCCCCACCCGGGGCGACTCGCCGTGCGGCCGGTTCACGGTGACGTCGGCAAGATAGGTCAGCAGCCGCGTTCCGCGGTCCGCCGACGCTCGGCCGGCAACCAGCTGCGGATGCTCGTCGATGAACGCCGTCGTCACCCCACCGGCGCGGAAGTCGGGATCGTCCAGCACGGCCTGCAGGAACGGGATGTTCGTCCGGACACCCCGAATGCGGAACTCCGCCAGAGCGCGGCGAGCACGCGCCACAGCGGTGTCGAAGTCGAGGCCCCGGCAGGTCAGCTTCACCAGCAGTGAATCGAAGTGCGGGCTGACCTCGCTGCCGGCGAAGGTAGTGCCGCCGTCGAGCCGGATCCCTGAGCCGCCCGGTGAGCGATAGGCGCTGATGATGCCGGTGTCCGGTCGGAACCCGTCAGCCGGGTCCTCGGTGGTGATGCGGCACTGCAACGCCGCACCCCGCACGCTCACCGCGTCCTGCGACAGCCCGAGGTCGGCCAGCCGCTCTCCCGCCGCGACGCGGAACTGTGCCTGGACGAGGTCGACGTCCGTGACCTCCTCGGTGACCGTGTGCTCCACCTGAATGCGTGGGTTCATCTCGATGAAGACGTGTCGACCGTCCGGATCGAGCAGGAACTCCACCGTCCCGGCGTTGCGGTAACCGATGTGCCGGGCGAACCGGACGGCGTCGGCGCAGATCCGCTCGCGCACGGCCGGATCGAGGTTGGGTGCCGGCGCCAGCTCCACCACCTTCTGATGCCGCCGCTGCACCGAACAGTCTCGCTCGAACAGGTGGATGACGTCACCCTGCCCGTCAGCGAGGATCTGCACCTCGATGTGGCGTGGGCTGATGACCGCTTGCTCGAGGAAGAGCGCTCGGTCGCCGAAAGCGGCCTGGGCCTCCCGCGCCGCCGTGTCGATAGCGTCGGCCAGCTGCGTCGCGTCGGCCACCTGCCGCATTCCCCGGCCACCACCGCCGGCGACCGCCTTGACGAATAACGGGAACCCGACCTTCTCCGCCGCCGCCAGCAGCTCGTCCCGGTCTGCTGACGGCGCCGACGACCGTAGCATTGGCACGCCCGCCTCACGGGCCGCCGCCACAGCGTGCGCTTTGTTACCCGTCAGGCTCAGGATCCCCGCCGGCGGACCAATGAACGTGATGCCCACATCGGCACACCCCTCCGCCAGCCCGGCGTTCTCCGACAGGAAGCCATAGCCTGGGTAAACCGCGTCAGCGCCGGCCTCCTTCGCCGCGCGCACCATCTCACTCACCGACAAGTACGCCCGCACCGGATGCCCGACGTCACCGATCTCGTACGCCTCATCGGCCTTCAGCCGGTGCAGTGAGTTGCGGTCCTCATGCGGAAAGACCGCCACCGTGCGGACCCCCAGCTCGTAGGCGGCACGGAACGCACGGATCGCGATCTCACCACGATTGGCAACGAGCACCTTCCGGAACATGTCGCGCTCCCTCCCGCCCAGTCGGCGGAGTTGTTCAGTTAATCGGAACGACGATCTATCAAATAGAACCTCAGTTCGGAGTATAAACGGTGGAGACGGCCCCTGAGCGGTAGCACACCATGCATGCAGGACGAATGCCTGGCGGCATCGCGCGGAAACGTCGCCGAGGATCCGGCCGACCCATGGTGGAGGCAGCAGCCATGTTCCGCGGGGAGCACGATGTTCTCGGGGCCGGGCATCGAGTGGCTGTCGGCGTTGGATCCGACCACGCGCCGCGCCGACGCGACTGAGCGAACCCCCGCAGGCGCCGGCGTGGCAGACGCAAGCATCTGTACGCGGCTGCCTGATCTGCCAACCGGTTGCATACTTGCTGCAAGCCTCATACTATGAGTCGGCTGCCGGGCTGCTGAGAGCTGTTGTGAGCGCCCGTGGCGGGCGGCGTCTGAGAGCTGCGGCGCCATCTGCTTCGACGGATGAGGTTCCATCAGTCCAGCGAGTACCGATGCCAGCCTGCAATGGAGGCCCAGGAAGTGGATCTCAGCCCGGGAGAACGTCCGGACCTCTGGTCCGGGACGATGGCATGGACCGTCCACGACTCAGGCTGGCAGCCATGGCGGCTACCCCCGGAAGAACAACCATTGGCCTATGCGCCGTCTCTTTACAAGAGCGCCGCGGCTGCCGCGGGTGTCCGATTCGGAGCGTCGATCCAGGCTCGGGCGATCGAGATCGAGATCATCGGCACAGGCGATGAAGTTGGCCCCATCGACGTGCTGGTCGACGGTCGGCTAGCTGCGCGGCAGCCGCCCGGCCCGGACGGGCTCCGCATCGAGTTGCCGTCGCAACAAGTGCGGGTGGAGGTCTGGTTGCCGCACCGAGGCAGCGTGGCCTTCAGATCGATTCGCGCGGCCGAGGTCACCTCGATCGCCCCGCTTGCGGCGACCAAACGATGGGTCGCCTACGGCAGCTCCATCACCCAATGCGCCGCCAGCAACGGGCCATCGCAGACCTGGCCCGCCCTCGTGAGCCGGGCGCTGGGGTGGAAGCTGACCTGCATGGGGTTCAGCGGCGAATGCCAGCTCGATCCGGTCGTTTCCCGAGCGATCGCCCACCTCGCACCCGAGATCGTCACGCTCTGTCTCGGGATAAACGTCTATCGCCACAACAGCTTTTCTGTACGCTCGTGGCGGGGTCAGGTAGCGGAGCTGATTCGCCGCATCCGTGAAGCGCGCGAGACCACCGCCATCGTGGTGGGGTCGCCGATCTTCTGCCCTGCACATGAGGCAACGCCGAACGACGCCGGCATGACTCTGGCGGACTACCGCGAGCATCTTCACCAGGTCGCCCATGATTTCCGTGACCGCGGCGACCACAGGGTGCATGTGCTGGACGGCCGGTTGCTACTCGGGCCTGACGACGCCCATCTGCTGCACGACGGCGTCCACCCGAACCACGACGGCTATCGGCTCATGGCCGGCCGCATGGCCCAGTACTTGGAGACAACCGGAATAGCGGATGTCGGCCCGCTCGGCACGTCGGCGGCGGGGTTGTGAGTCGCCGGTTCAACACGGACGGCCAGCCGAGCGCCAAGCGCAGAGATGCCCCTGCAAATACGGCATACGGACAGCTTTGGCGACGGGGCACACGAGTATCTGCTGCATGAATCGGCGCTAGATGTACAGCGGCCTGACGCTGAGCAGCTCTGTCGCACCCGCAACCATGGCTATCGGCCCACACGACCTGAGCGGGCATGGTCGACGGACGCCTGCAGGCGGCATGGGTTCACCCCCAGGGGCAGCAGGTAGCCGGCGCCGGTTCGTCGACCAGCCGCGGGCCTTGGTCGACAACCGTCGTGATCAGAGCAGTCGTCCTCTCGCTCGTGCTCCGCACGTCCTATGGCCACGCCGGTGGAGGTCGCTCTACGGGCGGATGACAGTGCTGCACGCGATTGCAGTATCGTTGCACCCGGTTCCGCTCATGCCGAAGGCAGCGCATCGCCCAGGAGGTTCCCTTGTCTCAATCGATCACGCAGTTCAACGCCGGCGCGCTCGCTGTCGAAGTCCATCCGTCGGCGGCCGATCTCGGCCGCGCGGCGGCCAGCCGGGCTGCCGGCATCCTGCGGGAGGCGGTCGCCGCGCGCGGCTCCGCCCGAGTCGTCGTCGCGACCGGGAACTCGCAGTTCGCGTTCACGGACGCGCTGGCCGAGCAGGACGTGCCGTGGGATCGCATCACGGTGTTCCACATGGACGAATACGTGGGTATCGACGCCGACCACCCGGCCAGCTTCCGGCGCTGGATCAGGGAACGCATCCAGCAGCGGTTCGCCCCGGCGTCGGTCGAGTACATCGATGGTGACATCGCCGACGCGCAGGCGGAATGCGACCGCTACGAGGGACTTCTGCGCTCCGCGGAGCTGGACCTCGTATGCATGGGCATCGGCGAGAACGGTCACCTGGCGTTCAACGAGCCGTTCGACGCCGACGTCGACGACCCCCGCTGGGTCCGAGTGGTGACGCTCACCAAGCGGTCCCGGAAGCAGCAGGTCAGCGAGGGCCACTTCGAGGACGTCGACGCCGTGCCGCCGACCGCGATCACCATGACTGTCCCGGCGCTGCTGTCGGCGCGTCACGTCCAGGTCTGCGCGCCGGAGGGGCGCAAGGCCGAGGCTGTGGCTGCGGCCCTGTACGACGAGATCGGCCCGGCGTGCCCGGCCACGGCGCTGCGTCGTGTCGCCCACGCCACGCTGTTTCTCGAGCCTGCCTCCGCCAGACGGGTGCGGCCACCTGAGCCCACCTGAGCTGGTGGCAATCGGATGTGACGTTGCACACGAAGGGGTGACATGACGGCGAAAGCGGAGCGCTGGGCGCTGGTCAACGGCGAGTTCCTGCTGCCGGACGGGATCCGCCGTGACGTCGCGGTCATGATCGAAGGGGAAACGGTGGGCGCCGTCGTCGACGCGGCGGACCGCGCGACGCTCGGCGGTGTCCCGATACTCGACCTCGGCGGCCGGTTGGCCACCCCCGGCCTGATCGACCTGCACGTCCACGGCGGGTTCGGGTATGCCTTCGACCGGATCGACGAGCTGGGCACGGAACCGTCAGTGCCGGCAGTGCTGCGACGACTGGCCCGCTCCGGCGTGACCAGCGCCCAGGTCAGTCTGGTGTCCGCGCCAGTGCCGCAGCTGTGCGCCCGGTTGGCGCAACTCGCCGTTCAGGACACGGCACGCGTCGACGGCGCGCAGTTCCTCGGCGTCCACCTCGAGGGGCCGTTCCTGGCCGTGGCGCAATGCGGGGCGCACGACCCGGCGGCCCTGTGCGATCCGGCACCGGCGGACGTTACGGCACTGCTCCGCCATCGAGACTTGATCCGCATGGTCACGCTCGCGCCGGAACTGCCGGGCGCGATCGACGCGGTCACCCGGTTCGCGTCCGCGGGCATCGTGGTGGCGGCCGGCCACAGCGCGGCGGTCGTCGACGACTTGATGGCGGCGCAGGCGGCTGGACTACGGCACGTGACGCATCTGTGGAGCGGGCAGTCCACGACGCAGCGACACGGAGCGTGGCGCGTCCCCGGCCTGCTGGAAGCCGCACTGGCATCGACGGGGCTGACGGCCGAGGTCATCGCCGACGGCCGGCACCTGCCGCCGCACTTGCTGGAGATCGCCCGGCGGTGCCTCGGCGAGCGACTCGTGGTGGTCTCGGACGGCACCCCCGGGACCGGGATGCCCCGCGGCTACACCTACCAGCTGGGGGCCGTGCAGTGCGAGGTCGGTGACGGCGTGGGCATGGTGGTCGGTGCCGACGCCTTTGGCGGCAGCACCGCGACGCTGCCGCGGATGCTGCGCCACCTGCACGACGAGCTGGGGTGGCCGGTGGCGGAGGCGGTGGCGACAGTGACGTCGCGTCCGGCCGCGGTCGCCGGCCTAGGTGACCGCAAGGGCGCCGTCGCCGCCGGCATGGACGCCGACCTGGCGGTGTTCGGCGAAGGCTTCCGGCCGTGGGGCACGGTGCTGCGTGGGCGCTGGCTTGCCGCCGACGACATGGACGACCACCTGGACCACCCGAGCGGGAGGACGACGGCATGACGACCGACACGAGCAGGCTACTGCGGCTACGGCCGGACGACACGGTGGCGGTGACTCTCGACCCGCTGCCGGCCGGGGTCGCCGTCGCGGCGGGGGTCGAGACCGGCCAGCCGGTGCCCGCCGGGCACAAGGTGGCGCTGGCCGGCGTCGCCATTGGTGCGCCGGTCACCAAGTACGGGCAGGTCATCGGGTACGCGACGACTCCGATCGAGCCGGGTGATCACGTGCACGTGCACAACCTCGCCTTCGCCGACACTGCCGATGCCGCTGTGGCGACCGGCGCCGGGGTCGAGCCCGAACACGTCCGGCCGGAGCTGTTCCAGGGCATCGTGCGTGCCGACGGGCGAGTCGCCACCCGCAACTACGTCGGGATCATCACCTCGGTGAACTGCTCAGCCACCGTGGCGAAGCTGATCGCCGAGCAGGTGCGGTCGTCCGGGTTGCTGGCCGCGCATCCGAGCATCGACGGCATCGTGGCCATCACGCACGGCAGCGGCTGCGGCCTGGCCAGCGACGGCGAGGGCCTGGAGCTGCTGAAGCGCACCCTCTCCGGATACGCCGCGCATCCCAATTTCGGCGCTCTGGTCGTGCTCGGGCTGGGCTGCGAGGTGAACCAGATCGCCGAACTGGAGCTGCCGGAGCACACCCCGGTGGTGGGCATGACCATCCAGGAGGCGGGTGGCACGGCGGCGGCGGTGCGGGCCGGCATGCGCGCCGTCGCCGGCGTCGTGGACCGGCTGGACGTGGAACGCGTCCCGGTGCCCGTGTCCGAGCTGGTGCTCGGGCTGAAGTGTGGCGGGTCGGACGGCTTCTCCGGCATCACCGCAAACCCCGCGCTGGGCATCGCCGCGGATCTACTCGTCGCGCGGGGTGGTACCGCGGTTCTGTGCGAGACCCCGGAGATCTACGGCGCCGAGCACCTGCTCGCGGCCCGGGCCGACGACCCGGCCGTCGCCGACGCGCTGCTGGAACGGATCGCGTGGTGGCGCGACTACACCGCCAAACACGGCGGCACGCTGGACAACAACCCGTCGCCGGGCAACAAGGACGGCGGCATCAGCACCATCCTCGAGAAGTCGCTCGGTGCGGTGGCCAAGGCCGGCACCACGCCGCTGCGCGCGGTGCGCCGCTTCGCCGAACCGGTGGCCGCGAAGGGCCTGGTGTTCATGGACACCCCAGGCTACGACCCGGTCTCGGTGACCGGCATGGTGGCCGGCGGCGCGAACGTCGTCTGCTTCACCACCGGGCGCGGCTCCGTCTACGGGTGCAAACCGGTGCCCAGCCTCAAGCTCGCCACCAACTCCTCGGTCTACCGGCGCATGACCGAGGACATGGATCTCAACTGCGGTGTGGTCGCCGACGGCGAGGCAAGCCTGGAGGAGATGGGCCGGCGCATCTACGAGCTGGTCGTCGCCACCGCCTCCGGGCGCCGGACGGCCAGCGAGGAGCTCGGGTTCGGCGATGAGGAGTTCGCCCCGTGGCAGCTGGGCGCGGTGATGTGATGACCGCTCTGACGCGAACGGGGGCGGCCGCCCTGCCCGTAGCCGCGCGGCCGGTCCTCAGCGGGCCCGCTCCCCAACCGGGCATCGTCCACCTCGGCGCCGGCGCGTTCCACCGGGCCCATCAGGCCGTCTTCACCGAGCGCGGCATGGCCGAGACCAGCGACCGATCGTGGGGCATCGTCGCGGTGGCGCCCCGCTCGGCCCGTGTGGTCGATGCCCTGACCGCGCAGGACGGGCTCTTCTGCGTGCTGGAACGCGACAGCGGCCGCGGCCGCGCCCGGGCCGTCAACGCGATCGCCGCCGCCGTGCACGCACCGAGTACTCCCGACGATGTTCTCGCCCGACTGGCCGACCGGCGCACCCGCGCCGTCACACTGACCATCACCGAGAAGGGGTACCTGATCGACCAGGTCACCGGGGGCCTGAGCGACGACGACGCCGTCCGGGCCGACCTGGCCGAGGTAGGCGCCGGCCGGACGCCGTCGACGGCGGTGGGTCTGCTGGCGGCCGGGTTGTTGCGCCGGGCCGCTGCAGGCGGGGCGCCGGTGACGGTGCTCAGCTGCGACAACCTGACAGCCAACGGGCCAGCCCTGGCCCGGGTGCTGGGCGAGTTCGCCGGGCGGCTCCCGGCCGCGGCGGCCGCGGACCTGACGGCGTATCTGCACGCCGCGGTGACGTTCCCGGCCACCATGGTGGACCGCATCGTCCCGGCCACCACGGCCACCGATCAGGACACCGTCCACGACCTGACCGGCCTGCGCGACGCCGCGACCGTCGTGGCCGAGCCGTTCTCCCAATGGGTGATCGAGGACCGGTTCGCCGGGGAGCGACCGCCCTGGGGACAGGCCGGGGCCGAGCTGGTCGACGACGTCACGCCGTACGAGACCGCGAAGCTTCGTCTGCTCAACGCCGCCCATTCGATGACGGCGTATCTGGGCGCACTGGCCGGTCACCGCACCATCGCCGCGGCGCTGGCCGACCCGGCCATCGAGGGCGCGGTCCGGGCGTTGCAGCGCGAGTCGATCAGGACGATCGACGCTCCGCCCGGCTGGAACCTGCACGACTACGCCGAGTCGGTCCTGGCCCGGTTCGGAAACGCCGCGCTCGGGCACCGGTGCGAGCAGGTGGCCGCGGACGGCTCACAGAAACTGGCGGTGCGGGTGGTCCCGACACTGCTGTCCGTTCGGGCCGCGGGCGACCTGCCGGTGTGGAGCCTGGTGACGCTGGCCGCCTGGGCGCGGTTCGTCGTCGGCGGGCAGGACGTGGCCGGGCGCGAGCTGGACGTCGCCGATCCGGCGCGCGACGAATTGCGGGCTGCTGCCGTCGCCGCCGGGGATGCTGAGATGGCGAGCGTCGTGGTGCGCCGGGCGGGCCTGTTGCCGGATGCCGTCGCCGCGGACCCCGTCGTTGCCGCCGGTTTGGCGCGCATCCACGCCGACCTGGGCCGCTACGGCGTGGCGGCGACCTGTCGCGGGCTCGCCCGCGAGCATGCGGGCTGACGCGACGTCAGCCGGCCGGGACCGGTGCCGGGCTGGTGGACCCGCGCACCACCAGCCGGGTCTCCAGCTGCACCAGCGGAGCCGGCGCGTTGACGTCGGCGTCGGCGAGGTCGAGCACGATGTCGACGGCGGCGGCACCGGCCTCCGAACCGGGCACGTGGATGGACGTCAGGGTCGGATACGCCATGCCGGACATGGGACTGTCGTCGATGCCGATGACGCTGATGTCGGGGCCGACCCGGATGCCGCGCTCGTTGAGCCGGGCCATCAGGCCCAACGCGATCATGTCGTCGTAGGCGATGACGGCAGTGATGCCGGCGGCGTACACGAGGTCGGCGGCGCGGACCCCGGCCTGGATCTGCGGTTCGAACGGCCCGAACTCGACCAGCTCGACGTTCTGGTCGGAGCAGGCCTGCCGAACCGCGTTCTGACGCTGCACGTTCGACCACGACCGGCGCGGCCCCGAGAGGTAGCCGATGCGGGTGTGTCCGAGCGCGGTCAGATGCTCGACCGCCTCGCGCATGCCGTCGGAGTTCTCGATGATGACGCTCGCGGCGTTCGGGACCTCCCGGTTGACGAACACAATGGGCTGCAGCTGGGCGAGCTCGGCGAGCCTGTCCTCCGGCGTGCGCGGTGAAACGACGATCAAGCCGTCGACCCGCTTGCGCATGACCCGCGCACGCTGGATCTCGTCCGCGGCATGCTCGTCGACGTCGGCGATGAGGACGGTCTTGCCCTTGACAGTGGCGCGGGCCTGGACGGCCTTGATGATGGGCGGGAAGAACGGGTTGGCGATGTCGGGGACGATGAGGCCGATCAAGTCGCTGCGGCCGGACGTGAGCGAACGGGCCACCTGGTTGGGGACGTAGCCCATCTCCCGGGCGGCCTTGCGGACGCGTTCACGGGTACCCGGGTTGACCTTCTCCGGGTCGGACAGCGCGCGCGAGACGGTCGACGGAGACAGCCCGGTGGCGCGAGCGACGTCGGCCAAGGTGACGCCCATGAGGGAAGCTCCTCCAGCTCGACGTGCAGCAACTTCCGTTAGTCTACCGTAGGTCGTGGCCTCGGCGATCGGACCCGTTGCGGTGTCCTGCAGGTAGCTTCATTGGTCCTTGCGACAATCGCTTGCATCGCCTAGCGTCGAGGCCCATGGTCAATCTCGAACCGGACGCCATGCTTCGCCGCTACGTCGTCGGCAACGGCAACCGAGGAGTCATCAGGCGAACAGCGGTGGAGGTCGACCCGAACGCCACCGTCGTGGCGGCGAGCGATCCGCGCCGCCCGACGCGGACCCCTGCCGTGGAACGGGTCGGGTCGGAGACAACGTTCGTGAAGGAGTTGCAAGACCGATGACCCGCCGGAGATACGTGGTGTGCGGCCTGTCCAACCGCGGACTTGCCGGTTTCGTGCTGCCCCTGCTCGGCGGTGGGGAGGCGCGCGAGCACGGCGCACTGGGCTTCGGCGGCGGCTGGGAGGACCTATCCGCCCACGGCGAGGTGGTTGCCGTCGTAGACCCGGACCGGCGGCGGGTCGAGCAGTTCAACGCGGAGCTGCTCCCCGGCGGCCCCGGCCTGCTGTGGTTCGCTCCCGGCGATTTCGAAACGATGGTTGCCGAGGTCAATCCAGATACCGTCATCGTCACGTCGCCGGACCATACCCATGCCGACTACATCCTCGCGGCCCTCGACCATGATCTCGATGTCATCACCGAGAAGCCGATGGTGTCCACAGCTGAGCAGGCTGCCCGCGTGCTGGCCGCCGAGCAGGCTTCGCGCGGGAGTGTCTTGGTCACCCACAACCTGCGCTACACCCCGCGGCACCGGCGCATCAAGGAACTGCTGCGGGCCGGTGCCGTCGGCCGTCCGGTCCACGTCCTGCTCGAGTACCACGTCGACATCCGGCACGGCGCCAGCTACTTCCTGCGATGGAACCGGCTGCGCGCCCGCTCCGGCGGGTTGTCGGTGCATAAGAGCACCCACCACCTCGACCTGGTCTCCTGGTGGCTCGACGACACGCCGGAGCGGGTGTTCGCGCTGGGCGGCCGGCACTATTACGGACCTGACAGCCCGCATCGTCCCCGCGACGCTGCCGGTGCTCCGTACGAGGGCCAGGCGCTGCGCCGGCGCGACCCGTACTACCTCGCCCAGCTGGGCAGCTCCACCTTCCCGCCCGGCGCCGACGACGACCGTCGTGGCCTGTTCGGGCTGCGGTACGCGCACGAGTACCCCGCCGGCGCCGAGCGCTACCTTTACGACGACGAGATCGACATCGAAGACTCCTACAGCGCGCTCGTCGGTTACACCGGCGGCGCCAGCCTGGCGTACTCGATCGACTTCTCCTCGCCCTGGGAGGGCTACCGAGTGGTGATCAACGGTACGCACGGCCAGCTTGAGGCCTCGACCGGGCGGCTGCCCAGCGGGGAGCCAATGCCGGGAGCCGAATCCATCGTTCATCGTCCCATCTTCGGCTCGCCGGACACGATCGAGCTGGAAGCGGCTGCCGGCGGACACGACGGCGCCGACCCACTGCTGCGGCAAGATCTGTTCGTCGGCCCGTCCGAGCTGAGCACGGAACTAGGCCTTCTGGCGTCGTCAGCCGACGGTGCCAGCGCGGTTGCAGCAGGCGAAGCTATCTGGCGTTCGATCGCTGAAGGGCGGCAGATCGACGTCTCCGACCTGCTCGCCCCACGGTGACGGTCAAGCCACATCACCCCTCGCCAGAGAACTCTTTCTATGAGACCTGACGGTAAAACATAGGGCCCTGGACCTCACCGAGTCGGCGACAGCGCGACCATTCTCGTTCAGCCCCAGGCGGGGAGCGCGAGATCCATGTCCCACACCGGCGCACGCTGTAGCCGCTGGTGGATCTGGTCGAACTCCACCGAGTGGTTGTCGTCGCGCAGGGTCAACGTCGCATGCCGCGGCTGCACCGGCATGTTCCGGTCGTCCCGGCAGTCCCGCCATAGCTGGAGCATGTCCGCGTAGTACCGCCGCCGGCCGTCGCCGATGTCGAACTCCAGGATCCGCCGTGGCGTGGCCGGCACCTCGGAGGTGTCGACGCGGTACCTCTCGAGCGCGTCGTCGTCGACGGCGACCCCGAGCCCGGGCATTTCAGGGGTCCGTGCCAGGCCGTTGCGGATCTCGATCGGCTCGACGATCAGATCGTCGGCCACGGTGTTCATCCCGGTGACCATGGGCCAGGTCGCATGGCTCAGCACGGCACCCAGATGCAGCGTGAAGGCCGTGGTCAACCCGGTCCCGACCACCTGGAGCCAGAAACTCTTGTTGAAGCTCGCCGCGAGATGGCCCTGCCGCATCATGCCGCTGACCCCTGCCCCGAACACCACGAAGGCATCCAGCGAGTCGTCTCGCATCCAGACCGGAAAGAGGTCCTTGCGGAAGTGCTCGGCCAGCGGCCGCGGCGACTGAGCATGCAGACGGGCATGGCCGATGACGTCGTCCTGCCGGATCGGGCTCTCGAACAGACCGATCCGCGACCACTGGTCCAGCTCACGCAGCACGGGCAGTGCCTCTCCCGGACTGCGCAGCATGCCGTTCCAGTCGATGTCGATCAGATAGTTCTCGGGGGCGACGTCGCTGATCGCGGCGACCTGTTCGCGCACGTCGAACCACGGCCTTGCCTTGATCTTGTGGGCCAGGTAGCCCTCGGCGACCGCATCCCGCGCTTCGAGGGCGAGCAGTCCGGGCGGCATCTTGGTGTTCCACCACGATATCGGGCACCAGTCGCGGATCTTAGGGTCGCCGAGGAGCCGGTACATCGGCACCTCCAGCGCCTGGCCGGGTTCGTGCCGACCACCCGGTTCACATCCGCGTCGGTCACCTGCTCCCAGGTGTAATGCACCAAGGTCTCGCCGTATCCGACAATGCCCCTCGAACTGGTCGTGACCTTGACGATCTCGATCACGCCCCACTTCGCCACCAACAGCTCGTTCCACGGCCTGACCCGCTCCCGAAACGGCACGTTGACGACAAAACGTTCGACACCGGTCACTCGTAACGTCATCCCTGACTCCCTGAATCGATCCGGCGGCGGACGCCGATCGCTGTTCGGCGCAGCAGCCGTTTCCGTTTATGCCGCGACCAACTTCTCCAGCTCGATCAGCTAGTCGACGTCCGAATCCTGTAACGGTGGCCGACAGAAGCCGGCCGGATGCCCCCAGATGCGCAATAGGCCACGATATATCGCAAGATCGATGGCAGCCCGGGAACGCCGGTTCCGCCAGCAGCTTCCAGTGCGGCCATACTTGCCCGTTCGGCCCGTGCGCCGTCGATGTCGCCGCGGCCCATCGCGTCCCACACCCGCACGGCCTCGCAGGGATGACATTGTGGGAGGCCCAGATCGACATCACCCGCGCCTCGTTCGCCGGCGAGCCGCTGGCGAAGGCGACCCTCGACGCCGCGGTTCCGGCCCGGAGACGGCTGACCTTGCGGCTTCCCGAAGACGTCGCGGCGCCCGCGGAGCCGTCGTCGGAACTGGTCGCCGCCGCCGGGTCCGACGCATATCGTGCCCTGTGGTTCTGCGCGCCAGACCGCGAGCTGACCCTGCAGGTGGACCGCCTCGACCCGGCGGCGGACACAGACGACGCGCTGGCCCCACCGCTTCCCGGCGAGTCGGCCTTGTCAATCGTCAGGACAAGCCAAGGGGTTGCGGGGCGGCTGCTCGGGGCGACCGATGAGCCTATCAAGGCCATTGCGGTGAGGCTCGGCTATCGGGACGTCTTTTACTTCACCCGCCAGTTCACATTGCGCACCGGGGTGGCCGGCCGCCTATCGGCGAAGTCGGCAATGACCAGCCCCAGGCGCGCGACCTCGACGGTTGCGCCACGCAGATCACCAGGAGACGCATGACCTGCCAGTGTCTGCACCCCGATTCCCTCAATGATCCGCCGTACGAGGCCACCGGCACGATGCCGGTGGCCTCCACATAGCTATCGCAGTGGAACATGCCGAAGTCTCCGGGGGCCTGCTACGCCAATACTTGGCATCATCACTCACGCATTCCCGCGTTTTGGCGTGCGGATAGGAGCAGATCTCCACGCCCTACGCGGATGCTCTCGTCAGGTAAATCCGGTCAATGTATAGATACGGCACTTGGGTATTGCGGCCCGTGACGTAGATGTATTGTCCCGATCGGTCGTGCGAGAAGTCGCGAGGGACTTCGAACTCGTGATATTGACCATCCGAGAAGGCGGAGACAGGAAAGCCCCATTCCGACACAGCCGGGGAATCCAACTCGGGATAGATGCCCAGCACGAGCGCGACCTTCGTCGGGTCGGCCCCGCTTGTGAGATCAGCGCGCACGGTGAAATGTATGCGCCAGGTGCCGTCGGACGGCAACTCAGACAGCGCGAGCTGCACACCCCACGTCTCTACAGAACCCAGGAGTCGAACGGCGGCGTGGTCGTTGGCTTGGCTATCGAACACAGGAGTCGTCATCGACGGGTACTTCCACATCGCATAGTCTTCCAGGATGTGGAAGTCTGATTCCGGAAGACCCACGCAGGCCGGAGGGAGCTGGCTCGGCGTGCGCGCTATGGCGTACGCGTCGTAGAGCGACTGCATCGAGACATCGTAGTTGTTCCACGTCGTAAGACCGGCAGCAGCGACTGCCGACTGGAGCCGTGCCAGCCGTCCGTTGTAATCTATGTTCCACGTGACACCCGCGTCCATCGCGTCTTGGGCAAGCTGCGCATGCCGCATGAGGATCGGGTGGTCGATCATCATGCGGGTCGTCAGTACATGCTCTGCGGCAAGCGGCTCAGACGTCGTGGCCGCGGCGGCCTGGTCCATCAACTGATCGCACTGACGGAGTACCTGCCAGTTCAGATAACGCGAACCCGCGGTTACCCTGGAGATGTGTAGCGAGTAGTCAAAGGTGGTCCGCGCTTGGTCTAGCAGTTGCAGCGCCTGCAAGATGTAGGGCGCGCCGGATCCGAAGTACGCTGTGCAGAACTCCTCGATCAGGTCGTCGATGTCCGCATCGGGATCCCACAGTAGCCGGCCACACACCCACGCCTTGAGTGCCTTCAGCTGTATTCCCGAGGACCCGTCCCTGAACTGACCTTCGCCGAAGTACCCGACCACGTCGGACCGATCGGCGAGTTCCTTGATCGTTTCCGGATGCGCCCACCAGTCGGCAAACGGTACGAGGAAGTCCATCGTCGCGTAGTGGTAGTCCCACATGACGATCGATGAGGCGATCGCCCGCCACCCGTCGATATCGGCGCCGATCTGCGCATTCCGGCCCTGGAACATGTTCGTGCCGAGGTCCGCCTGTGGGATGGGCGCGGTTGTGATCGTCACGTTATCGGCGACAGTCATCCCGGTCGGGGGCTTGAATCCCCAGAGATAGGCCTGGGTTTCCAGGCGCGCCCCCGGGATCTGGGCCTCCAGGCGCTGTGCGACTTCGTTGACCATGTCCAGCGCGGGCGCCGCCAGCGTGTCACCATGCGCTTGAGCGAATGCCTCGGAGGCGGCATCCGGGTTGTCGTATGCCCCGTCGTTCATGTGGAACGGATGGCCGTAGTCGCCGTTCGCCGTAATACGTTGGGTGATCTTCATGGCCAGCGACGTGACCGCGAAGTCACGGACGGCCGGGTCCATGAACTTGACCTGATTGCTGTGCCACATGGTCTGATCAGTGATGATCTCTTTGAACTGACCAGGGTTGATGCCCGGCCAGATGTACGACCACGTATCCAGTTCGGCGGGTGGCGGTACCGCGGCGTCTCGGCTGAGGTAGCCCCGTCGGCCGTTCATCAGGTTACGGTGCCGCCATTCGTACTGGGAGACCCCGTCGGAAATGAAGACTTCCCGGTAATCGAAGCGCGGAAAATGGTCAGCGTTGACTGTCGATTCCAGGAGCGTGACTACCGGCCGCTGGGGAACCAAGGTGGTGTCGGGGGCAAACCAACGCACGCCGAGGACATGGTCCAGGAGATAGTACACGCCGTAGAGGGTGCCCCGCGGCGAGACGCCAGCGATCAGGACGTCTCCGTCCACGGACCGGAAAGAAAATCCGTCGCGTTCGGCGTCTTCCAGCGGAAGGGGATCGTCATCGACGAGATCCGAATCGGTCGCCCATTCGTTCAGTCGGCCCACGACGATCTTCGACGTATAGCCCGGCGGTAGTTGGCCGTTCGTAAGGTCATCCGTGGCAAAGACGGGGAAGGTCACTCCGCCCATCTGCCCGAGGTAGTCAGCGAGTTCGTTCGCGGCATTGACGACGACGGCGCCTTCGTCCTGGCCGACCACGATGGCGTACGTCGTCTGGAGACGCCGTGCAAGAAACAGCCTGCGCGCGTGCGGATTGGCGTGGGCAACGGCTGGAAGCCCGAGGAACGCGCCCCCGACGCCTGCAGCAGCCGCTGCTTGCAAGAAGGTACGCCTGGCCACTGGGGCATTGATTGCGCCGACCGGGTGACTGATGTCAGCGCCATCGTGGCGAGAGGTGTTCATGACATTCCCTTTCTGGTGGAAGGAGCCATACATGCCTCGTGTGTTCGCCGAGCTCGCCGCCGGCGTGGCGGCACCCGCAGCATCCGTATACCTACCGGTGTGGCCCGCGAACCACCCGAGTTCACCGGCTTGCTCTGCGGAGCGTCATGTGCAAGTGTTGGTACGTTCGTGACGGCACACTAGGTGCTGATCACATCGACGGTCAAGGGGAGCCATCGAGAAGAGTCGGAAGGACTGAGGTTTGCCAGCGCCTGCGCGCCTTCCCGGGTCAGCGTCACCGTTGTTGGGCAATCCACAGCGGCCAACAGGTTGTCGCGCACGGCAGTACGTCATGACCATACTTGGACAGCACATGAGGAGGGGCTTCAAGAAGCCTGAGCACAGATGGGTGGCGATGAGCCAGCCCAGGCGACGGCCCGAGCGGGGGTATCAGCCCGCCATTCGTGTCGCAACGATCAGGCGACGCGTTACGCCAGACCGAGTCGGCAGTCGGCGGCGGGTGTGGCCGCGCAACTGGGCCAACGGCTGGGCCGCTACCCTCCGAGCCCGGATGAGTGCAGGCTAGCTCCGATATCGATGAGCACGCCCATGTACGTGAACTTGCCAAGGCTGACAGTGCCGTCAACCGGCACGGGCCGTCACGGCAAATGTCGATCGCTGGCTCGCGACGGAGCTCAACGATCCGGAATGGAACCTCGGTGGCAGGTCCTGATGTGGCAGAGGTCGCACGAGCCGAGGTGCTGCGTGAGAAGCTCGCCGTCCTCGAGGGCAAGATCACGAACCTCGTCGCGGCGATCGAAGGCGCCAACGCCGCACCCGAGGTGCTGCTCCAGCAGTTGTCGACACGGACGCACGAGGGCGACATGCTCAGGGGTGAACTCACCAGGCTGACCGCACGGCAGGCCATCGCCGCCGACGAAGTGGAACAGCTGATCGGACTACGTCGGAGGGCTGGCGTCCGCACTCAGAGACGCGACAGACGAGGAGAAGGCCGCTCTCTACCAGGAACCGCACCACCCCATGCATGCCGTCATGGTCCGTAACAGCCACGGTCTCGATCCCCTGCGCCACAGCCTCGGCCACCAGCGCGTGCGGCCCCGACGCACCGTCCAGGAAGTTGTAGGCGGAATGGCAGTGCAGTTCGGCCCGAGGCGCCGCCGGCGGCTCGCGTCGAGACAGCGGCGCCGATGGATCCGGTCGTCGTCGAGGTGGGAGCTTCGCGCCGTCGCTGCGGCACCCACTCCCCCAGGTCAGCGCCCGCTCGAACTCGGCCCACGGCACGTCGCCGTTGCCGTCCCAACCAGCCACATCAAGCCTCCGAATCGAACCCATGTTCCACTCTAGGGCCATGGGTGGCCGCTCGCAGCCTCCGCACGTGCAACAGTGGCGCGACGTGCTCAACACGCACTGGCCCGACAACCCGCGCGACTTCACAGTCCAGCCGACACCACGACGGGTCAGAGTCCGCATCGTGTGGGGCGACGAGCACGGCGTCGCCGGCGAAGTATGGCTTGCCGGTACGGCCACCCGATGGGACACCACCCACGTCTACGTCCGCGACGACTCCGGCGGCCGCCTCGCCGGCCAAGGCGTCTGGGTGAAGCCCATCGACGTCTATCAAGCCACATCCGGGTCAGCGCACCGTGACTCCCTCGGCGGAAGTACTCGGACGAGCCCTTCGCATGCCCATTCAGACGGTCGCGTCGCCACGCCGGGATCCGTTCAGCTTTCGGCGCCTCGTGGCGTACGAACACGATCTTGATGAGTACGTCCGCGCCCAGCGTGACGCAACTGGGTGCACACCTGCCAGGTAGCGGCGCGCCTCAGAGATTCCAGGTCGACGCCGAAGGGCCAGGCCAGATCCTGAGGAGTTGGGCCGCGAGCCACTTGGCGTTCTGATCGTCGATGCTTCGTCCCAGCGGTCGCGCTCAGCTAGGCGCGCGTTCAGTAGGAGGCGACTACTCCGGTTGAGCGCGGTCCGCTTCGTGAGCCACGCGGCGTTGGAGAGCGCGGAATTGAGCGGTTGGGTGACGATCGTGAGGTTGCCGAGTCTGTGCAGTCTCGCTCTACGCTGCTCGGTCGCCTTGTCCTGAGCCTCGCCTTCGAGCGGCTTGCCGTCTGGCCCGGTGATGGGCCAATGCTCTTCCCACTCCTGCGGCATCAAGTGCTCAATGGAGAGCCGGTCCACAGGGATGTCCAGGACGTCGGTCTTGCTCGTGTAGAGGCTGGCCTCGACAGCGGCGAGCGCCATCACGATGCGCGGCTTTGCGACGGTCCCGTAGACCTCCCGGGCGATGAGGAAGTCAAAGAACTCGTCATCGTCGGGCCACCGGCTGATCTCGCCCTCACCGCCAGACAACGCGGCGAAGAGTGCCTCGTCGGCGCGCTGCAGGTCTGCCTTCATCGTTGCGATTAGCCGCGGAACGAGCCGGTTATAGTTCTTGGCGGTCAACCGCATCAAGGCGCGGCGAGCCAGCCAGCTCTCCAGGATCCGCAGCGCGCGACGGCGCCGCTCCACGGTTACCTCTGGCGAGCGGAACAACAAGAGCACGATCGGCATCACCGTCCCCGCATCCAGTGGCACCATGCGCCGGAAGAACTCTGCCTCCGGTGTCCCTGGGCGCGGGTTGTCGAACGAGCGCATGACGGCCGCGTCGGCAGTCAGTTCGTGCACAAGGGCTGCTGGATCTGTTGCCGGTCTGAGGACGCTCTGGCGGAACGTGGCGAACAGTTCGGTCGCCGGGATGATGTGCTCCAGCCGCATGGTGAGCCAGTGCATGAGGAACAACTCACCCGTGGGCCGGTTAAGTCGACCCTGCCGACGTTTCACGCGCCAGTACTCGTCATCGAGCTCGGGTCGCCACACCTGGTCGTATAAGGCGTCGGTGTCTGTGCGCTGCTGCGCGGCCTCGTGGAAGACAGCGTTCTTCACCAGGTCTAGGGCCAGCAGCGGCGTACCGCGGGCGTTGAGGGTCTCGAAGATGACCTGGGCGTTGTCGTCGGTCTCGAGCGTGATCGACACGACCTTCAGCAGGTCACTGAGTGTGATCCGCAGGCGCTCGGCTCGCCGCAACTTCACAGTTTGTGGCAGCTGGTCCTGGTCGACGCCGGCCAGCACGTCGCGTGTCTCGGCGATCTCGTCGGAGTCGAGTTCGTCGAGATACAGCTCTACCTGCTGAGAGAAGTACCCGAACGCCTCGTCGATTCGGTTCCCGGGATCGTCGACGTGGTCGGGCGGTAGCCCATCAGGATTCAAGACGGTGGCGAAGGCGGCTCGGTTAGCGTTGGTCGGCCAGACCTTCAGCCGGTCTGTGCCCTTTGCCTTGCGCGGGTTGTTGAACACGAGGTCGCGCAGCAGGTCGGCGTCATCGGCGCGCCGGCCCTATGCATAACGTTGGCTGAGGCTGCGAGCAGGATCTGGAGCGTGGTCAGTCGTTGCTGGCCGTCGATGACGGTGAACTGCGGGATCTGGCCGGGGCTGGTCTTTTCCTGCTCGAGCACGATCGCACCGAGGAAGTGCGTCTGCACACCGGAGACGGTGTCGCCCTGGTGCTCAAGGAGCGCGGTGATGTCGTCCCACAGCGGCGCCCACTGGTCGCCCTCGTCCCAGACGTACGGACGCTGGTACAAGGGGACGACATAGCGCACATCTCGCTCAAACAACTGCTGAACGGTATGCGTGTCAGGCTTCATAGGTCTAGCACCCCGCCGCTGTAAGGACGTGGAACTCGCTTTACCCCTGATTGGGTCGCTGAACGATAGCGCACGGCCAGGACAGAACCTTCACCAGCACATGCGCCGTAGTTCCAGCCGCCCGCTGATGACTCGTGGCGCAGGTGCGGGCACGTGGGCGTGAGATGGTCCACGCCGAACTTCCCAGCAGGTTCAACGCCGGGGTCATGGTTGACGAGCCTAACGAAGAGGCGATTCGGGACCGGCCAGACGTTCACGCTGCCGGACTCACGGATCACCGCTAGCGACCAGTCAATTGGTGCCCGGTCGCCTCTGGCGCCAATAGCGCGGCGTCCCGGACGGAAGTCAGCGCCCGTGTGGCACGGACTGCGCGCAGGGCGCGCTGGTAGTCGATGCGTTGCCGGTCGGTGGATGGCATGGGGCCGAGCGGGTCAGTGGCGGTGATGCTGTGGAGTTCGCGGTAGGCGGCGACGACTCGCGCGGCGGCACGCCAGCGGTCCTGCCGGGCGGGGTCGGCGGGTGGGTGTCCGCAGCGTTGTATCCACGCCTCGCCGTCCGTGAGGGCGGTCTGCACCAAGGTGTCTGCGCGCTGTTTGCACCGCCCCGGGATGTCGGGAGACTTCATTAGTTGGAGGATGCATGGCACGTCCCTCGAAGTACCCCGTGAGCTGCGCGAGCGCGCTGTTCGGTTGGTGGTGGAGTCCAAGGGCGACTATCCGAGCGAGTTCGAGGCGATCCGGTCGATCGCCGCGAAGTTGGGCATCGGGTCGTCGGAGACTTTGCGCAAATGGGTGCGGCGCGCTGAGATCGATGGTGGCGCCAGGCCGGAGAAGACCAGCGAGGAGATTGCTGAGATCCGGAGCTGAGGAAGGAGGTCGCCGAGCTGCGTCGGGCGAACGAGATCCTCAAGAGTGCGTCGGCTTTCTTCGCGGCGGAGCTCGACCGCCCACGTCGGTACTGATCGCGTTCATCGACGAGCACCGCGAGCGTGTCGTCGAGGGCCGCCGGCTCGGGGTCGAGCCGATCTGTCGCGTGCTGAGTGAGCACGGGATCAAGATCGCCCCGAGCACCTACTACGAGGCCCGCGACCGCGAGCTGTCGAAGCGTGCGCTGTGGGACGCCGAGGTCGTCGAGCTGATCCGTACCGCCCGGGCGACTAAGAAGCTGCGGCAGCGATTCGGTGCCCGCAAGATGTGGCTCCACCTACGCCGCAACGGTCACGACGTGGCTCGGTGCACGGTGGAACGGCTGATGGCCGCCGAAGGCTGGAGCGGAGCACTGCGCGGTAAGCGGGTTCGGACCGCCATCCCTGCGGCGAATGACCCGCGGCCGCAGGACCGGGTCGACCGGGACTTCGCCGCAACCGCCCCGAACCAGCTGTGGGTCGCTGACTTCACCTACGTCGCGACCTGGTCCGGCACGGTCTACGTGGCATTCGTCTTCGACGTCTACTCCCGCCGGATCGTGGGTTGGCGGGCGGCTACCAACATGACCACCGAACTCGTCCTCGATACCCTCGAGCACGCGATCTGGTCACGCCGTCAGCAGGGCATCGAGGACCTGACCGGGCTGGTCCACCACACCGATGCGGGCAGCCAGCGCACCTCGTTCGCGTTCACCCAGCGGCTCATCGAGGCCGGCGTCGACCCGTCGGTGGGTTCGGTGGGCGACACCTACGACAACGCCCTCGCGGAGTCACAGATCGGCGTCTACAAGGCCGAACTGATCCGCCCCGACGGTCCCTGGCGCGACGTCGAACACGTCGAACTGGAACCCTGAACTGGGTCGACGGTTCAACACCGAACGGCCCCACGAATCCATCGACGACCTCACACCTATCGAAGCCGAGGAAGCTCACTACGCTGCACGAAACCGTCTCGCCCCGACCCGGTAGAGACACACACCGGAGCCTCCGGAAACCCCGGGGCGGTTCAGAGTCACGTGCGGCGTCGTCGGCGCTATCAGTCCTTGTGTCGGTGGCGGTCACGAACTGTTCGACCTCGGCGAGGTTGTAGCCCCAGTTCGAGAGCTGCTGGAAGTAGGCGCGTGCGGCCTCGGTGGGGTTGCGCCAGGTATGCCGATGGGTGGCGCCCTCGAGCGCGCCGAGGGCAAGCGCGAAGGTGACGTTCTCGGCCTTGTTTGGGGTCTTCTCAATCAGGCCAGCCAGCGGGTCGTCCCCGACCGTCTGGTCCAGGCCGAGCAGGAGGCGGGCTATCCGGTGCCTGCTCTGGACCGCTCGCCCGACTTCGTGGCTGCGCGACGCAAGGACGGTCGCGGCGAACGCCAGGGCGTCGGCGGGCAGCCGCTTGCGGCTCAGCAGATTGGTCAGCCAGGTCCGGCGGCCCTTCTCGGCAGAGTCCCACGCCTTGTTGTTGGTGATGACCTCGCGCCGGGTGGCCTTCTCCTCCTCGGTCAGCTTCCGGCCCGCCGTCGACCCGGTGCCGGTGAGCTTGCGTAGGCCGTGCAGTTTCCAGTTCACGACGACGTGCTCGACAGCAACGCCACGCCATGACTCTCCTACCGCGACGGCGTGTCCGGGCTTGCCTGCGTAGTTCTCTTCGGTCAACGGTTCGCCGTCGCCGGTGCGGAGATCGCGCAAGAACGCCGTGTCCGGGTCGTTCCAGGCGGGCCAGTCCACCACTGTGACGCCGTTGGCCTCGTACTCGGCGCGGGTCTTGGCGATCTCATCGCGCGTGGCCTTGGCACCGATCAGGCGTTGCGCTTCGTGGTCGAAGGCGGCTGGTTTCTTCTTGGCGACCTTCCGCAGCTCCTTCACCGCGTCGGGGTCGTCGTCGAGCTGGATGAGCACGGCGGCCTGGTGCAGTGTCAGCTCGTAGTCCGCCCCGGCCTTCCGGGCGACCTCGTGCTCGGCCACAGCCAGGCCGGTCTCAACGGCGTCGCGTTTGGCGCGCTCATGCACGCTGACACGGACGAAGGCCATTCCCTGCATCGCGGTATCGCCGAGGTCGAAGCCGAATCCGTCGCGATGATGATCGGCTCCAGCCACGGCATGGACACCAGCGGATACACCGTTCCCTACATCGCGTCCTGGTCATCAACAGTGCCTGACACCGAACCGGCCGACGTGGTCCGCATGACCGGTGGACGAGTACGGACCACCGCACTGCGGATCCTCGACCAACTCCCCGAGCCACCCACCAACGACGGCGCACCACCCGGCCTGCGACGGTACGGAGCCAGAGCCGATCGCATGTCGAGGACGATCTGTCGCGTCCGGCCGGACCGAACGCCGTCCATCGCGCCCAACGCCACCGACCACGACTCGCATACTCCGTCGATGCCTCCTTGCCGGAACCGCACCGATCCCAGGTAACTAAGCGTGACCGCGTGCGTGCGGGTAAAGGTGGCGGCGCGACGCGTGCGGACGCTTCGGACGAAATGCCGTTCTGCCCCGGCGAGATCGCCGAGATCGCGCAGCGTGCGGGCCGTCTCGTGGGCGAGGCTTGCTTCGGCGAAGAAGAACACTCGGGCCGGTTCGTCGCCGCCGGGCGCAGCTGCGGCGAGATCGGCCTCAGCTCGGTTCAGCGCCGCTGCCGCGTCGGCGTCTCGTCCAGCGATAGCCAGCGCCCGGGCGTGGACGACACCGAGCAGCGCGCGCTCTCGTGGCGTCGCCCTCCGATAGCGATCGCTGTCCACCGATGCTGCCCCCAACTGCAGCGCCCGAAATAGGCCCACATCCAGGATTTCAATACTGCACCGTTCGGTTCAACGTGGTACGCTCAACCACATGGTTCAGCAAGAGCGCCTCAATCAGGCCTTCTCAGCACTCGCCGATCCCACGCGCCGGTCCGTGCTCGCACGGCTCGGTGAGGGGCCGGCCTCGCTGAGCGAGCTCGCGGAGCCGTTCGGCATCACCATCACAGGCATGCAGAAGCATGTCGCGGCGCTCGAGGCGGCCGGTCTCGTCGCGACCGCGAAGGTCGGTCGCACCCGCCAGGTGCGACTGGGCGACGAAGGATTGGACGACGCCATGGCCTGGATCGCGTTCTACCGGCGGCTCTGGCAACGTCGCCTCGACGGGCTCGACGCCTATCTCACACTTCAGAAGGGAACTCAGTCATGACCGAGCACACCGCTCGCACGGCGACCACTGACCTGTTCGATGCCCCCGATGGCACGTACGGCATGCGGCTCACCCGCTACCTGCCCGCCACCCCCGCGGTCGTCTTCGACACCTACACCGATGCCGACAAACAGAAGATCTGGTTCTCGATCCTCGATGAGGAGCCCGGTGTCGTCGAGATCGAGAACGACCTGCGCGTCGGCGGAACACAGACCGCGAAGTGGGGTCCGAACGCCGACCAACTCTTCTCCGAGGTGCAGATCTGGGAGGTCGTCGAACCGCCGCGCCGACTCGTGTCGAACTCCACGGGCTCCGATCCGTCGGGCGGCTCTATGACGACACGCGTCGAGGTCACCTTCGAGGCCGACGGCGACGGCACGCTCATGACCGTCGTGCAGACGGGCTTTCCTACGGCCGAGTTCCGTGACTTCTGGGCCACGACCGGCTTGCCGGGTGCGTTCGACCGCATCGAAACCTACCTCACCCGCGATGCCGCTTAGGTGTGATTTCCGACCAGGTTGTCCAACCGGGTGATGGGTGGAAGGCCACCGAGGACTGAGTGGGGCCGGTGGTGGTGGTTGTACTGGTGGAGCCACCCTGCCAGTGCTGCGCGGCGGGCGTCCTCTGAGCGGTAGAGCTTCTTGTAGGCCCAGCCGTCGGACAGGGCGCGGTGAGATCTCTCGATCTTCCCGTTGGTCTGTGGCCGGTAGGGCCGGGTCTTCTTAATCGTGATGCCGAGCTCTTCGCAGGCGTCGCGCCACAGGAACGACTTGTAGGCGTAGCCGTTGTCGGACAGCACGCGTTCGATGGTGACGCCGCGTTCGGCGAACCAGGCCACCGCTCGGTAGAGGACCCCGACGGCGGTCGCGGCGGAGTTGCGGTAGCCCTGCTGGACACCGACGAAGCGCCATCCGCCCCGCCACTGCTCCCCCGCACATACGTTTGTCGGATTCCAACTGATCACAGGTTGGCGGGTCGCCCTCTTCGCAGAGGGCCTCCTGCTCAGGTCTCGATTGCGTAGAGGTGGATACGAGCGAGCCGGATCCGCCGCACCGGTCGGTAGCCACGCCTCGCGCGTCCGTCGTCGCTGTCACCGCACGCCGAACGAGTGCAACTGGTGAGCCAGGGTCCTACTGGCATACCTGCGGGGTATGCAGGTTCAACTGACCGGGCCCCGGTACGCCCCACCTTTCCAGACCTCTAACCGGGCGATCGATATTGCGCCGAATGACGACGGCCTGCCGGGCATCGTGTCGCTGCGCGACGTCGTGGGTGCGGGGATGACGTTCGGTCTCGTCCTGTCCGTGCTGGCGTTGATCATCGCGACGGTGGTGTGGGGGTTCGGCGCGAACTCGTCGAACCCGCACCTGGCGGGGCGGGGGAAGTCCGGCGTGCTGGTCGCCTGCGGCGCCGCGGTGCTGTGTGGCGCCGCGGTGACGCTGGTGAACTTCTTCTGGGACGTCGGCCAGGGCATCTCGTGAGAGTGCGAGGTCGGCGATGAGTATCTGCGACGTGCCGGTCATCGCCGAGGTCTGCAATCTTGGCGGTGACGTCGCCGGCGTCATGGTGGCCGCGCCGTTCGAGTGGCTCGCCTCCGCTGCCGGCCATGCCGCCGCGATGATGTTCGAGAACGTGTGGGCGGTCTTCGACACCACGACGCTGGTGGACCTCACGCCCGAGCAGTACATCGCGGTCTACAACATCGTGTTCGGGATCGCGATCGTCGTGATGCTGGTGTTCTCCTTCCTCCAACTCGGCACCGGGCTCATCCGTCGTGACGCCGACGCCCTGCAGCACCCGGTCCCGGGGTTGGCCAAATCGGTGCTCGGGTCGTTCCTCGTCGTGACATCGACGGCAACATTGCTGGAAATCGTCGACCAGCTCTGCATCGGGATCGTCGAGCCCACCGGAACGACGATGGAGCAGATGGGCGATCGAATCGCCGCGCTCGCACTCGGCCTGACCGCGATCACCTTCGCCACCCCCGGGGTCGGCGCGATCATCGTTCTCATCCTGGGCGGGATAGTGACACCCAGCCGATCGGCCAGCTCAGCCAGCGACACCACCGGCCCAAGGGGATCACGCGGCGCACCTACCGCCTCGGCTTCGCCGTCAGTCTCGGCACCCATTTCGAGGTCCATGACAGCCACGTGCGCGAGACCTGCCAAGCCCGGCCCAGACGGCCCGAAGAACCCTGGCAACGAGCATGAAGTGTCGAACTTGTGTCGAGTTGCCACTCCGCCCTCCTATGAAAAGGATTCCGGTCATGGCCTCTGACCTGGTGTTTCAGTGGAGCTGAGGGGACTCGAACCCCTGACCCCCTCCATGCCATGGAGGTGCGCTACCAGCTGCGCCACAGCCCCGTGCTCGACGGCTCCGCTAGCTTAGCCGACCGGACCCGGAAGCTCATAATCGGCCCCGGACCTGCAGCTCAGCCCGGTTTCAGCCCTCTTCGATCACCACGGGGGTCGGCAGCGTCCCGGCGTTGTGCTCGACCAGGATCCAGCCGTCGTCGCCCTCGCGGAGCATGGACCACGAGCAGTTCGACAGTCCGCCCATGTTGGTGAACCGGTGCAGCGGCATGCCGATCGCCGCCGCGATGCCCAGTCGTGCCGCGCCGCCATGTGTGGTCAGGACCGCCAGGCCGTTCTCGGGCAGCCGGGCCGTGGCGTCGGTGATGGCGGCGAGGATCCGCTCGGCCACCTCCTGCCGGCTCTCCCCACCGCCGACGCGCAGCAGCGGGTCGCCGCCGCGCCAGCCCTTGTACTCGTCGGGCCAGCGCGCCGCGATCTCTGCGGTCGTGCAGCCCTGCCACTCGCCGGCGTACGTCTCACGAAGCCGCTGGTCGAGCCGTACCTCCAGCCCGACCAGCTCGGCCAGCGCCGCGGTGGTGTCCTGGGCGCGGCGTAGGTCCGACGAGATCAGCAGGTTCGGCGCCAGTGCCGCCAGCCGGGCGGCGGCCTCCCGGGCCTGTTGCCGGCCGAGGTCGTCGAGGTCGACGTCGGTCTGGCCCTGGAAGCGCCCAGCCGCGTTCCACTCCGTCCGGCCGTGTCGCCACAGGACGACGCGCCGGCTCACTCCTCGTCACCTGAGCGGCCAGCCCGTCCGACATTCACATCCTCGGGCAGCTCGATCACCGGGCAGTCCTTCCACAGCCGCTCCAGGGCGTAGAAGACGCGGTCCTCGGCATGCTGGACGTGTACCACGATGTCGACGTAGTCGAGCAGCACCCAGCGTCCTTCGCGCTCGCCCTCGCGGCGGACCGGCTTGGCCTCGAGGTCGCGCAGCCGTTCCTCCACCGCGTCGACGATGGAGCGGACCTGCCGGTCGTTGGAGGCCGAGCAGACCAGGAACACGTCGGTGATGGCGAGTTGGTCGGACACGTCGAAGGCGACGATGTCGTCGGCCAGCTTGTCGGCCGCGGCCTCGGCAGCCGCGATCGTGAGCTGGGTCGCGCGATCGGTTGCGGTCAAGCCGGCGTCCCTCTCTCCTGTGGTCTGACGGTCCTAGCGTCTCACGTTCCGACGTAGAGGCCGCGCTTGTTGATGTACTGGACGATTCCGTCCGGCACGAGGTACCAGATCGGCTCGCCGGCGGTGACCCGGTGCCGGCACTCGCTGGAGGAGATGGCCAGGGCCGGAACCTCGACCAGGGTGACTTTGTCCTCCGGCAGTCCGACGGCGGACAGGTCGTGCCCGGGCCGGGTGCAGCCGACGAAGTGCGCCCACTGGAACAGCTCGTCGTGGTCGCGCCAGGACAGGATCTGCCCCAGGGCGTCCGCGCCGGTGATGAAGTACAGCTCGACGTCTTCGCCGCGCTGCGTTCGCAGGTCGCGCAGGGTGTCGACGGTGTACGTGGGGCCACCGCGGTCGATGTCGACCCGGCTCACTGAGAACACCGGGTTCGACGCGGTGGCGATGACCGTCATCAGGTAACGGTCTTCGGCCGGGGTGACCTGCCGGTCGGTCTTCTGCCACGGCTGACCGGTCGGGACGAAGACGACCTCGTCGAGGCCGAACCAGTGCTGGACCTCACTGGCCGCGACCAGGTGACCGTGGTGGATCGGGTCGAACGTGCCGCCCATGACCCCGATCCGGGTGCGGTTGCTCACCGTGATGCCTGTGCCGCGCTCAGGCGTGCGGCCGGCCCCTGCCGAACGCCAGCACGACGAGGAGCAGCACCACCAGAATGGCGAACGCGGAGATGCCCCAGCCGACGGCGGGGAAGCCTTCGGATTCGGAGTGGGCCTCTTCGGCCATCAGCACCAGGGTCTTCATGGGCCGACAGCCTACCGTCAGTCGCGGACGTGTCCGTCACCGGTGACGACGTACGTCGTCGTAGTGAGTTCCGGCAGGCCCATGGGACCGCGGGCGTGCAGCTTCTGGGTGGAGATGCCGATCTCGGCGCCGAAACCGAACTGCTCGCCGTCGGTGAACCGGGTGGACGCGTTGACCATGACCGCGGCGGAGTCGGTGGTGGCCGCGAACCGCTGCGAGGCTGCCAGCGACCGGGTGACGATCGCCTCGGTGTGACCGCTCCCCCAGCGCCGGATGTGCGCCACCGCGTCGTCGAGGGTGTCGACGACGGCGACCGCGAGGTCGAGCGAGAGGTACTCCGCGGACCAGTCGTCGTCGGTGGCCGCAACGACGGCGTCGTCGTGGGCACGCACCCGATCGTCGCCGTGGACGGTGACGCCCTCGGCCCGCAGCGCGGCCAGCACCTGCGGCAGGAACGTGTCGGCGACGTCGGCGTGCACCAACAGCGTCTCGGCGGCGTTACAGACGCTCGGCCGCTGGACCTTGGCGTTAAGCACGATGGCCAGTGCCTTCTCGAGGTCGGCGTCGGCGTCGACGTAGACGTGGCAGTTGCCGACGCCGGTCTCGATGACCGGAACGGTGGACTCCTCGACCACGCTGCGGATGAGCCCGGCGCCGCCGCGCGGGATGAGCACGTCGACCAGGCCGCGGGCGCGCATGAGCTGTTTGGCTTCGTCGTGGCCGCCCGGCACCAACTGGATGGCGTCGGCCGGGAGCCCGGCGCTCGCGACGGCGGCGGCCAGCACGTCGACGATGGCCTCGTTCGAGGTCGCGGCGCTCGACGAGCCCTTGAGGAGCACGGCGTTGCCGCTCTTCAGCGCCAGGCCGGCGGCGTCGGCGGTGACGTTGGGCCGGGCCTCGTAGATGATGCCGACGACGCCCATGGGTACCCGCCGCTGGGTGACCTGCAGCCCGTTGGGCAGCGTGTAGCCCCGCACGACCTCGCCGACCGGGTCGGGCAGCCCGGCCACCTGGCGCAGCCCGTCTGCCATGCCCGCGATGCGCGTGGCGTCGAGGCGCAGCCGGTCGACGATGGCGTCGCTGGTGCCGACCGCACGGGCACGGTCGACGTCGGCGGCGTTGCGCTCGACGATGGAGTCGGCGTTCGCCTCCAGCGCGTCAGCCATCGCGTGCAACGCGGCGTCCTTCTCGGCGCGGATGCGCACGGCCAGGTCAGCGGCAGCGGTGCGGGCACGGTGGCCCAGGTCGGCGATACTCACGCTGCTCAGTCTAGTTCCGGTCCCGTTGGTCCTCGCCGCCGCCAGCCATTCCCCCACCCTCGGTTGATCTTGAACCTGTTCTGGTATCAATCGGACATTTCGCGCCGAGTTCGCCGAACGACTCCAAGATCAACGCCCAGGGTGGGGCGGGACGGACCCAGCCACGGTCAGGGCCGGCGGGTCGTCGCCCGTCCGAGCAGCACGAGGTCGTCGCGGTGCACGACCTCCCGCTCGTATTCCGGGCCGAGCTCGCGAGCCAGGTCCTTCGTCGAGCGGCCCAGCAGACTCGGCAGCTCGGCCGCGTCGTAGTTCACCAGCCCGCGCGCCACCGCGTGCCCGTGCTCGTCGAGCAGGTCGACGGGGTCGCCGGCCGTGAACGTACCGTCGACGGCCGTGATACCGGCGGGCAACAATGATGCGCCCCGCTCGACGACGGCGCGCACCGCGCCGGCATCGAGGGTGAGGCTGCCGCGGCCGTCCGTGGCGTGCTCCAGCCACAACAGCCGGGTGGCGCGGCGGGACGCGCGGCGATGGAACCAGGTCCCGACGGGGTCGCCGTCCAAGACGGCCGACACCTGCGGCGCCGCGGCCAGCACGACGTCGGCACCGGAGCCGGTGGCGATGGTGGCCGCCTCGACCTTGGTCACCATGCCGCCGCTGCCCAGACCGGACTTGCCGGCCGAGCCGACATCGACGCCGGCGAGATCGGCGAGGTCGTGGACGTCGGAGATACGGCTGGTCTCCGGCCGGTGCGGATTGCCGTCGTACAGCCCGTCGACGTCGGAGAGCAGCACCAGCAGGTCCGCGTGCACCAACTGGGCGACGAGGGCCGCGAGCCGGTCGTTGTCGCCGAAGCGGATCTCGTGCGTGGCGACCGTGTCGTTCTCGTTCACGATCGGGACCACGCCGAGCGCGAGCAGCTGGTGCAGCGTCCGGTAGGCGTTGCGGTAGTGCGAGCGGCGGGTGACGTCGTCGACGGTGAGCAGGACCTGGCCCACGCGCAGCCCGTGCGCGGCGAACGCGGCGGTGTAGTTGGCCATCAACAGGCCCTGGCCGACACTGGCGGCGGCCTGCTGACGGGCCAGGTCACGCGGGCGGCGCGGCAATCCCAGCGGCGCCAGACCCGCCGCGATCGCCCCGGACGACACCAGCACGACCTCGCGTCCGGCCGCCCGGGCCTTCGCCAGCGCGTCCACCAGAGCCGCGACCCGGCCGTCGTCGAGGCCGCCGTGTGCCGTCGTGAGCGAGGACGACCCCACCTTGACGACGACGCGCGGAGCGGTCGCCACCGCCGAACGCGTTCGGGCACCGTCGTCGGCCACGTCGTCCTCCCCTCGTCGGTTGGGAATGATCACGTCCTCCATGGGTGCACCCGCTTCACCAGGCAAGCATTCCTGGGGTAGCGGGAGGACCCATGCCGGACGTGATCATTTGGGGGTCACTGGCTGGTCACTGGAGGCGGGGATCAGAGCCACGCGGGCCGAGCAGCTCGGAGCCGGCGTGAACACTGGGCTCCCAGTCGAACACCACCGCGTCCTCGCCGCCGATGACCACTTCGTCACCGGGCTGCGCACCGGCCTCGATCAGCGCGTCCTCGACCCCGAGCCGGGCCAGCCGGTCCGCGAGGTACCCCACCGCCTCGTCGTTGGTGAAGTCGGTCTGGTGGATCCACCGCTCAGGCTTGACGCCCCGCACCCGGAACCGTTCGCCCTCGTTGGTGACGGTGAAGCCGGAGTCGTCGACGGCGGTCGGCCGCAGCACCAGCCGGGTGGCCTCCGGCGGCGGCGCAGCAGCCCGGGCGGCACCGACCAGCTCACCCATCGCGAACGTGAGCTCGCGCAGGCCCTCGTGGGACGCCGCGGACACCGGGAAGACCCGCCAGCCGCGCGCCTCGATATCGGCCCGGACCAGGTCGACCAGGTCGCGCGCGTCCGGCACGTCGATCTTGTTCAGCGCGACCATCCGCGGCCGGTCGTCCAGGCCGCCGTGCTTCTCGAGCTCGGCCTCGATGACGTCGATGTCGCTGAGCGGGTCGCGGCCGGGCTCCATGGTGGCGCCGTCGACGACGTGCACCAGCGCCTTGCAGCGTTCGACGTGGCGCAGGAACTCGTGCCCGAGCCCACGGCCCTCGCTGGCGCCCTCGATCAGGCCCGGCACGTCGGCGACGGTGTACCGGATGTCGCCGGCCTCGACGACGCCGAGGTTCGGCGTGAGCGTCGTGAACGGGTAGTCGGCGATCTTCGGCCGGGCCGCGGAGATGGCGGCGATCAGGCTGGATTTGCCGGCGCTGGGGAAGCCGACCAGGCCCACGTCCGCGACGCTCTTCAGCTCCAGGACGACATCGAGGGTGTCCCCGGGCTCGCCCAGCAGCGCGAACCCCGGCGCCCGGCGGCGCTTCGAGGCCAGCGCGGCGTTGCCCAGCCCGCCGTTGCCGCCCTTGGCGACCACGAAGCGGGTGCCCGCGCCGACGAGATCGACAAGTACCTCGCCGCCCCGGGTGCTGACGACCGTGCCGTCGGGGACCGGGAGGACGACGTCGTCGCCGTCGGCACCCGAACGGTTGCTGCCCTCGCCGGGCGCGCCGTTCTTGGCCTTGCGGTGCGGCGAGCGGTGGTAGTCGAGCAGCGTGGTGGTGTTGGGGTCGACGACGAGCACGATGTCGCCGCCGCGGCCGCCGTTGCCGCCGTCCGGGCCGCCGAGCGGCTTGAACTTCTCGCGGTGAACCGACACGCAACCATGGCCGCCGGAACCGGCCGCGAGATGCAGCACGACGCGGTCGACGAAGCTGGGAATCGCCATCACTGCACCTCCTCTGGTTCGATCATGGCGTCGATCACGAGTGGATCACGGAGTGGTTCGAGACGGAGAAAAGGGCGGGCCGGTCGAGGTGACCGGCCCGCCCTTCTGCGTTCACACGTGTTGCTCGCGCGGAGCGGGGATCACTCCCCCGCCGGCACGACGATGTTGACGACCTTGCGGCCACGCTTGACGCCGAACTCGACCGAACCGGCGGAGGTGGCGAACAGGGTGTCGTCCTTGCCCCGGCCGACGTTCTCGCCCGGGTGGAAGTGGGTCCCGCGCTGGCGGACGATGATCTCGCCGGAGTTGACCAGCTGGCCGCCGAAGCGCTTCACGCCGAGCCGCTGCGCGTTGGAGTCGCGCCCGTTCTTGCTGGACGAGGCGCCCTTCTTGTGAGCCATGAGTGGTTCCTGCCTACTTCGTCTCGATGCCGGTGACCTTGACCTGGGTGTACTTCTGCCGGTGCCCCTGGCGCCGGCGGTACCCGGTCTTGTTCTTGTACCGAAGAATGTGGATCTTCGGGCCCTTGGTGGCGCCGACGATCTCAGCCGTCACGCTCACCCCGGCCAGCGCCTTGGCGTCGGACGTCACGGTCTCACCGTCGACGAGGAGGACCGCCGGCAGCGTGATGGTGGCGCCGACCTCGGCGTTGTTGAGCTGGTCGACGTCGATGACGTCTCCGACGGAGACCTTCCTCTGGTTGCCGCCGCTGCGGACGATCGCGTACACCGCGGACTCACTCTCTCACTCGGGCTTCGGGCGCGCATGCTCCCGCGAAAGTCGCGAGGCGTGCGGGTATAGGCGCAAGATGCGCCGACGCCCTAGGGTACGGAATCTTGCCTGGTCCGGTCAAACTCACCGGAGCCTGTGCTGATCACGCGCCGGGCGGCGCCGTTGCCGCCCGGACGCGATCACGATCATGGGACGCTGACCGGCTCGTCCGGGCTGCCAGCAGGTCGCTGGGCGCGGCGCCGGGTGCGACGCGGCCGGGCCGGCTCGCTGTCGGACGACACCGGCTCGCTCGCAGCGCCCGACGACACCGACGCGGTGCCGACGGTGGTCGCGGCGCCGGCACCGTCGGTGGCGATCTCGGCCGCCCCGCTGCCGGGACTCTCCGTGCTCCTGGCCGGTGCCGCGGACTCGCCCGCCGACGGGGTCAGCGGTTCGGCCGGTGCGGCCTCGGCCGCCGGCCCGCTGGATCGCCGGCTGGACCTGCGGCGGGGCTTCTTCTCCGGCTGACGTTCCGAGGCCGGTGCGTCGTCGGCCGCACCCTGGCCTGCCGCAGTCTGGCCGGCGGGCGCCTGCCCAGTCGCGGCCGCTTCGACCGCGCCGGGGCCGGTGGCCAGCGTCTCGGCCGGCTGCGGCGGAGGCGGAGGCGGAGGTGGCGTCGCGGCAGCCCGCTCGTCGCCCTCGTCCGAGGTCCCGTTGGCCGCCACCGGCATCAGATCGGCCGGCGACGCCTCGCCGGGGCTGGCCAGCGCCTCGAGTTTCGGGGTCAGCGGCTCGGCCGGCTTCTCCACCGGCGGCTGCTCGTTCTTGCGCCGGCGTCCGCGTCGCTCCGAGCGGCCGCCGCGGGTGTCGTCGGACCCGGACGAACCGTTGGACCCGCCGCCGGACCCGGACTCGACCGGGTGCGTGTGCACGAGCAGGCCACGGCCCTTGCAGTGCGGGCACGGCTCGCTGAACGCCTCCAGCAGGCCGGTGCCGATGCGTTTACGGGTCATCTGCACCAGCCCTAGCGACGTCACCTCGGCCACCTGGTGCTTGGTGCGGTCACGGCCCAGGCACTCGACCAGGCGGCGCAGCACGAGGTCACGGTTGGCCTCGAGCACCATGTCGATGAAGTCGATGACGATGATGCCGCCGATGTCGCGCAGCCGCAGCTGACGCACGATCTCCTCGGCCGCCTCCAGGTTGTTCTTGGTGACCGTCTCCTCGAGGTTGCCCCCGGAGCCGGTGAACTTGCCGGTGTTGACGTCGACCACGGTCATCGCCTCGGTGCGGTCGATGACCAGCGAGCCGCCGCTGGGCAACCAGACCTTGCGGTCCATGGCCTTGGCGATCTGCTCGTCGATCCGGTAGGCGGCGAAGACGTCGTCGGGGCCGGTCCACTTCTCGACGCGGTCGCGCAGCGAGCCGGCCACGCTGGTGACGTACTCGTCGATGGTGTCCCAGACGCGGTCGCCGGAGACCACGAGCTTGGTGAAGTCCTCGTTGAACAGGTCGCGGACGACCTTGATGGCGAGGTCGGGCTCGCCGTGCAGCAACTGCGGGGCATTGCCGCCGGCGGACTTCTTCTGCAGCGCCTCCCACTCAGCCTTCAGCCGTGCGACGTCGTTGGTCAGCTCCTCCTCCGATGCGCCCTCGGCGGCGGTACGGACGATGACACCGGCGTCCTCGGGGACGACCTGCTTGAGGATCTTCTTCAGCCGGGTGCGTTCGGTGTCGGGCAGCTTGCGGCTGATGCCGTTCATGGAGCCGCCGGGCACGTAGACGACGTAACGACCGGGAAGGCTCACCTGGCTGGTCAGCCGGGCACCCTTGTGGCCGATCGGGTCCTTGGTGACCTGCACCAGCACCGGTTGGCCGGACTTGAGGACGTCCTCGATGCGCTTGGGGCCGTCGTTCCTGCCCGGGCCGGTCCAGTCGACCTCTCCGGCGTAGAGCACGGCGTTGCGGCCGCGGCCGATGTCGATGAACGCAGCCTCCATGGCCGGCAGCACGTTCTGCACCCGGCCCAGGTAGACGTTGCCGATGAGCGACTGCTGCGAGGCCTGGCTCACGTAGTGCTCCACCAGGACGCTGTCCTCGAGGACGGCGATCTGGGTGAGGTCGCCGGACTGCCGGACCGCCATCACACGGTCGACGGCCTCACGGCGGGCCAGGAACTCGGCCTCGGACAGGATGGGCGGGCGGCGCCGGCCGGCCTCACGGCCTTCGCGGCGGCGCTGCTTCTTCGCCTCCAGCCGGGTCGAGCCCTTGACCGAGGTGACCTCGTCGTCCAGCTCGCGGGTCTCACGCACGCGCACGACGGTGTTCGGCGGGTCGTCCGGGCGGGTGTCCTCGCCGTCCTCGCTGCGGCGGCGCCGCCGGCGACGCCGTCGGCGGGTGCCGGACTCGTCGCCGTCGTCGCTGTCCTGAGCGTCCTCGGAACCGGAGTCGTCGTCGCTGTCCTGGCTCTCGTCGGAGTCGGATTCGGCGTCGTCGCCGCTGTCGGGGCCGTCGTCGGACTTGCGTCGCCGGCCGCGGCCGCCGCGGCGCCGACGCCGGCGGCGGGTGGCGTCGCCATCGCCGTCACCGTCGGTGTCGTCGTCGGGCTCGTCGGATTCCGCGGCGGGCGACTCGGCCTCGTCCGGCTGCTTCTCCTCGACCTCGGGTTCGGCCTCGGCGACCGCGGTACGGCGGCTGCGACGGGGTTTGACCGGCTGCGCGGCTTCGGGATCGGGCGCGGCGAACAGCGGGGTGGCGTCGAACGACGGCGGCTGGAACAGCACGCCCGCGGACGCACGCTCCTCGACGAACGCGCTCTCGTCACCGGTCGGAGCGAAAGCAGCGGACTGCTCGGCCGGCACGTCAGCGGCGGGGTCCGTGCCGGCTGAGGTGGCGGTGCCGACCTCGGCATCGGGACCGGACGCGGTGGCGTCGACGGACAGCTGGTCGGAGGCGGACTGAGCGGCCTTACGGGACCGGCTGGCACGCTTGCGCGGCGCCTTGGCCGGCTTCTCCGCCGGCTTCTCGGCTGGCTCGGCAGCCGCGGCGGCGTCGCCGGTGGGCTGCTCGACCGCGGGCTCGGTGGCGGTCTCGACAGCGGGCGGCGTGGCCGCCGCGGTCTCGTCGACCTCGGAGATCTCGGCCTGGGCTGTCGCCGCGGCGCTCTTGCGAGCCGCCGGCTTCTTGGCAGTCTTCTTCGCGGTGGTCTTCTTGGCCGCCGTCTTGCGTGCCGGGCGCTTCGCGGGCGCGGGCGCGTCGGCGGCCTCGCCGGACCCGTCGGGGCCGGTCGCGCTGGACGCGTCGGGGCCGGTCGACGCGGTATCGGTGCCGTCGAGCGTGTCGGCGCCTACCGGCGGGCCGGCTGCCCGACTGGCCGCACGCCGCCGACGCGGCTGAGGGGTGTCGGTACCGGCCGGAGCGTTCTCGCTAGAGCCGATATCGCCGGACGAGCCGGTGTTGTCTTCCTGCATGTGGTGCACTCCCGTCGGCTCCGGCGGGGGCGCGCCGCGCCGTGATCGGCGCGCTGCTGCCCACGTCGGAGCGGTACGTCGGCCACCTGTCGCAGCCTGCAGTGGCCGCGACAGGCGGAAAGCCTGTTGCGGCGACGTCCACCGAACCTTCGCGTCGGAGACCGTGCTCCTGGACTGCCGCGGCGGCGCACCCATGTTCAGGCGCCTCGCGGCTGGTCCTTCTCACCAGCCTGCCGTGCCGACCGTCTCCGCACCGGCCGCCGTCGCCAGCGGGTCGCCTGTGAGCGAGCCTGCGGCGTCGAGCGGATCACGCGCGGGACGACGGCGTGGACGTCGTCGGATCGCGCGGCATTGACCACACGACCGATACCGAGTATCGCACAGGTTGACGTGAAAGCCGTGACGCCGGCCGCCCGGGCACCGCCGTGGAGGCGCGCTCCGGAGCATGTTCACGCAGGCCGGAGCCACCGCGGCCGACTGTGCCCGAGATCACGTCCGTACCGTGCCGTCCTGCGTGCCGCCGTCGACTCAGCCGCGCCGGTCGGCAGCAAGCGGGTCACGCAGTGTGTCGTCGTCGCCGTCCCAGATCCCTTGGCCCAGACGAACCGACCGGGGCGGAGCGGGCGGCACGAACCCGGCCACGGACCGCAGCCCGGCCAGCACTTCCTCCGGCCGGACCGTCGGCGACTGGTGCTGGACCACCAGCCGCACCGTCACCGGGTCGTCCGCGGAGTCCACCGACGCCGACAACACCGCCTGCCGCGGGTCCAACCGGCGCACACCGTTCTTCGTCAGCCGCTCGACCTCGACGGAGTCGGCGGCCAGGAACGTCTCGACCGCGGCGGCGACCTCGGCGCCGTCGGCGCCCGGCAGCTCGATCCGCCACCTCGAGGCCTGGAGCCTGTCGGCCAGCGCACCGGCGCCGGCCTCCACCACCTCGACGATGTCCAGTCCCGGCGGCAGCGCCCGGTCCAGCGCGGCGCGGATGTCGCCCGGGTCGCACACACGGGTCAGGGACAGTTCCAGGTACTCCGCCTCGCTGGCCGCCCCGGTGGGCGTCGCACCCGCGTAGGACACCTTCGGGTGCGGGGTGAAGCCGTGCGAGTAGGCCATCGGGACGTCGGCGCGGCGCAGCGCACGCTCGAACGCCCGCTGGAAGTCGCGATGGCTGGTGAAGCGCAGCCGGCCGCGCTTGGCGAAACGGACCCGCAGCTTCTGCACGGCCGGGAGCTGCTGGTGCGGTGGAGTGTTCAGGGCGGTTCCTCTCGGCGACGTCGGTGCCGCGGTCGGCCGCGACTCACAAATCTCGGATGACCACCATTGTCACCGCTCCCCCGCGGGCGTACGTTCACAAGCAGTCATTCGTGTGCTGGGGGGCGAGACGATGACGGGTCTTCGTGACGACGCGATGGGGGGCGAGCTGCGCTCGCTGCTGACCGGCGACGTCCTCACCCGGGAAACTGCCGGGTACGACGACGCGCGCCGGGTGTTCAACGCCATGATCGACCGCCACCCGGCGCTGATCGTCCAGTGCGAGGACCGCACCGATGTGGCGGTGTCGGTCGCGTTCGCGCGAGACCACGGACTCGAGGTGGCGGTGCGCGGCGGCGGCCACAGCGTCGCCGGGCTGGCCCTGACCGACGGGCTGGTGATCGACCTGCGCCGGATGAACGACGTCTCCGTCGACCCGGTGGCCCGCACGGCCACCGTCGGCGGCGGCGCCATCATGGCCGACCTGGACCGGGCCTGCACGGCGCACGGCTTGGCAACCACCGGCGGACGGGTCTCGACCACTGGTGTCGGCGGCTTCGTACTCGGCGGCGGCACGGGTTGGCTGGACCGCCTGTTCGGACTGGCCTGCGACAACCTGCTCGAAGCCGAGGTGGTGACCGCCGGCGGCGAGGTCGTGCGGGCCGCACCAGACAGCCATCCCGACCTGTTCTGGGCGCTGCACGGCGGTGGCGGCAACTTCGGGGTGGTCACATCGATGGTGTTGCGCCTGCATCCGCTGCCGGCGTCGACGTTCGGCCTGCTGCTGTGGCAACCGGAACGGGGTCCCGAACTGGTCCGCGCCTTCCGGGACCTCATCGAGAACGGGCCGGACGAGCTCGGCGGCGGCGTCATCTTCCTGACCGGCCCGGCGGGCGAGGATTTCGTCCCCGCGGCGCTGGTCGGCCAGTTGGCGCTGGCGATTGTGCTCGTCTACGCCGGGACCGAGACGGAGCTTCGACGGGTGGCCGGCCCACTGTTCGACGCCGCTCCGGCCGGCCAGTACGTGGCCGAGCTGCCGTACGACGAGCTTCAGTCGGCGATGGACGACCCGCCCGGATACCGCAACTACTGGTCGGCCGAGCACCTCCACGCGCTGCCGGACGAGGCGGCCGACGCCTTCTGCGCCGGTGCCGCGGACATGCTGGTGCCGTCGGCGTCACAACACGTGTTGTTCTCGATGGGCGGCGCGATCGCGCGGGGACCGGCCGACCACCCTGTCCCCTGGCGCCGAGCGTCGTGGGTCGTGCACCCGTTCGGGCTGTGGACCGATGCCGCCGACGACGAACGCGGAATCCGCTGGACCCGCGCCGTGCGCGCCGCCGTCCGCCCCTGGAGCACCGGCGACGTATACCTGAACTTCATCGGCGACGAGGGACGCGAGCGAGTGGTGTCCGGGTTCGGCGCTGACGGCTACGCGCGGCTGGCCGCCGTCAAGGCCAGGTACGACCCGGCGAACATGTTCCACCGCAATCACAACGTGCGGCCGGCCTGACGGCGGCACGTGTCACACCGCGAGCAGACCCTCCAGGACGGTGCGCGCCCGGCCGGCCAGTTCCACCCGGTCGCCGCGGACCGTCGCCCGCACTGTGCCGCCGCGCTCGGACAGCTGGGCGCCGGTCAGCGTCGCGCCGTCCCGCGTACCCAGCGCCGCGGCCCAGTAGGGCGCCAGCACGCAGTGCGCCGAACCGGTGACGGGATCCTCCGGGATGCCTTCGCGGGGAGCGAAGAAGCGCGACACGAAGTCGTAGGGTGCACCGACATCGGCCCGGGCGGTGACGATGAAGCCCCGGGCATCGACGGCGGCCATCGCGGCCGGGTCAGGCGCGAGGTTCCGGACGGTGGCTTCGTCGGCCAGTTCCACCAGCAGGTCGAAACGGCTCCGGCCGGCCCGGACCGGCGGTGCCCCGAGCGCGGCCGCGAGCCCGTCCGGCACCGGCACCTCGTCCGGCGGCAGCGCCGGGAAGTCCATGCCGACCTCGCCGCCGTCATCGCGGCGCACCGTCAGGACTCCGCTGCGCGTGCTGAACCGGATCGGGCCGGCCTCGCCCCGCTCGAACAGCACGTGCGCCGTGGCCAGGGTGGCGTGGCCGCACAGATCCACCTCGGTGGCGGGGGTGAACCAGCGCAACCGGTAGTCGACCGCAGGGGTGGCGCGGGCGGCCTCGTCACCCTCGACCGGCTCGACGAACGCGGTCTCGGAGTGCCTCATCTCCGCGGCGACCGACTGCATCCATGCGTCGGTGACCTGACGATCCAGGAGGCACACTCCGGCCGGGTTGCCGCCGAAGGGTCGATCGGTGAAAGCGTCGACGACGAGGATCCGCACGATCACCAGCGTACGGGCCTATGGCGCATGATCATCAACCGTTGGGCCAGCCGGTGCGGGCCGGATCGTTGATGATCATGGGAGAGGATGGGTGGATGCTGCGCCACCTGACCGGGCCGGTCTGGCTCTGGCCGGCCGACCCGGACCCCGACAACGTCCAGGCCGCCGTCGGCGTCGTCGCCGGCGAGACCGGCAGCATCGTCGTCGACGCCGGCCACAGCCCGGCGCTCGCACGACAGGTGCGCGCGGCGATGGCCGTGGCCGGGCTGCCGCCGGCCGCCCGGGTGGTCCTCACCCACCATCACTGGGACCACACGTGGGGCGCCGCAGCGTGGGAGGCGCCGGTGGTGGCGCACCGGCTGTGCGCCGAGCTGATGGCCGCCGAGTCGCGGGAGCCGTGGAGCCACGCGTACCTCCGCGCACGGGTCGCCGAGAATCCGCTGCTCGAACCCAGCTTCCGGGCGCGGGGACGGGCCGTCGACGACTTCGCGGACCTGTCGTTCGTGGCGCCGGCGACGACGTTCGACCACCGGCTCACCGTCGCCGCCGGCGGCGCGGAGGTCGAACTGGAGCATGTCGGCGGCGGCCACACCCCGGACTCGACGGTGGTGCGGGTGTCGTCGGCGGGCGTGCTGTTCCTGGGCGACTGCTACTACCCGCCCGCCTACCACCTGCGCCGGCCTGGCGACGGGCCAGACCTGGAGCTGGCCGCGTCGCTGGTCAGCGACGACGTCGAGTGGTACGTCGAGAGCCACGACGTGCCCAGGCGCCGGGCCGAAGTGCTGGCCGCCCTGCGTGGGTGATCATTTGCGGCTTGACGCATCCGCGTGGGCGTGACGTCCGGGGAGCCGATCGCCTGCCGCGTCGCACACCCAGCGAGCTTCACATCGTCGTTCCCGGTGGTGGCTCACAGACCAGGTTGCCGCGCCTACTGTGCAGCGTTTCGGGTCACGTCACTCGCAACGCGGCCGGACTCTGGCGTTTTCACCGTCCGGTACGGCCTCCGAGGCGAGTGACGTGACCTGAAGGCCCACTACGTGACCCGGCGACGACACATGTGGGCGGGGTGACCGACTGGCCGCGGACGTCCCGCAGGCGCCGTCCCATGCCCTGGGAAGGAGTCGCTCGAGCTGAACCGCGCAGCGCACCCTGGCACGCGATATCGGCGCCTTGGCACGCGAACTCACCGCTCGAGAGTCCAGTTTGTCCCGGCTCGGAAGCGATATCGCGTACCAAGGCGCGAGCCGCGTGATCGGTCCGCCGCAGCTCGTATCCGTGCCTCGGCGGCACGCGCGCCTCCAAGGGGCAACCCTCCAGCCGGGCAACCCTCGCACGCGGCCAGGCGGCCAACGGCAGGCGATCTCCCGCCGAACCGGGCAAGCATCCATGGTGCGGCGGGAACACCCATGCCGAGCGTGATCATTTGCGGGGGTGTCAGACGACGGTGAGCGGCAGCAGCGTGCGGCCGGTCGGGCCGGTCTGGATCTCGGTGCCCATCTGCGGACAGACGCCGCAGTCGAAGCACGGGGTCCAGCGGCAGTCGTCGATCTCGACCTCGTCCAGGGCGTCCTGCCAGTCGTCCCAGAGCCAGTCGCGGTCCAGGCCGGAGTCGAGGTGGTCCCACGGCAGCACCTCGTCGCGGTCACGCTCACGGGTGGTGTACCAGGCGAGGTCGACCGGCTCGCCGGCCAGCGCACGCTCCGTGCAGTCGACCCAGCGCTGATAGGAGAAGTGCTCGCCCCAGCCGTCGAAGCGGCCGCCGGCCTCCCACACCGCCTTGATGACCCGGCCCACCCGGCGGTCGCCGCGGGACAGCAGGCCCTCGACCATGCTCGGCTTGCCCTCGTGGTAGCGCAGGCCGATCGCCTTGCCGTAGGACCGGTCGGACTTGACCACCTCGCGCAGCTTGCGCAGCCGGGCGTCGACGACCTCGTGATCGGCCTGCGCGGCCCACTGGAACGGCGTGTGCGGCTTCGGCACGAACCCTCCTATGGAGACCGTGCAGCGGATGTCGCCGCGGCCCGACGCCTCGCGGCCGGCCTTGATGACCCGCTTCGCGAGGTCGGCGATGGCCAGCACGTCCTCGTCGGTCTCGGTGGGCAGCCCGCACATGAAGTACAGCTTCACCTGCCGCCAGCCGCTGCCGTAGGCCGTGCTGACGGTGCGGATGAGGTCGTCCTCGCTGACCATCTTGTTGATGACCTTGCGCATCCGCTCGGTGCCGCCCTCCGGCGCGAACGTCAGCCCGGACCGGCGGCCGTTGCGGGACAGTTCGTTGGCCAGCGTGACGTTGAACGCGTCGACCCGCGTGGACGGCAGCGACAGCGACGTGTTGGTGCCCTCGTACCGATCGGCCAGGCCGGCCGCGACCTCGCCGATCTCCGAATGATCGGCACTCGAAAGCGACAGCAGCCCCACCTCGGTGAAACCGGAGTTCTTCAGGCCGTCCTCGACCATGTTGCCGATGGTCTCGATGGAACGCTCCCGCACCGGCCGGGTGATCATGCCGGCTTGGCAGAACCGGCAACCACGTGTGCAGCCGCGGAAGATCTCGACGCTGTAGCGCTCGTGGACGGTCTCGGCCAGCGGCACCAGCGGGTTGCGTGGGTACGGCCACTTGTCGAGGTCCATGACCGTGTGCTTGCGCACCGTGGCCGGCACGCCCGGACGGTTGGGCACGACCCGGGCGATGGTGCCGTCGGGCCGGTACTCGACGTCGTAGAACTTGGGCACGTAGACCCCGCCACTGGCGGCCAGCCGCAGCAGCAGGCCGTCGCGGCCGCCGGGCCGGCCCTCGGCCTTCCACTCGCGCACGACCTCGGTGATGGCGAGAACGACCTCCTCACCGTCGCCGAGGACGGCGGCGTCGAGGAAGTCGGCCACCGGTTCCGGATTGAACGCGGCGTGGCCGCCGGCGATGACGACCGGGTGGTCCAGCGAGCGCTCGGCCGCGATGAGTGGCATCCCGGCGAGGTCGAGGGCCGTGAGCAGGTTCGTGTAGCCCAGCTCGGTGGCGAACGAGACGCCCAGCAGGTCGAACGCGCCGACCGGACGGTGGGCGTCGACGGTGAACTGGCCGATGCCGTGCTCGCGCATGAGCCGCTCGAGGTCGGGCCAGACCGCGTAGGTGCGTTCGGCCAGCACGCCGTCCTGCTCGTTGAGCAGCTCGTACAAGATCTGCACGCCCTGGTTGGGCAGTCCGACCTCGTAGGCGTCGGGATACATCAGCGCCCAGCGCACCTGGGCGTCGTCCCACGGCTTGACCGTCGCGCCCAGCTCACCGCCGACGTACTGGATGGGCTTGGCCACCCGAGCCAGCAGTGGCTCGAGGCGTTCGAACAGCGACTCGACGGGCATGGACGGGCTCGACTCCGCGGACGACGACAACGGTCGTGCCCAGCCTATCGGCCCCGGCGGCACCGTGCTCGGCTCGTGGCACGGACCAGGCGACAGGTAGGGTAACCACCACGAAAACCCCGAGTCTCGGGCACGACCGGAGTGATCGACGTCAGCGACGAAAGGCGAGAGCATGACGGACCACGACGGCGCCCCGCCCAGTGACGGTGTCCAGACGGCGCCCGACGAGGTTCACGTCCTCCCCGACCAGTTCGACGGGCCGTCCGTGGAGACCCGGCCGCTGGAGGTCCAGCCCGATCACGGCACCATGCCCGACTTCCACACCCAGCCCGACGACGCGGTCCTTCCCGACCGGCCGGAGATCCAGCTGCCGGAGGCCGAGCTGCCGGACGGCTGCCTCCCCGAGTTCGCCAGCCGGGAGGAACTGGAGATGGCGCTGCGCCGGGCCCAGCTGGTCATGGACGACTGCGAGACGCTCCTCGACCCGGCCATCCGGGCGATGGAGGACGGCGCCTGGGTGAGCCGCCTGGCCGACGAGTTCTTCACCGGCCTCACCACCCACGCGCGGCTGGCCGGCACCGTGGCCGGCGGCTGTGTCGACCTCATCCAGGAAACACTGGACAGCCGGGGCGACGACGACGTCATCGACGTGAGGCCGATGTGATGAAAGCAGCAGGCGGCCTCGGGCCCGATGCCGGCAAGACCGGCGGCACGCTGGACAAGGACACCCTCCCCGCCGAGAACGAGTCCCCGTACGCCGACTACGACCCCTCGACCGATCCGTACGCCTCCGGCGGCGGGTCTAGCGACGGCGGCGGGTCCGGCGACGGTGGCGGGTCCCGCGACGGCGGATCCGGCGGTTACACCGGTGACGGCGGCGGTAGCGGCACCGAACCGGACACCGAGGCCGACAGCGAGGTCGACGCCGAGACCGACTCCGGCGACGGCGCCGACGACCCCGGGAGCGAACCGGACGCCGAGACCGACGACCCGCTGCACGCCGACAGCGACCCCGACGACGACTCCCTGGTCCAGGAGGACTTCGAGACCGAGCGGCCCACCCGGCCCCTCAGCCCCGAGGAGCCGCAACCGCCGAACCCCAACCAGGTCTCCATCGACATCGAGGCGATGACGCGGCTGGTGGCGGCCATGGAGCGGGCCGGCGAGCAGATCCAGGCGCTGCGCGAGGAGATGCGCTCCATCCTGTCCGGTGTGCACCTCACGACCTCCGAGACCAACCGGTTCGAGGAGGTGTCGGCCTGGATCGCCGACGAGCTGCCCGGCCTGCGCCGCCGGCTGGCGATGGCGCAGGACCTCGCCGGCGAGGGCGGTTTCTCCACCCAGCCCGACCGGCCCCAGGTGCCGCGCCCCTACGTCGGCGACGAGTCCCGCCTGCCCGTCTGCCCGCCCAGCGAGTCCTACGAGAACGCCCGCAACACCGCGCAGCGGTTCACCTTGCTGCACGACGCCGACACGACCCGTCAGCTCGTCGCCGAACTGCGGGCCGGCCGCCACGACCCGTACTACGCGCGGGAGTTCGCGCACACCGCCGACCCGGAGACGCTGGTCCGCGCCATCGTGTCGGCCGGTGACGGCGAGGGGTCGGCGGAACTGACCGAGCTCACCGCGTCGACGGTCGCCACCGCGTCCCGCGGCACCGGTGAGCTGTCGCCGCCGGCTGGCTACGAGGAGCAGTGGGCGGCGCTGCGTGAGAGTGACGACCCCGAGGTCGCGGCGGCGGCCGCGCGGCTGCGACCGGCCTGACCCGGCCCTCGGGCGGGCACGGACCTGGCTGGGTCTCAGTCGCATCCTGGGTCTAGGGCGTCGCGAAACGCTGAAACGCGGCCCGGAAACGCCACTCAGACCCAGCACGCGACACAGACTCCCGTTGATCTTGGAGTAACCGCGGAATCTATCGGACATTTCGGGCCGCGATTCCGCGGTTACTCCAAGATCAACCGAGGAGCGGCTGTGGTGTCGGTCCTACGTCGTCGTCTCCGGCACTTGCACCAGCTGCCACTGTCCCGCGGCGACGAACAGGCCGCGGCCGGGCGGCATGCCGCCGGTGAGCGAGCGCGGCAGCTTGATGCCGAAGTGGTCGCCGTCTGCGGGCGCCCCCGGCGACAGCAGCACGCCGGAGCGCGACTTCTTCAGCACCGCGGCCGGTCCGCGGTAGCTGCTGCCGAGGTCGTCGGTGGTGCCGGCCGCGACGATGGCGCTGCCGGTGTCGCGCAGCTTCGGCAGGTGCTTGGTCATCAGGTCGACCATCCAGCCGTCGACGCCCATCAGTTCGAGGTCGTCGATGACGACGGCGGTCGGCCGGCCGCCCTTCTCCGGCACCATGCCTTCGTACAGCTTGGTGACCTCGTCCTTCTCGGCCTCGAGGTTGATGACCGCTTCGACGCCGTCGCGACCGGCCAGCGCACTCAGCGGACTGCGCCGGGGCGTGATGACGAGCAGCTTCCAGCCCCGCTCCAGCATCGACGTCGTCATCGTGAGCAGCGTGGTGCTGCGGCCGGACCGCCGCGGCCCGAGCACGAGGATGCCGGGCCCGTGGTCGATGGCGTCCAGCGTCCGCAACGTCAGGGTGTCGCCACCGACGGCGACCGGTAGCTCGGTGGGTGCCAGCGGCCGTTCGGCCAGCGCCATGGCGTCGGCGTGGGTGATGCGGGTGGGCAGTGGGTCGACCCGGAACGGCAGGTACTTGCGGGGGACGTCCGCGTGCCGTTCCTTGGCCTCCCGCGCGAGCGTCTGCAACGCGGCCACCTGCGCGGTGCCTTCAGGGTCGTCGACCAGCAGGGCGACCTGGGTCTCCAGCAGGCCCTCGGTGCGGAACGCGCGGCCGGCCGGCATGGACTCGGGGACCTTCTTCGGGCTCATGCCGATGGCGCCGAAGTCGGCGTTGTCCGTCATGCGCAGCATGAGTTTGTCTTCCATCAACGCCGAGATGCGCCCGACCAGGGTGGTGCGGTCCGACGCCATGACGACCTTGACCCCGACGCCGGGGCCCTCCTGCATGATCTGCATCCACTGGTCGATGAGCCGGCCGCTGTCGAAGTTCTCGAACGACTGGACGAAGCCTTCCCACCGGTCGAACAGGATGAGGATGTACGGCAGCCGGGCCTCCGGGGCGGCGTTGGCCCGCTGCTCGCTGAGGTCGGCGAAGCCCTGCTCGGCGAGGATCTGCTGGCGCCGGCCGATCTCGGCGCGGATGCGGGCGGACAGCCGGGACAGCCGGTCCGGCTGGTCGCGGCTGACGACGGCGCCGGTGTGCGGCAGGCCGACCATGGGCAGCAGCGCGTTGTTGCCGCAGTCGATGCCGAACAGGTGGACGTCGCGCGGCGACAGGGTGCGGCCGACGACGCCGGCCACCGCGCGCAGCACGGTGGACCGGCCGCTTCGCGGCGCACCCACGATCGACAGGTGCCCGCCCCCGGACAGGTCGTAGGACGCGACGGCGCGACGCTGCTCGCGCGGGACGTCGACGATGCCGAACGGGATACGGATCTCGCGGCCGCGCTCGACCGCGCCGGCCGGATCGGCCAGGACCTCGTCCAGGGTCACCGAGTCGGCCAGCGGCGGCAGCCACGGCGGCGGCGGCGCGCCGATCCCGGTGCGCTCAGAGGCCGCATTGATGGCCGTGACCAGGCTCTCCAGGTCGGACGGTATGGAGACGTCCTCGTCGGCGTCGCTGGACTCGGTGCGCTCCGGCGGCCGGCCCAGGCTCTCCCAGGACAGCTGGCGCAGGTCGACCGAGACCTCGGCGTCCGGAGCCGTCGGGCGGCCACCCACGCGGGACGACTGGAACGGCACCAGCGACGACGCACCGAGCCGGGCATAGGCGCGGCCCGGCGTGGACTTGGAGATCTCGGCGGCGTCCTTCGCCTCGATGACGTCCTGGCTGTCGTTGCCGTCGGTGACCCGCAGCGCGATGCGCAGGTTGGTGTTCGACTTGATCTCCGCGCTGACCACACCGGCCGGCCGCTGGGTGGCCAGCAGCAGGTGTACGCCGAGCGAACGGCCTCGGCGGGCGATGTCGACCAGGCCCTTCACGAAGTCCGGCAGCTCGGTGACCAGGGCGGCGAACTCGTCGATGATGATCATGAGCCGAGGCATGGGCTCGTCGTCGGGGCCCTTGGCGGCCAGGTAGTCCTCGATGTCCTTCTTGCCCGCGCGGGCAAGCTGGTGCTCGCGCCGATGCAGCTCGGCGGCCAGGCTCTCCAGCGCGCGGGTGGTGAGGTGGCCGTCGAGGTCGGTGACCATGCCGACGGTGTGGGCGAGATTGTTGCAGTCCTTGAAGGCCGCCCCGCCCTTGTAGTCGACCAGCACGAAGGTCATCTCGTCCGGGCGGTTGGCCACCGCCAGCGACGCGATCAGCGTCTGCAGCAGCTCCGACTTACCCGAACCGGTGGTGCCGGCCACCAGGCCGTGCGGGCCGTCGGCGCGCACGTCGACGGAGAACGGCCCGTCCATGCCCTCGCCGATGATCGCCTTGGTGGTACGCCCGACGGTGGTCCACCACTGCACGATGGCCTCGGGTGTCGGCGGGTCGAGCTTGAGGACGTCGAGCAGCCGGCTGGACATCGGCAGCGACGAGGACAGGTCCTCGGAGCTGACGTCCTTCACCGGCGCGAGCGCCCGGCCGAGCCGTTCGCACCACTCCGGCGGGACGATGTCGAGGCGGATGCCCTCGATGGTCGGTTGCCCGGTGTGGCGGACCGAGGTGGAGGTGGGTCCGACCGAGACGACCGCCCGGCACTCTTCCGGAAGCAGCCGTTCGTCGGCGTCGATGCAGAGGAAGAACATGCCCAGCCGGGGACCCTCGCGCAGCAACGTGATGAGGCCCGGCATCAACCGGATGCGGCGGGCGCCGTCCAGCACGACCAGCAGCGGCGGGAAGCTGATGTTGCGCGACGACATCAGGCCGCCACCGCGGTCGGCCGCGGCGGCCTTGCGCTGCTCCATGATGGCCATGAGCTCCGCGACCCGCCGGCTGGTGGTCTCGTCGTCGGCGCCGATTCCGGCGATGATCTCGGATGCCTCGCCGCGCCGCACGTGCGGGAGCCAGCGCATCCAGTTCCAGGCCGCCCCGCCCTCCGGGTCGGAGAGCACCACCATCTCGATGTCGGCAGGGCTGTGCAGGGCCGCGATCTGCGCCACCATCCAGCCGGCCACCTGACGCCGGACGTCGTCGTGGCCGGCCACGCCCGTGACCCCGGCCTGTTCGAGCGGCACGCCGACCGGGACGTCCGGCGCGGTCCAGTGCAGCACGCGTTCGTGGTCCTCGCGGCCGGGGTCGGTCAGCGAGACCTCGCTGGGCACGTCGGCGGTGCCGACCCGCACCAGCATCCAGTCCGGGTCGGTGCGCCGGCGCTCCCACAGCCGCGACCGCGGCCCGGTGGCGAACAGCAGCAGCGCCGCAGGGTCGGGAACATCGCGGCGGCGGGCGGAACGCTCGGCGACCAGGCCTCGATACGCCTGGTTCTCGATGTTGCGCATCCGCTCGACGTACGTCTTCATGTCAGTGGAGAAGCGGGTCTGGCGCTGGTGGCGGCTGCTGCGCCAGCGCGAGAGCATCATGATCGGCGACAGCACCATGATCATGAGACTGAACGGCGAACGGGTGAAGTAGAACATCGCGCCGCCCATGATCATCGGCGCCATGGCGATGGCCCAGGGCAACGGCTCCTTGTCCGGCTTGCGCGGCTCGTTGGGCAGCCGGAACTCCGTCTGCCTGGGTGGCGGCAGCAGCCGTGGCGGCCGGTTGTAGTCCAGCGTCACCCCGCCCGGGCTGGGCGACAGCGACGCGTCCGGGTCGGCCGGCAATGCCAGCTCCAGCACGGTGTCGCCGACGACGACGGCGCCACCCGGCGGCCAGGTGACCGGCCCGTCCAGCGGCACCCGGTCCAGGTGCATGAACGGACGGTCGGCCTCCGGATCGACCGTGAGGTTGGGATGCTTGAGGCGGGCCAGCTCCTCCATCCGCTTGTTGAAGCGGCGGGCCTTCTTCTTCTTTTTCTTCTTCGCCGGCTCCGGCTCCTCGTCCTTCGGCACCACGATGGGGCCGTCGAGCGGCCGTTCCCGCGGCGGCGGCGGGAGCATGACCCCGGCCAGGGACGGTTCCGGAGTGACGGTCACGCTGCCGTCGACGGTGACGTCCAAGCGCAGCGCGACCGGGGGCGCGTCCTCGCCGCGCAGCCGGACCGCCGCACCCACGCGGCCGCCGACGTCGTGGCTGCCCGCCGACAGGTAGTCGATGTGGCCCGCGCCCGGACCGGAGACGGTGCGCACCTGAACCACGCCGGTACGTTCGGCGAAGACGTCCGGCAGCGGCACGCCGACACCCACCAGGGCGCCGTTGCGCAGATCGGACTCGGCCACCTTCGTGGTGGGGTCCAGGGGCACGCTGCCGAGGTAGAGCGTGGGCGGCACCCCGGCGCCCTCGCCCGGGCCGTCGTCGAACACGCTCTCGCCGACGACACCAAGGTGCCGGCCGGCGGTGTGCACGATCTGCGCCTGCGGTTGCGGGCGCACCTGAGCAGCGAGCTGCCGGGCGATGTCGGCGATCGTGGCGTCGTCCTCGCAGTCGATGGCGAGGTCGACGATGTCGCCGTCGCCCGCAGCAGTGGCACTCACCAGTAGCCGCACGTCACCGTCTTTCGCTTCGAGCCGGAGATCACGATCCCCCAAGGCATCTTACCGGCGCCGACGACCGTACCTGACGGTCGCGCCGACCCGGCGGCGCGACCGGTGACGAAACGCATTCACGAAACCCGCACTGTGGCCGGGAAAAGGCGGTGGCCCGCATCCGCGCCGTGCGGATGCGGGCCACCACTTGTGACAATGCGAGGGACTCAGATGCGGTCCGGCTCGCCGGTCGCCTCGGCGATGTTGTTGTGGTTGATCCGGACATCGTCCGCGGCACCGTTCAGGGCGTCACGCAGCGTGTCGAGGTTCTGCTTGTAGTCCTCCCACGCCGTGCGGAAGTCGTCGGCGTACCGACCGGTCCACACCGCGTTGGAGACGCCGCCATCGACCTCGGTCTTGATGCCTTCAGCAGCCTCGGCGTTGTTCGTGAACGTCCTGTGGAGCTCCGCAAGGGTACTTAGCTCTGCACCGACACCCATGATTTTTTATCTCCCTTGTGAATTCTTCTTGCCTCACCGCGTCGGGTGTGGCACGACATCGCAAGAGCCTACCGGTCGCCGATTGCTCGGTGACATTCGGTCAGGCCCGCTCTCATGACTCGGCGATTGCTCCGCGACAAATGCTGACGCGGCCGGTCCGGTGCTTCGTAGACCCGTCATCGACGGATCGCCGAATTCGCCCAGACATTCCGGAATCGAAATCGCCCTACGTTCGTGTCACCTCCGTTTCGTCATACAAGAGCGTCGACTAAGCGAGATCGCGATGTCTCCCTCCCGAGCTGGGCACCAGCTCCTCGAGCAGCGCCTGAGTCTCAGGCGCGAGGTCGATGCCGCCGATGCCCAGGAGGGTCTCGCTCATCTCGCCCTCCACCGCAATGACTCCGTCCCGCCCGTCGACGGCATGCTGGGCCTGGATCAGGTCGCGCCAGAGCAGTTGCTCCGCGGGCCTGACCCGCAGCCCGGCCCGGGCCGCGGCTGCGGCCGTGGCCGGGTCGCCACCGTCGCGGGTGATGACGGACAATCGATGCGCGGCGTCGACCAGCAGGTCCGACGCCACACGTTCCACCCGGGCCCGCGCGATCCACGCATACCGGCCCTGCGGACGGTCACTGAGCACCGGGCCGCGGGCCACCCGCAGCGCCCGGCGCAACAGGTCGGACTCCTCCGACGGCCGGCGCACCTGCCGGGCCTGGCTCAGCAGCGCGCACACCACGTCCCAGTCGAGGACGACCGCGTCGCTCAGCTTGAGCCGGCCGTCCTCGGTGGTCAGCAGGTACGGCGAGCCGGTCCGGTCGACGCCCAGCCACTCGCGGACCCGGGCGAACGTGGACTCCCGTACCGCCGCGGTGACGCCGCGCGGCCACACCGCCGACGCCAACACCGTCGGGTGGACGCCGTCGCGGTGCAATGCCAGGTACGTGACGATCTCGGTCGCCAGCGCCCGCCGCTCCACCTCGATCTCCTCGCGGGCCTGCACCACCACCGGGCCGAGGATGTAGACCCGCACCGGTGCGGTGGCGAGCTCTGCCTCGGTGACCAGGGTGCGTACCTGCGGCACCTCCGGGCGGACCTCCGGCAGCCAGGCCTCGTTGAAGCCGGGTCCGGCCGGATCGGGGTCGTTGCTGCGCTCCGGGTCGACCAGACCGACCAGGGCCTCGATGCTGCGCCACGTCAGGCGGTTGGCGCGCACCGACAGGCCCAATGCCGGCAGCTCGAGCGTCCCGGCGCTGTCGACGGAGATGCGCCACCGCGCGCCCGGGACGTCGCCGGCGCAGATGACGCCCAGCGGGGACCGCCCGGCCGCGTTGGTCAACGTCATCAGCTGCTCGGCGAGCTCGCCGGTGGGCGGCGTGCCGAGCACCAGGTACTCCGGCATCCAGCTGCCCGCTCCACCCGGCCGGACCCGGCCGGTCAGTACGTCGGCGCCAAGGCGGTCGGACCGGCGCGCGGCCAGCTCCGGCAGCAGCGGTTCGACACCGTCGACCAGCCGCAGCCGGCCCGGGTCGAAGGCGCTGAGGGCGTCCGGCAGGCCGTCCGCTGTGACCCGCAGATGGTCGGACCACTGGTTGGTCGCCAGTTCCACCGCCAGCGCGGTGACGACCTCGAACGTCACCTCCGGATCGCCGTCGACGCAGATCGGCCCGCCGGCGGCCTCGAGGTCGACGAGCACGTCGGCCTCGCCGCTTCGGCCCAGCGACACCAGCCCCGGGTACGGAGCCAGCACCCGGCCGCGCAACTCGGTGTCGATCTTCACATCGGCTCGCGCCAGCGTCCAGCGGCGGCCTTCGTCGAGCACCGTCCACGGCATCGGCGCGTCCGCCCGCGCCGGCGCCAGCAGCAACTCCACCGATGTACTGTCCACCACGGCCGCGTAGACCGGGGGCAGGGGGCGGCCCTCCTGCTGGCAGCCCGCGGCGAGCGTGCGCAGCGCGTAGTCCAGCCAGCGGGCTCGGTCCGGGTCGGCTCCGATGCGCAACGCGACCTCGGCCTCGACCTCGTCGTCGCCCGGCTCCGGGGTCCGCCGGCGCCGCCGCAGGATCTCCAGAGCCGCCAGCACCCCCGCGCCCAGCAGGCCGGCGTCGAGGAGACCGGCGTGCGGGTTCGTGCTGACCTGCTCGGCCTCCGCGGTGGCGGTGTAGTCGGCGAACAGCCCGGCCCCGAGCTCGCCGCCGGCCTCGCCGTGGCCACTGCCGTCCTGCTCCGGCGCCGTCGGTGGCTGCGGTACCGGCGGCGTCTCCGGCGGTGCCGGGGTGTGTGCAGTGACGACATCGACGCCGGCAGCATCGGCAGGGACGATCAGCAGCCAGTTCGGGTAGATGAGCCGGGCCAGCGACAACTCGTGACCGTCCGGCTGCTCGCGGCCCCGGTTGAGCTCGAAGATCTCCTGATAGCGGCGCCCGTCGCCGAGGGTGCGTTCGGCGATGTCCCAGAGGTTGTCGTGGTAGCGGCCGTCGGGCGGCTGGACCACGTACACCTTCTGCCCCAACAGCTCCGCGCCCTCTTCCGGGTCGAGGACCAGATCACCGAGGCGGTACTCGACCTCGGCCTGTTCGGCTGCGGCGGCCGGCACCGGCGCGGCATCCTCGTGCTGCACGGTGGCCTCGGCCTGGCCGTCGTAGCTGTCCGACACCGAGACGCTGGGGGTCGGCGGGGCCTCCGGCGCAGCGGCCGGCGACGCCGCGGCGGCCTGCCCGACGGCGGCCGTGGCGACCAGGACCGACGCGACCAGCGCCCGCGCGAACCGCTGGGTCGGTCCGGACAGCGGCACCCGGCCGGGCAGCCCGACGCCGCGCACGGCACTGCGCAGCTCGATCAGCACACAGACGGTGAACTGCAGCCATGCCAGCCAGACCACCCACAGCAGCACGCCGACCAGCTGCTCGACGCCGATGGTGGCGGTGAGGTCGTCCCGGGTCGGCCACGACGTGGGCACGGGCGGCGGGCCGCCCAGCACCAGCAGCAGCACCGGCACCCCGACGACCAGCAACGCCAGCGCGAAGCCGGCCGCCAGCGCCTGAGGCAGACTGCGCTGCGGCTCCGGGACGCCGCGCCGCTGGAAGCGTTGCGGACCGACCTCCCGGGTCGCGCTGGCAGCCGCCACCGCCTCGACCGGCGACACCGGCCGTCCAGTGCGTTCACCGCGCTGCGCCGCCCGGCGGCCACGCTGCCCGCCCGTGTTCGTGCTCATGTCGGCTGGTCGCGCTCCCCTTCTCGGATCGCCGCTCATGGTGCCTCCCCCGTGATGCCGACCGCAGGACGTGCCGTCGCCTCGCCCGCGATGTCGAAGTCCTCGATGAAGATCAGTTGGAGTAGCGACGTCCCGACGGTGTCCTCCGCATGCACGTAGACCTGACCCGGACCGACCCGGACGTCGACCTGGCCGGCGTCGTAGCCGCGCGCGGTCATGTACGCCCGCGCCTCCGCGGCCGCCCGGTCGGTGAGCAGCACTACCTCGCCCGTCGAGTAGAGGGTGTCCAGGTCGATCTGGTTGGCGCCGACCCGGGCTGCCTGCTCGGCGTCGTCGAAGATGCGTTGCCGGGCGTTGATGGCGAAGCCGCCGTCGACCACGAGGCCGGCCAGCATGAACAACATCACGATCAGCGTGACGATCATGGCGCTGATGGCGCCACGTTCGTCCGCGGGACGCCGCGCGAGGCGGGGCCGGCTCACGTCGTCCTCCGCAGCGTGTCGATCGGCGCCGAGCTCTCGCCGGTCATCGTCGCGGTGCCGGGGAAGCCGGCGAAGCCGAGGCCGCTGAACGACACCTCGCAGGAGACCTCGACGCTGATGATCTCGCCGGGTGCGAAGTTCCCGCCGAGACGGACCGGCTGGCACGTGACGCCACCAGGGGTGGTGCTGTCGACGATGGCCTGGGCGGCGTTGCGGGCCGACCCGGCATCGCGCTCCAGCGACGCCGCGCGGACCGCGTCCCGGGCCATCGCCTCGACGTCGCCGGAGCGGTCGACGTAGCGGCCCAAACCGACGATCAGCATCATGACGGCGATGAGGATGGGCGCCAGGATCACGACCTCGATGGCCATGGAACCCGCCTCCCTTCTCGCCGCGCGCGCGACCCGCTGCCAGGTGCTCATAGATCCGGTACGAACTGCTCGATCGGGCCCTCGACGGTCTGCGAGACCTGCGGGGCGAGGTTGTTGACGATCTCGGTGGCCCGGCCGGTGACGGTCACCCGGACGTTGTCCCCGAGGTTCACCGCCTCGACCTCGATGACGATGAGGTGGCCGTTGCCGACGGCCTCGGCGTACTCGCGTCCGCGTGCCTCGGCGGCGGCCAGCGCCTCCGGGGTCCCGCCGCCGATGCGCGCCTCGCGGGCGGCCTCCCGGGCCGCCGCCGCCGCGATCTGGTTGCCGTGCCAGGTCAGCGTGAACTGCACGATCACGAAGATGATCAAGAACATGATCGGGGTGTACAGGGCGAGCTCGATGGAGCTCGCTCCCCGCTCTGATCTCGACCGTAGCCGTTCGAACCGTGCCAGCACGTCAGGACCTCGGCCTACGGGTTTCCGCCGGGAGCGTCCGGAATGTCGATGGAGTCGGCCTCTTCCGTCACGAGGTTGTAGATCACGACGCCGACGGCGGCGGCCAGCGCGACGAGGATCGCCGTGATGATCACGAACTCGATGGCCGACGCACCACGCTCAGGTGCGCGGCGAGCCCGGTCGGTGTGCACCTGCAGGCTCAGCAGCAGCCAGCCGATCGGCGTGGCCGGCGAGAGTTGGGGCTTCATGCTGGGGTCTCCTGGTGATGTGTTTCGGTCGGTCGGATCGGGTCGGTCTCAGCTCTGGTCGAGCACTCCAATCAGGGCGGGATAGACGAGGAACAGCAGGAAGCCGACACACAGCACCAGCTGCGCGACGAGCATGGACTGCGAGCGCTGCCCGGCCTTGCCCTCGACCTCGGCCAGTTCACGACGGCGCAACGAGCCGGCGCGGGCCGACAGCGACTCACGCACCTTGGCGCCGTCCTCGGCCACCAGCGCCAGCGCCGCCGCCAGGTCACGCAGCTCGTCGACGCCCACCTCGTCGCCCAGCTCGCCCAGCGCCGCCCACGGTGTGACGCCGTGCAGCCGCGCGGTGAGCAGGGTGTCGCGGATGCGGACCATCGCCCAGCCGTCACTGAGCGACGACGCCGCCTGCAGCGCCTCCGGCACGCCCCGGCCACCGGAGAGGTTCATGGCCACCAGGTCGAGGAACGAACCGACGACGTGCCGGAAGTCGCGGCGCCGGTCGGCGGCGCTGGAGCGCGCGGTCAGGGTCGGGATCAGCCCGAAGATCAGCGCCAGGAAGAGCCCTAGCACCGCCGAGGCCGGCAGGCTGAAACCCACGTCGGCGAACGACAGGATGGCCGCGAGGACGACCGGCATCAGGAACCCGCCCAGCGCGCAGAGCACGGTGGTGGCCAGGTGCCCTTCCAGGGTGCGGCCCAGCAGCGACAGGTCGCGGCGGATAGAGCCGAGGTCGAGCCCGATGCCTTCCAGCGAGCCGCGCAGCTGGCCGCCGAGCCTGCGCATCGACGCCGACTCACCGGCCAGCGTCGAGACGCCCGCCGAGCTGTTCACCAGTTGCTCGCGGCGCGCGCGCGAACGCTCCGCGTCGAGCCGCGCCAGGGCCGCCGCCGGGTTGACCCGCTGCGTGGAGAGCATGACACCCAGCAGCAGGACGCCGACGCCGACCACCGCACCGGCCAGCAGGATCATCGTCATGACCGCACCTCGCCGGGCTCGGAGGCGGTGACGAGGAACCGGGCCGGCATCTCGAACTTCGCCAGCCGGCGCATCCAGAGGAAGCCGGCGGCGAAGATCGCGATGACGACGCCGAGCACGATCTGGCCGACCGGGGTGGAGTACGGCGCGACGAAGTCGCGGTTGAGCAGCGACAAGCCGATCATGAAGAACAGGCTGACGCCGACGACGATCTGCACCGAGCGGCGGGTGCTCGCCCGCCCGGCCATGACCCGCTGCCGCATGTCGAGTTCGGCGCGGGCGGAGTCGGCCAGCGAACCGAGTACCTGACGCAGGCCCGGCCCGCGCAGCCGCGCGTTGAGGATGAGCGCCGACACCACGAGGTCGGCGCTGGCGTCGTCGAGGTCGTCGGCGAAACGCTGCAGCGCCTCGGGCATCGGCATCCGGATGCGCAGCCGGTCGGCCAGCAGCCGAAGCTGCGGCTGGATGGCCGGCGACGCGGCGTACACGGTGGCCGGGATGGCCTGCTCGAGGCCGACCGCACCGGCGATGGTGTCGCGCAACGACTCCGTCCAGGCCGCCAGGCCCTCCAGCCGGGCGATGGCCGTACGCTCCTCGCGGGCTCCGCCGAACAGCGCCGGCCAGAACGCCACCAGCAGCCCGCCGCCGACGGCCGCGACCGGCCACCGGGTCAGGGCCAGGGTGGCGATTCCGGCGCCGATGCCGAACACCGTCTGCCGGCCGAGCTTCTCCACCAGGGAACGACGAGAGGCGTTCGGCCTGGGCGGCTTCGGCTCACTCCCCCGGATCGCGATGATCAGCAGGAGCACCGCCGCCCCGATGGCGGCGCCGATCAACGTGATCAGCAGGATGGTGAGGCTCACGCGATCACCTGGCTCGCGTGCGCGTCGTAGCCGACCGCGATGAGGTCGTCGATGCAGGCGATCGGTGCGGCCGGGACCGCGACGCCGTCCGGGCCGGCGGCGAAGATCTCGCTGGACAGGACCCGGCCGTCGACACCGTTGATCTCGCGGATGCTGGACACGAACCGGCGCAGCCGGCCGCCCTCGGAGAACTCGTTGCGCTTCTCGACGAAGACGACGAAGTCGATGGCGCCCGCGATGAGCATCATGGTGGCGTCGACCGGCAGCCGCTCGACCGACTGGATGGCGTAGGTCGAGATGCGGTTGAACACCTCGATGGAGCTGTTGGCGTGAATGGTGGACAGCGAGCCGTCGTTGCCCTGGCTCATCGCGTTGAGCATGGTGACGATCTCGTCGCCCAGCACCTCGCCGACGATGACCCGGCTGGGGTTCATACGCAGGCTGCGGCGGACCAGCTCGGCCATGGTGATGGCGCCCTGCCCCTCGGAGTTGGGCAGCCGCTCCTCGAACGCGACGACGTTCGGGTGCAGGTCGGCGAACTCGCCGAGGCCGAGCTCCAGCGCCCGCTCGACGGTGATGAGCCGCTCGGCCGGCGGGATCTCGTTGGCCAGCGCACGCAGCATCGTGGTCTTGCCGGCGTTGGTGGCCCCGGCGATCATGATGTTCTTGCGGGCAGCGACGGCAGCGGACAGGAACGCCGCGAGCTCCTCGGTGACCGAGCCGTAGGTCACCAGGTCGTCCAGGTGCACCCGGGACAACCGGGCACGGCGGATGGAGATGGACGGCCGGGCGCACACCCCCATGACCGCCGAGAGCCGGCTGCCGTCGGGCAGCCGCAGGTCCAGCTGCGGGTTGGCGGAGTCGAACGGCCGGCTGGTGAGGCCGGAGTAGGCGCCGAGGATCTGGACCAGCTCGACGAGCTCGTCGTCGCTCTCGGCGACCGGCGCACCGACCACCTCGCGGCCGTCGGCGTATTGGATGAACACCTGGTCGCAGCCGTTGATGTCGATGTTCTCGACGTCGAGGTCGTCCAGCAGCGGCTGCAGCCGGCCGACACCGAACAGCGCGGCGTGGATGCCGGAGGAGATCTCCTCCTCTTCCTCCGCCGACGGCGGCGTGCGCCCGGCCGCGATCTCGGTGCGGGCGTGCGCGTCGAGGACGCGGCCGATGACGGCCCGGGCGAACTGCCGCTCGTCCTCCGCCGACATGGGCGGGATGCCGTTGGCGGCGTCGTCGCGCCGCTGCCGCGCGAGAGTGTCGGCGACCTCTTCGCGCAGGGTACGGACGAGGTTCTGATCCATGGTGCGTCAGCTCCCTGCCGAGATCCGCGCCCTGGCCATGGCCAGTCCGCGGACCGATTCGCTCATCTCGCGTGCCGACCGGATCAACAGTGAACGGTCGATGCGGCGGTTCCAGCGCCCGGCCAGGGCACCGGCCGCCTTGGGGTCGTCGGCGATGCGGCCCAGCACGGTGACCTGCTGGCCGTCGTGCTGGAGCAGCCGGTCGAGGTCGCGGGCCGAGGAGCTGTCGGAGCTGTCGGTGATGAGCACGATGCCGACCGGGGTGCTGCCGGCCTTGCCGATCTGCAGCGGCTCGGCCAGCCACCGCAGCCGCTCACGCAGGTGCGCGTAGTACTCCACCCCCGGCCGGACGGCGAACACCACGGCGTCGGCGCCGGTCAGGATGGGCAGCAGCGGGGTGCCCGGCACGATGCGGCCGCAGTCGACCAGGACATCGGCGGACAGCCCGTGCAGCATGGTGCTCAACGACGGCCACACCGAGCCGATGCCGGTGAGCTGCTCCGGGCGGACCACCCCGGCCAGGAGGTCCAGGCCGCCGTCCGCGGTCTGCAGGTGCTCGGCCATGGCGGCCTCGGTGACGCCCCGGCGGGCCGCGGCGGCCAGCGACAACAGGCCGCGCTCGGGGTCCAGCGGCTCACCCTCGACGTTGCGGTGCCGCAGCGCGAGATCGCCGCCGGCAGGGTCGAAATCGGCGACGATGACGTCCGCCGGCCAGATGGCGCCGAGGGCGTTCACCGTCGTCGTCACGCCCGGAGAGCCCTTGGCGGACGCGAACGCGATCAGCACCGGGTCACTCCTCCTCCGCGCCGACCGGCGCACCGCGCTCGACCAGCGTGACGACCAGCTGGTTCTGCGCCGCGACGGCGGCGACCTCCGCCTCGTCCTCCCGGTCGACGATGAGCGTGGCGACCACACCGGTGGCGCCGCTGGTGGCCGACGAACCGTCGGAACTCACCGCGGAGCTCACCCGGGCGTCTTCGACGATGACCTCGCCGGAGCCGGTGGCGATGGAGACGAGGTCGACGACGTCGCCCTCTTGCAGCCCGCCGGCCGGCAGGAACCCAGGCGCCAGGGACGCGCCGACGGCGGCGGTGCCGTCGGTCAGCAGCCCGGAGGGCCCCAGCATGGTGGTGTCGATGAGCTGCCCTGAGCGCAGCGAGACCCGCGCGTACTGGCCGACCACCTGGTCCAGCTGCGACTCGGGAATGAGGGTGTCCAGCTCGGACGCGACCTGGGTGGTCTCCAGGTGCTGTTCGGTGATCTGCTGGCCGGCCGCGACGTCGCCGCGCAGCATCAACACCGGGGTCCGCTCGTCGACGCGCATGGCCAGCAGGGCCGCGACCGCGGCGCCACCGGCGATGAGCAGCACCGCCAGCGCGGCCAGCGCCGGGCGGCGCTGCCGGGGCGGCGACGGCAGCCGGCCGGTGTCGGCCTTGGCGCGCTGGCTGCTGCGGATGCCGCGCTGCTCGCGGGCGCGCTGCCGCTCGCCCGCCGCGTCTGTGGTCTGCGTTGTCCCCGCCATGAGCTTGCCTCTACCGCTCCCGCCTCGTCACGTTCCCCGGCGACGTCGCGTGGCCGGCCCGAGTGGCTCGGGGCGACCGGGCACAGCTGGGGGGCACGCGAACACCGCACCCGGCGCGGACCCGCCGGACGCGTCGGGTGTCGAGCCAACCCCGCTGCCCCCTGGACGTTCGGGGGAACCTTACCTTGGATTCACGACCGAGGTCATGCCTCGCTCTGTCCTCCACCTCACTGTTGACCGAACCACAGGTGCCGGCCATCGTGCGACCACACTCCGGACCGGCGGTCCGGAGTACGGACTGGCCGGACTCTCTCCTGGACTGTACGGCACGCCGCTTTCACGTCGCTTTCATCCGTCAGCCACGGTGACACGCTGTCACGCGGCCCCACCGCCAGCCTTGCGACAGACCCACCGAAGGTGACCTGCCCGGCCACGGCGGATACTGTCAGCATTCACTGTCTGACCACTCGAACACACAGGAGACCCCGTGTCCGAGCGCACGCTCGTCCTGATCAAGCCCGACGCCGTTCGCCGCGGCCTGATCGGGCAGATTCTGGCCCGCTACGAACGCAAAGGCCTGACCATCGTGGCGATGGACCAGCGCACCATCGACCCCACCCTGTCCGACGCTCACTACGCCGAGCACGTCGAGAAGCCGTTCTACCCGGCACTGCGCGAGTTCGTCACCGGGGGCCCGCTGGTGGCTCTGGTGCTCCAGGGCGACCAGGCCATCGACGTCGTCCGGGCCATGAACGGCGCCACCGACGGGCGCAAGGCCGCACCGGGCACCATCCGCGGCGACCTGTCGCTGTCGAACTCGGAGAACCTCGTGCACGCCTCGGACTCCCCCGAAGCCGCCAAGCGCGAGCTCGACCTCTGGTTCCCCGGCCTCTGACCCCTTCAGGCCCGCCGGGTCACCTGCCCCCGACCCCAAATGATCACGTCCACCATGGGTGCTCCCGCTTCACCACGAATGCTCACCCGGTGAAGCGGGAGAACGCCTGGTGTGGCGGCGGGCTGCGCAGGCGGCGGCCTCAGGCGTCGCCGGAGTCGCCCGCGGCGGCCTCACGCTCGGCCTTGGCCCGCTCGACCTCCGGGCCGATGCGCAGCAGCACGAACCACATCAGCGCGAAGATGCCGCCGAGAACGAGCATCGCGGGCACGACGATGCCGGTGGCCAGCGCCGCCACCTGGGCCGCCGACCCGACGACGTAGCCGGGCCGGCCGCGGCGCACCATCCCGGCGCCCGCGATGCACAGCAGCGCGACCCCGATGCCGGCCAGCCAGGCCGTGCCGGTGCTCACGTCGGAGATGTTGATGGCCACCGGGACCGCGAGGATGACGACGAACGCCTCGACGGACAGGATGGTCGCGGCGATGCGGTTCACGGCTCACTCCTGGCGAACGCGACCCCGGCGTCCCCCGCGGTGACCACCGAGCCGGTGACGACGACGCCGTAGCCGCCGAGCGACCCCTCCCGCTCCGCCAGCCGCAGGCCGGTGTCGATCGCCTCGGGCAGCGGCACCGCCTGGTACACGCGGTCCTGCCCGAACACGTCGATGGCGACGTTCGCGAGGTCCTCGACGGGTAGCCGGCGCGGCGAGGAGTTCTCCGTCACCACCACCGCGTCGACCACCGGCTCCAGCGCCGCCAAGATACCCTCGGCGTCCTTGTCGCTCAGCACCCCGACGACCGCGACCAGCGCCGTCGTCGCGAACTCCTCGGACAGTGCCTCCGCCAGCGCTTGCGCCCCGGCCGGGTTGTGCGCGGCGTCGGCGATGACCACCGGGCCACGGCGCAGCACCTCGAGCCGTCCCGGCGACGTGACCCGCGCGAACGCCGCCCGGACCAGGTCGGCGTCGAGCGCCTCGCGGCCGCCGCCGACGAACGCCTCCACCGCGGCCAGCGCCGCGGCCGCGTTGTGCGCCTGGTACTCGCCGTGCAGTGGCAGGAAGATTTCGTCGTACGGGCCGGTCAGCCCCTGCAGGCCGATGAGCTGCCCGCCGACGGCCATCTCGCGGCTGCGCACGCCGAACTCCACGCCCTGCCGCGCCACCGACGCGCCGACCTCCGCCACCCGCGACAACAACACTTCCGCGGCGACCGGCTGCTGCGGCCCGAGGATGGCGTAGCCGCCGGGCTTGATGATGCCGGCCTTCTCCTGCGCGATCAGCTCGACGGTGTCGCCCAGGTACTCGACGTGGTCGACCGAGACGGGGGTGACCACCGAGACCCGTCCGTCGGCGACATTCGTGGCGTCCCAGGCGCCGCCCATGCCCACCTCGACGACACCCGCCTCCACCGGGGTGTCGGCGAACGCCGCGTAGGCCAGCGCCGTCAGCACCTCGAAGTATCCCAGCCGGACCTCGTGCCGGGCGTCGACGAGGTCGAGATACGGCTCGATCTCGTGGTAGACGGCGGCGAACCGCTCGGCGGTGATCGGCTCGCCGTCGACGACGATCCGCTCGGTGACCGAGCGCAGGTGCGGGCTGGTGTAACGCCCGGTGCGCAGGTTCAGCTCGCGCAGGAGGGTGTCGACCATGCGGGCGGTGGACGTCTTGCCGTTCGTGCCGCCGATGTGGACGACGGGGTACGTCCGCTGCGGGTTGCCCAGGAGGTCCACCAGGTCGCGGATGCGCTCCAGCGATGGCTCGACGTTCGCCTCCGGCCGCCGGGCGACGAGCTCGTCCTCGATCTCGCGCAGCACGTCACCGTTCACGACTCACCTGACTCCTCCGGGTACCTCAGGCCCGCCATTCTCCCCCACGCACTCGTCTCCGGCGCGCTCCGCCCCTCCCGCTCCCGTTGATCTTGGAGTAACTGCGGAAACGTGGACCGAAATGTCCGATAGATTCCGCGGTTTCTCCAAGATCAACGGGAGGGCGGGAGCTGGGCGTCCCTCAGACCTGCGGGAGACCCGCGAGCTGGGCCTCGAGGCGGGCGATCTCGGCCTCGGCGGTGGTGCGGCGGGCGCGGACCTTGTCCACCTCGGCCTCCGGCGCCTTGGCCAGGAACTGCTCGTTGTCGAGCTTGCGGGTGGCCTGCTCCAGCGCCTTCCGCTCGTTCGCGAGGTCCTTGGTGAGCCGGCGGCGCTCCGCCTCGACGTCGACGGCGCCGGAGAGGTCGACCTCGACGGTGATGGACCCGACCACCACTCGGGCGGTCGCGGTGAACCCGTCCTGGGCCGCCTCCAGCCGGGTGAGCGAGCGGAACGCGGCCTCGTGATCGGTGAGCACCGAGGCGTCGGCCGGGGCGACCAGCCGGGCCGGGACCCGCTGCCCGGGTTTGAGGCCCTGGTCGCTGCGGAACCGGCGGACCTCGGTGACCAGCCGCTGCAGTTCGGCGACCGTCGCCTCGGCCGCGGGGTCGCGCCGGGCCGGGTCGGACGCCGGCCAGGCCGCCGTCACCAGGGTCTCCTGGCCGGTCAGCGTGGTCCACAGCGTCTCGGTGACGAACGGCGTGACCGGGTGCAGCACCCGGAGCAGAGTGTCCAGCACGTGGCCGAGCACCAGCCGGGTGCGGTCGGCGGCGTCGTCACCGGCGGCCAGCTGCGTCTTGGCCAGCTCGAGGTACCAGTCGCAGAACTCGTCCCAGGCGAAGTGGTAGAGCGCGTCGGTCGCCTTCGCGAACTGGTAGTCCTCGTAGTGGTCGTCGACCTCGGCGAGGACGGCGTTCAGCCGCGACAGGATCCACCGGTCCGGCGCCGTCAGTTCCTGCGACGGCGGCAGCTCGCCCACGCGGGCACCGCTGATGAGCGCGAACCGGGTGGCGTTCCACAGCTTGTTGCAGAAGTTGCGCGAAGCCTGCACCCAGTCCTCGCCGATCGGGACGTCCGTGCCCGGGTTGGCGCCGCGGGCCAGCGTGAAGCGCAGCGCATCGGAGCCGTAGGCGTCCATCCAGTCCAGCGGGTCGACGGCGTTGCCGAACGACTTGGACATCTTTTTGCCGCGCTCGTCGCGGACCATGCCGTGCAGCACGATGGTGTGAAAGGGGACGGCCTTCGACGGCTCGGCCGACCCGTGCGCGTACAGCCCGAACATCATCATCCGGGCCACCCAGAAGAACAGGATGTCGTAACCGGTGACCAGCACCTGGTTCGGGTAGAACTTCTCCAGCGCCGGGGTCTCGTCCGGCCAGCCCAGGGTCGAGAACGGCCACAGCGCCGACGAGAACCACGTGTCCAGCACGTCCTCGTCCTGCCGCCAGCCCTCGCCGGTGGGCACGGCGTCGTCGGGTCCGACGCACACGACCTCGCCGTCGGGCCCGTACCACACCGGGATGCGGTGGCCCCACCACAGCTGCCGCGAGATGCACCAGTCGTGCATGTCGTCGACCCAGCCGAACCAGCGCGGCTCCATCGACGTCGGGTGGATGGCCACCCGGCCGTCGCGGACGGCGTCGCCGGCGGCCTGCGCCAGCGGCCCGACCTTCACCCACCACTGCAGCGACAGCCGCGGCTCGATGACGGTCTTGCACCGCGAGCAGTGGCCGACGGCGTGCACGTAGGGCCGCTTCTCCGAGACGATGCGTCCCTCGGCCCGCAGCGCGGCCACGACCGCCGGGCGGGCTTCGAACCGGTCGAGACCCTGGAACGGGCCGTGGGCGGTGATGACGCCCTGCTCGTCCATGATCGTGAGCATCGGGAGGTCGTGCCGGCGGCCGATCTCGAAGTCGTTGGGGTCGTGGGCGGGGGTCACCTTGACCATGCCGGTGCCGAACGACGGGTCGACGTGCTCGTCGCCGACGATCGGGATGCGCCGGCCGGTCAGCGGCAGCTCGACCTCGGTGCCGATGAGGTGCTTGTAGCGCTCGTCATCGGGGTGGACCGCCACCGCGGTGTCGCCGAGCATCGTCTCCGCGCGGGTGGTGGCCACGACCACGTCGTCGCTGTACCGGATGGAGATCAGCTCGCCGTCGTCGTCGCTGTGCTCGACCTCGATGTCCGACAGCGCGGTGTGGCAGCGCACGCACCAGTTGATGATGCGCTCGGCCCGGTAGATGAGGCCGTCGTCGTAGAGCATCTTGAAGATGGTCTGCACGGCACGGGACAGGCCGTCGTCCATGGTGAAGCGCTCGCGGCTCCAGGCGACGCCGTCGCCGAGCCGGCGCATCTGCGCGAGGATCTTGCCCCCGGACTCGGCCTTCCACTCCCAGACCTTCTGGATGAACTCCTCGCGCCCCAGGTCGTGGCGTGAGACGCCGTCCTTGGCCAGTTCGCGCTCGACGACGTTCTGGGTGGCGATGCCGGCGTGGTCCATGCCCGGCATCCACAGCGCCTCGTAGCCCTGCATGCGACGCCGCCGGACCAGCGCGTCGATGAGGGTGTGCTCGAACGCGTGGCCCAGGTGCAGCGAACCGGTGACGTTCGGCGGCGGGATGACGATGCAGTACGGAGGCTTGTCGCTCTTCTCGTCGGCCTCGAAGTACCCCCGCTCGACCCACCGCTCGTAGAGCGGCGCCTCTACCTGCGCCGGGTCGAAGACGGGCGGCAGGGCGGGGTCGGGGCGAGTCGTCTCGGTCACGCCGCGGAATTCTACTGCCCGAAGCCGGTGGATACCGTACGGTCATGGCCTTCGTGATCTATGGAGCCGGCGCGATCGGCGGTCTGCTGGGCGCACGGCTGTTCGATACCGACGCCGACGTACGCCTGATCGCCCGCGGTGAGCACCTGACTGCCCTGCGCGAACACGGCCTGCGGGTGGAGTCGGCCGAGGGTGCGTGGACCGTGCCGGTGCCGGCGGCCGGGTCACCCGCTGAGGCGGGCGTCGGCCCCGGCGACGTCGTCGTCCTCGCCATGAAGAGCCAGGACACCGCCGCCGCTCTCGCCGAGCTGCGGACGGTCGCGGGCCCGGGCACGCCGGTGGTCTGCGTCCAGAACGGCGTCGCCAACGAGCGGATGGCGCTGCGGTTGTTCGAGAACGTCTACGCCGTCTGCGTCATGTGCCCGGCGGCGCACGTCAGCCCGGGCGTGGTGCAGGCGCACGCGGCCCCGGTGCCGGGGATCCTTGACCTCGGCCGCTATCCCGGCAGCGTCGACGACACCGCCCGCGAGATCTCGACGGCGTTCGCCAAGGCCGGCTTCGTGTCCGAGCCGCGCGCGGACATCATGCGCTGGAAGTACCGCAAGCTGATCATGAACCTCGGCAACGCCGTCGGAGCCCTGTGCGGCCCCGGCGACGGGACGCAGCCCGTCCTCGACCTCGTGCGCTCCGAGGGCGAGGCCGTGCTGGCCGCGGCCGGGAGCGACGTCGTCAGCGAGGAGGAGGACCTCGCCCGGCGCGCCGGGATCCTCCGGTTCCCGCCCTTCGAGGGCCGCGCACCCGGCGGCGGATCGTCGGTGCAGAGCCTCCTGCGCGGCACCGGCACCATCGAGTCCGACCACCTCAACGGCGAGATCGTGCTCCTCGGCCGGCTGCACGGCGTGCCGGCCCCGGCCAACGAGCTGGTTCGCCAGCTGGCGGTGGTCGCGGCACGGGAGCAACTGCAGCCAGGGTCGGTGCCGGCCAGCGAGCTGCTGGCGAAGCTCTCCGAAGCGTGACGTGTCCCGCGCCGGCACAGCTTCCTGGCTCTACGTCACGTCGTGGCCCCCAGTAACGCTTCCGGCCCGCTTTCCGGCCTCCCGCGTTACGGAGGACCAGGACGTGACACAGGGCCAGGAAGCGCCGCCGCTAATCGGTGACCTCGAGGACGATCTTGCCGCGCAGGTGCCCGTCCTCGCTGAGGCGCTGGGCGTCGCCGGCTCGTTCGAGCGGGAAGGCCGCGGCGATGGGCATGCGCACCGCGCCGCGCTCCACCAGCGGCAGGAGCACGTCGAAGACCTCGGGCAGCGGCAGGTCGGCGCTCCACGTCGCGCGCACTCCGTACTGGTCGGCGGTGCCGTCGGCGATGGTGACGACCCGCTCCGGACCACCGGCCAGCTCGATCGAGACCGGCAGGACCCCGCGGCCGGATGCGTCGAGGACGGCGTCGACCCCGCCGTCGGGTGACACGGCGAGGACCCGCTCGGCCAGCCCGTCACCGTAGAGCACCGGCTCCACCCCGAGTGCGCGGAGGTGCTCGTGGTTGGCCGCGCTGGCGGTGCCGACGACGAGCGCGCCGCGGGCCACTGCCAGCTGCGCGGCGACCGTGCCGACGGCGCCGGCGGCAGCGTGCACGAGCACGGTCTGACCGGCGTGCACGTCCAGCAGCCGGATCGCCCGGTACGCCGTCTCGCACGCGATCGGCAGCGCCGCGGCCTGCGGGAAGGTCAACCAGTCCGGCTTCGCCACCAGGCCGGACGCCGCTGCCACGACGTGCGTGGCCGCCGAACCCGCGGCCATTCCGAACACGGCGTCGCCGGCCGACCATCCGGTGACGTCCGGACCGACGTCGTCGACGGTGCCGGCGAACTCCAGGCCCACCCGGACCGGCCGGACCGGCGCACCCGCGGTGTCGTCGGCGAACAGGCCGCGGCGGGACTTCCAGTCGTACGGGTTGACGCCGGCGGCCCGGACGGCGGCCCGCACCTGGCCGGGCCCGGGCGAGGGCAGCGGCACGTCGTCGAGGCTCAGCACCTCGGGACCGCCGTACCGGCTGTACCGGACCGCGTGCGCGCCCGTCACCAGCTCACGTCCACGGGCATGCCCTCGGTGTAGCCGGAAGCGCTCTGCATCCCGACCACGGCCCGCCCGCGGAACTCGGCGAGCGTGGCCGCGCCGACGTAGGTGAACGCGCTGCGCACGCCCGCCACGATGGTGTCCACCAGGTCCTCCACGCTGGGCCGGGACGCCGACAGGTACATGCGCGCGGTCGACACGCCCTCTTCGAACATGCCCTTGCGGGCGCGCTCGAACGGGGTGTCCTCGGCCGTGCGCAACTTCACCGCCCGCGCGGACGCCATGCCGAAGCTCTCCTTGTACAGCTGGCCCTCGCCGTCGCGCTGGACGTCGCCGGGCGACTCGTAGGTGCCGGCGAACCAGGAGCCGATCATGACGTTGTCGGCGCCGGCCGCCAGCGCCAACGCGACGTCGCGGGGGTGCCGGACGCCGCCGTCGGCCCACACGTGCACGCCCAGTTCACGCGCTCGGGCGGCGCATTCGAGGACGGAGGAGAACTGCGGCCGGCCGACGCCGGTCATCATCCGGGTGGTGCACATGGCGCCCGGCCCGACGCCGACCTTGACGATGTCGGCGCCCGCGTCGACGAGGTCGCTGACGCCCTCGGCGGTGACGACGTTGCCGGCCACCACCGGCACCTGCGGGTCCAGGGAGCGGATCCGGCGCAGCACGTCCAGCATGCGTTCCTGGTGCCCGTGCGCGGTGTCGACGACGAGCACGTCGGTGCCGGCCGCGAGCAGCGCCTTGGCCTTCCCCTCGACGTCGCCGTTGATGCCGACCGCGGCCCCGACGCGCAGCCGGCCGTCGCCGTCGAGCGCCGGCTGGTAGAGCGTGGCCCGCAACGCCCGCTCCCGGGTCAGGATGCCGACGATGCGCCCGTCGCCGTCGACCACCGGGGCCAGCCGGTGTCGTCCGTCGTGCAGCTGGTTGAACGCGTCCTCCGCGGCGATGCCGGCGGGAACGGTCAGCAGCTCGGTGGACATGACGGAGCGCAGTTGGGTGAAGCGGTCGACGTCCTGGCAGTCCGCCTCGGTGACGACGCCGACCGCGCGGCCGTCGTCGACGACGATGACGGCGCCGTGGCCGCGCTTGGGCAGCAGGTTGAAGGCCTCGCCGACGGTGCCCGACGGCGGCATGGTGAGCGGGGTGTCGTAGACGACGTGCCGACGCTTGACCCAGGCGATGACGTCGCCGACGACGTCGGCGGGAATGTCCTGCGGGATGACCGCCAGGCCGCCGCAGCGGGCGAGCGTCTCGGCCATCCGACGGCCGGACACGGCTGTCATGTTGGCCGCGACCAGCGGGATGGTGGTGCCGCTGCCGTCGTCGGTGGCGAGGTCGACGTCGAGCCGGGACCCGACCCGCGACCGGTTGGGCACCAGGAAAACGTCGCTGTAGGTGAGGTCCTGCTCGGGTACCTGGTCGTGAAGGAACCTCATAGGCCCATCTCCCCCTGCTCGTCTCTGTTCAGCCTACCCAGCGGCGACCCGCGGTCCGTCGACGACGACGGGTGGCTCGGCCAGCCGGGTGGGGACCGGCTGGTCGGGCACGATCCATGGGGCATCGGGTGGTCCCGACGGGTCCGCGCGCCAGCTCCGTGCCACCGTCTCGACGGTGACCGGGTAGAGGGTGAGCGCGCCGTCGCGGTCGATGTGCAGGCGCAGGAAGCTCTTGTGGTCGTCGATGCCCAGCCCCGCGTACAGCTCGTTCACGTTGACGTCGGCGTACCGGGCGATCAGCAGGTAGGCGCCCACCAGCCAGGCGTCGACCACGCCGATGACCGGCAGGTACACGACGAAGGCCAGCAGCGTGCTCCACGGGTTGGGCAGGTCGTCCAGGGGCAGCGCGGACCACGCCGCCGCCCCGGCGAGGCCCAGCCCGACGTGCGGGAGGGCGTGCGCGACGCCGGCGATCCAGTGCCGCCGGCTGCGGGTGCCCAGCACCATCGCGAACAGCAGTGTCCCGGCGAAGACGGCGGCGACGCCGGCCACCGTCGCCGGGGTGATCCAGCGGCCCGGCGACGTCACGAAAGCGAGCATCAGCAGCGTCTGCATGAGGCCGACAAGGCCGGCGAAGCCGGGGTTGATGCGCGGCAGCCGGGCGAAGATGCCCCACCCGATCCGCCGTGACGCCCGCCGGGCCGGGTAGGCGGCAGCCAGCTCGTAGCTGCGCGGCGTACTGCGGCCGCGGGTGATGGTCTGCTGCGGCGGCACCGTGGTGCGGCCCGGCAGGTGGTCGGTCCCGACGAGGTACGCGCCGCCTCCGCCGCAGGTGACCAGCTGCCGGCGGCGGCCGCCCGGACCCTCGCCCGCGTACCGCGCGTAGTGGTGCAGGTCGCCGGCGAGCAGCAGCGGGATGCGCGCGCCGGTGGGCTCGACGACGGTCCGGATGAAGTAGTCGAGGCTGTCGTAGGCGTCCGGCGACTCGTGCGTCTTCACCCACGTGGGCTGGGCCGGCATGAGGATGACGCGGTTCTGCGGGCCCAGCGACTGCGCCACCTTGCGGAAATAGTCCAGCTGCGGCTCGTCGATGTACGCCGACAGCTGGATGTCGACGGCCAGCAGCCACCACCCGTGCGGCAGCGCCAGCGCGAAGTAGCTGCGCGCCTGCTCCGTCCGCCAGCCGCCGACGGGCTCGCGCTGGGCGAACAGCCGCAGGAACGCCGTCAGGCCGTCGTACCAGTCGTGGTTGCCGGGCAGCGCGTAGAGGGTGGGGCCGTCGTCGGCAGGCTCCGGGAGCGCGGCGCGGTACGGACCCTTCCAGCGGCTCTTGTAGGCCGGGCTGGACGCCGTCGGGTACACCTGGTCACCGCCGAGGATCAGGATCTCGCCGCGGGGCAGCTCCAGCGGGCCGTCGCCGTCGTCGCTCCCGCCGTCGTCGCTCCCGCCGCCGTCGTCGTCGCCCGTGCCCTTGTCCGCCGGTTCGACGGCGAGGCGGCGCTGCGCCAGCAGGTAGGCGACGGTGTACGTGGCGTCGAAGCCGTCGCCGACGTCGGCGGTGTAGTCGAACCACAGCTCGTCGCCGGCGGAGTGATCGAACTCGCGATCCGGCAGCGCCGCCTGGAGCTCGCGTTTGTCGAGGTAGCCGCCGAACAGGTGCGCGAGCATGACCCGCACGGCGGTGCCGGCCAACAGCCCGGGGTTGAGCCATGCCACCGGTCTCTGCCGCACGAAGCCGAGCTGCGCCGGACTCAGGTCGCGGGGCCGGGGCGAAGGCATGAGGCAGACCTTACGATGCCCGGGAACCCGGTTCGACCATGGCACGCAGCCGCAGTTCGAGCATCGCCGCGAACCGCGCCTCCGGGTCGTCGAGGTCCAGGCCGGCGATCTGGCCGAGCCGCCGCAGCCGGTACCGGAAGGTGTTCGTGTGCACGTGCATGGCCGCCGCGGCCGCCGTCACGTCACCGAACGCGTCCAGCCAGGCCGCCAGCGTGTCGACCATGGCCGAGCGGTGCCTGCCGTCGTACTCGGCCAGCCGGGCCACGGCCCCGGACGGGACCCGCCGTTCGGTCGCCATCGCGCCCCCGAGTTCCAGCAGGAACGACGCGATCTGCACGTCCGCGAGCCGCGCCACCCGCGGCCCGGCGGTACCGCGGCGCTGCGTGCGCAGCACCCGCAGGGCGCGGTCGGCATCGGCGCGCGACCGCGACAGCCCGGCGGCACCGGCCGCCACGTCGCCGATCCCGACGAGGACCCGGCTGCGGCGGCCGATCCGGTTCAGGAACTCCTCGGCGACGGCGACCGCCCGCAGGTTCGCGTCGGCGTCGTCGCCGGACAGCGGCACCACGCCGTACACGACCCCGCCGACCAGCGCCACCGCCGAGCGGGGGTGCACGGCGGCCAGGTGCAGCGCGAACGCTCCGCTCACCCGCTGCAGGTCGGCCTCGAGGCCGGCGTCGGTGACGGCGTCGGGCCCGGCGCCGCCGGCGTCACCCGGGTCACCGGACGCGCCGGGCACGCCCAGCGCCAGCACGCAGGCCGGGCCGGCGGCCAGCCCCAGGCGGGTGGCGGCCTCGGGCGCGGCCGGCCCGCCCTCCAGCAGCGTCGCCACCAGTTCGGCGCGCAGTCGGCGCTCGACGTCGGCGCCGGCGCGCTGACGCAGCAGATGCAGGGCCACCAGCTTGGCGGCGTCGACGAACGCCTGCTCACGTTCGGCCGACAGCGGTTCACGGACCGCCGCCCACATGGAACCGAGGATCTCGTCGCCGGCGCGGACCCGGATCGCCACCCGCGGCAGTTGAGTGCCCTCGATGCCGTCGATGTACACCGGCCGGTCGGAGGCGTAGAGGGCCCGGAAGACGCCGCGTCGCTCCAGTTCGCGCGTGTAGCGCTCCGGCACCTGGCGCCCCAGCACGGTCTCCTTGCGCGATTCGTCGGCGCGTCCCTGGTCGGCGGAGAACGCCAGCACCCGGGAGTTCAGGTCCTCGATGGTCAGCGGCGCGTCGAGGAGCGCGGAGACGGCGGCGGCCAGCGCGAACAGGTCGCCCGCCCCGGCGCCGGCCAGTGTCTCGTCGTCGACGCCGCCGAGATCGTCGACGGCGAGCAGCGACCGCAGCAGCGCAGCCACCTGCGCCCACGACGCGCCCCGCGTCAGGCCGAACACCACCAGCCCTTCCTCGGCCACGGCCTTGCGGACCTCGGCATCGACGTCGACCGGAAGCCGCAACACCAGCCCGGCCGCGCCGTCTGCGGCAACCGCCCGCACCACCTCGGCGATCTCACCGGGACCGGCCAGCCCCACCCCGAGCACGAGCGCGTTGTCCGGCATGGCGGGTGGGTCGAGCGGATCGTGGATGACGACGCCGCCGATCGACCGGCTCGGATCGACCCGGCCGGCGACCACCTCGAGCAGCGTGGACCCGAGATCGTCGAGCACGCGCCCCAGGGTGGCCCTGGCTCGTAGGGTCATGCGCAACACTCCTGAACCCAAGCACGGCGGTCGTCGCCGCAGGTTCGTCGCATCCTACGAGAAGCAAGCCCGCGTTCGTGTGCGCGGACGAAGGCCGGCGCGGTCCCCGCCCGTTGATCATGGAGCTGATCATGATCCTTCCGCGGTTGATCATGATCTACTCCATGATCAACGGGACTGGGGCAGCCAGGTCGTCGACGTCGTCAGCTCCGCCAGCACCGACGGGATCGGGTCGACGCCGAGGCCTGGACCGGCCGGGACCCGCACGTGCCCGTCCTCCAGCACGAACGGCTCGGTGAGGTCCTGGGCGAAGTAGCGGTCGGACGCGGACGTGTCGCCGGGCAGGGTGAATCCGGGCAGGGCGGCCAGCGCGACGTTGGCGGCCCGGCCGATGCCGGATTCCAGCATGCCGCCGCACCAGACGGCGACGCCGTGGGCCTGGGCGAGGTCGTGGATGCGCTTGGCCTCCAGGTATCCGCCGACCCGGCCGGGCTTGATGTTGATGACCCGGGCGGCACCGAGCATCAGGGCGTCGGCGGCGTCCTTCGCGGATTCGATGGATTCGTCCAGACAGACCGGCGTGCGGATCAGCTGGGCCAGTGCGGCGTGCTGGCGCAGGTCGTCCTCGGCCAGCGGTTGCTCGATGAGCAGCAGGTCGAACTCGTCGAGCGCCGCCAGCACGCGCGCGTCGGCCAGCGTGTAGGCGGCGTTCGCGTCGACCTGCAGCAACAGCTCGTCGCCGAACCGCTCGCGCACGGCGCGCACCGGCTCGACGTCCCAGCCGGGCTCGATCTTCAGCTTGATGCGCAGGTAGCCCTGGTCGAGGTAGCCGGCGACGGCGTCGAGCAGCCGCGGGACGGTGTCCATGATGCCGACGGAGACGCCGGCGGGCACGCGGTCGCGTACCGCCCCGAGGAATCCGCCGAACGACTCGCCCCGGGCCCGCAGCCACGCGTCCAGAACGGCCGCCTCCAGCGCGGCCTTGGCCATCCGGTGCCCGCGGACCGGCTCCAGCAGCCCGGCCACCAGGTTCGGTGTCACCTCACCGGCGGCGAACAGCCGGGGCGCGAGGAACCGGGTGATGACGTCGGCCGCCCCGTCGGCGTACTCCGGCGAGTACAGCGGCTCACGCATCGCCACGCACTCGCCCCAGCCGTCGGCGTCCGGGGTGACGGCCCGGACGAGCAGCACGTCGCGGGCCGTCTCGACCCCGAACGACGTCCGGAACGGTGCCACCAGCGGCATCGCGACCCGGCGCAGCTCGAATCCGGTGATCTTCATGCGTCTGTCCTCTCCACGACGTAGGCGCCGGAGCGGGTGAAACCCACTACCCGGGCGCCGGACGACAGCAGCGAGCCCAGCACGTCGCGCACGGCCAGCCGCCACTGCCGGGCCGCCACCGGGTCGGCGCGCCGCATGGCCTCGATGTCGGCCGGGGTGCGTACCAGGCACGACTGTGCGGACTCCCAGGCGGACCGGGGCGCGGCCACCGGCCGCCCCGACGGCGATTCGGCCAGCGCGTCGAGCGCTCCGGCCGGCTCGTCCGGAGCGGTGCCGCCGCCGGCCGAGCACGCGGCCACCACCGACGGATCGCCCAGCCGCCACCGGATCAGCAGCCGGTCGCTGCCCTGGCCCTCGTTGATGGCGTCGTCCATGTCGCCGTAGAAGTCCACCAGGTAGTCCTGCGGCCGGGCCTGCAGCTTCGCCAGGTTGAAGTACGCGTTGCGGCGGATCAGCGGGTCGAACGTCCAGGTGATCTCGCGCAGCCCCCGCTCCAGCGCCCAGGCCCGCTGATGCGCCTTGAGCGCGAACCCGACGTGCCGCCCGCGGACCGCGCCGGATACGCCGGCGACGTGCGAGTGCAACGCCTGCCCCGGCGGCGAGGCGAAGAACCCGACGCAGGCACCGACCAGTTCGCCGCCGATGAACGCGCCCGCGGCGTAGTTGCCCGCATGCGTCATGGCACGCAGATGCTCGACGGTGACGGGCGGGTTCGACGCGTCCGGCTGCCAGATCCGGTCGAACAACGCGTAGACGCCCTCCAGCTCGGCCAGGGTGTCGAGCACCCGGACCTCGACCCCGGATCGTCGCGCCGCCTCCTCCGCGGCCCGGGCGGCCTGCTGCCCCAGCACGGACACCGGATCGTGCGGCGTCGCGAACTCACTGGGCAGCGGCCTGCTCACGTCGTGTACCACGGCTTCGATGCTGCCCGGCTCCGGCTGGCCCGTCATGGTCGGTCCGCCCGATCCAGTGCGCCTGGTTTCGTCGCCACGGACGGGACACCCGGTCCGACCGCGGCGACGAGGCCGGCCAGCAAGGCAGCCCGCCGCGGCATCTCGGCGACCTCCACATACTCGCCCGGCGCGTGCGCCCCCGCGCCGACCGCGCCCAACCCGTCCAGCGTCGGCGTGCCGGCCCCGGCGACGATGTTCCCGTCGGACGCGCCACCGACGTGCGCCGATGCCAACGGCGGCAGGCCCAGCCCGGCCGCGACCGACCGGGCCAGCTCGTACAGCTCGGCCGAGGCGGCCGGCTCGAACGGCGGATGCCGCGGTCCGCGCGCCACCTCGACGCGGGCCCCGGCCAGCACCGGTGTCAGCGTGTCCAGCGCCTCGTCGACGCGGCGCTGCTCCGCGGCGGTGGGCACCCGGGCGTCGATGTGCGCCGTCGCCGTCGCCGGGACGGTGTTCGCGGTGGTTCCGGCACCGGCGACCGTCGGTGTGACGGTGGCGCCGTCAGGACCCCGGTCCAGCGCGGCGACGGCCAGCACCTGGTGGGCGAGCTCGACCACCGCGTTGACGCCGTTCCAGGGCTCCAGACCGGCGTGCGCCGCCCGGCCGTGCACGCGCAGCTCGTACCAGGAGGCACCCTTGCGCGCGGTCTTGAGCGCGCCGCCGTCGGCGGAGGCCTCCAGCACGAACGCGGCATGCGCCCGGGCAGCCTCCTCGAGGATCAGTGGCCGCGACGTCGGGGCACCGAGCTCCTCGTCGCCGGTGACCAGCACGGTCGCCCCGTCCAGCGAGCCCCGGGCTCCGCACGAGGCCAGCGCGTGGAAGAGCTGTACCAGCCCGGCCTTCATGTCGAAGCAGCCCGGCCCGTACGCGCGCCCGTCGACCACCCGCCAGGGGTGTTCGGCCAACGACCCCACCGGCCACACGGTGTCGTGGTGGCCGAGCAGCAGCACGCCGGGACGGCCGAACCGCCAGCGCAGGTGGGTGCACCCGTCGACGACGATCCGCTCCGGCTCCGCGCCGGTGAGCCGGGCACCCAGCTCCGCGACGACGTCGGCGCTGCGGGCGACCGCGACGAGGTCCGCCGACGGCGACTCGCAGTGGACCAGCCGTCCGAGGTCGTCGGCCATCGCTTCGGCGGCGTTCATCCAGTCCCTCCCGCTCGCTCTCCCCCGTCGATCTTGGACTTCCTGCGGTAATCGTGCCCGGGATGTCCGATAGATACCGCGGTTAGTCCAAGATCAACGGCTGCCGGCATCGTCAGCCGACCTTCGGAGTGGCCCGCACGCCCAGGTGCACGTAGGGCGAGCCGTCGGCGAGCGTGTAGAACGTCACCGGCATCCAGGTCTCGTTGCCGGGCAGCCGGACGACGTAGATGTCGTCGCGCACCGGCAGCAGATCCAGCTCCTTCGGCTCCTGGTCCAGGCCGGCGACGTCCTGGGTGCTGGTCATCCGCAGCCGGGCGCGGTCGCCGTCCTGCCAGACCTCGATGCGTACCCCGGTCCGCTCGTAGATGCCGGCGTGCCGGGTGACGTCGGCGCCACTGTCCGTGGCCGGGGTGAGCGGCACGGACATCTCGACGCCGGCGACCTCGCGGAAGATCTCCCGGATCAGCGTCTCGTACAGGTCGCGGGTGTGCCCGCCGTTGGTCAGCAGAGTGACCGCCAGGTTCTGCTCGGGCAGGACCCGCAGGAACGCCGACTGCCCGATCGTGTTGCCGTCGTGCCCGATCAGCCGGGTGCCGTTCCAGTCCAGCCGGAACCAGCCCAGCCCCCAGGAGTCGGCCAGCGTGTACGGGTCGGGCAGCCGGACCTGTTCGGACTGCATCGCTGCCACCGTGGCCTCGGACAGGATCCGGGTGCCGTCGGCGGCGACGCCTCCGGCGAGGTGCAGGCGGGCGAAGGCGAGCACGTCGCCGACGGTGGACGTGATGAGGCCGGCCGGCCCGGCCGAACGCGGCAGCACCCAGACCGGGGCTCGCCGCGGCTCCTCGTCGCCTTCGTGCACGTGGCCGACGGCGGTGCGGTACAGCAGCGCGTCGTCGGGCAAGGTCACGGTGTGGGTCAGACCCAGCGGGGTGAACAGCACGTCGCGCATCGCGGCGTCCCAGGTCTGGCCGGTGAGCTTCTCGATGACCCGGCCGGCCAGGGTGAAACCGGAGTTGCAGTACGACCACGTGGCGCCCAGCGGATGATTCAGCGGCAGCCCGGCCAGCGCGGCGACGTAGCGCTCCAGGCATTCGTCGCCGCGGCCGGTGTCGAGGAAGAAGTCGCCGTCGATGCCGCTGGTGTGGGTGAGCAGGTGCCGCATGGTGACCTGCGCGGTCACGCCGTCGTCGGCCAGAGCCAGCTCGGGCAGGTAGTTCACGACCGGTTCGTCGAGGTCGAGCTTGCCGGCGTCGGCCAGCGCCAGCACCACCGTCGCGGTCCACACCTTGCTGATCGAGCCGATCTGGAACAGCGTGTCGGTGGTCGCCTCGACGCCGGTGTCGACGTTGGTGAGGCCGTACGCCAGCTCGACGGTGCGGTCGCCGACGGCGATGCCCAGGGCGGCGCCGGGGACGCGGTAGCGCCGCGACAGCTCGGCCAGTCGTCGCTGCCAGTGCTCGGCGTCCAGGGTGGTCGGTGCCATGGTGGCCTCCTTCGTGGTGGTGGACGCGGCCGGGGTGCGGCGCGTCCCCGTCGTGTGGCGGGTGACCCAGTCGACGATGCGGCGGGAGTAGTCCAGCCGGTGTGAAGGCCGGCCATCCAGGATGAACAGGTGCGACGCCTCCGGGTAGAGCACGAGCTGCGTGGGCACGCCGCGAGCGCGCAGAGCACCGAACCACTGCTCGGCCTGCCCGGGCGGGCAACGGTCGTCGGCCAGGCCGTGCAGGATCAGCGTCGGCGCGGTGACGCCGGCGACCCGCTCGTACGGCGACTGCGAGGCGGTGCGCTCGCGGTCCTCGTACGGCAGGCCGATCTCCAACCCGACCAGCAGGTGCCCGGCGTCGGAGGTGCCGGCCATGCTGACGGTGTCAGCGACGACGCCACCGGCCACGGCGGCGGCGAACCGGCCGGTGCGGCTGGTGAGCCAACAGGTCATGTAGCCGCCGTAGCTGTAGCCGGTGAGCGCCAGCCGGTCCGGGTCGGCGACGCCCTCGGCCACGAGCTGCTCGACCGGCTCCAGGAAGTCGCGCTCGTCGGCCAGGCCCCAGGCGCCCACCGCCGCGGTGTAGAACTCCGAGCCGTAGCCGTCGCTGCCGCGCGGGTTGAGCAGCAGCACCGTCCAGCCGCGGGCGACGAGGAACTGGTGGTAGGCGTGCCCGGCGTCGGGCACCGGGCTCCACGCGTTGTGCGGGCCGCCGTGCACATCGACCAGCAGCGGGCCGGGCGCCGCCGCCGGGTCACTGAGCGGGTCGCGGCGCGGGTCACGCAGCAGCCAGCCGTGCACCTCGGTGCCGTCGGAGACGGTGAAGACGCGTTCCTCGGCGGCCGGCAGCGTGATGCCGTCCGGTGCGTACGAGGTCACGGCGGTCTCGTGGCCGGTGGTGAGGTCGACGACGGCGACCTCACCGCAGGAGGCGGGGCCGGCGACGACGACGGCGGCCCGCCCGGCGCCGGGCCCGGACGCCACCGACAGCCCGGACACCACTCGCGCCGCGCCGCCGACCAGCGGCCGCACCGGACCGCCGTCGAGGTCGACGGTGAACACGTGCGTGCAGCCGCGGTCCCGGGCGCAGAAGACCACCGTGCGACCGTCCTCGGACGGGCTGGCCACCTGCGGCAACCCGCCGGGGTAGCCGGGGCCGCCGGGCATCACGGTGCGGTCCAGGTCCGCGGTCAGATCCGCGACCGGTCCGCCGTCCAGCGGCACCCGCAGCAGCCGGCTCGGGCCGACGCTCACCTCCGGGCGGCCGACCACCAGCAGGGACGCGCCGTCCGGCGTCCAGGTGACGGCGCCGGCCAGGCGCACCGCCGCGGTGACCGGGCGCGGCGTGCCGGACCCGTCGGCGTCGACGACATGGACGAGGGACTCGCCGGTCAGGTCGGCGTCGTGGGCGGTACCGGCGCTGAACGCAAGCTGGGCGCCGTCCGGCGACCACGCCGGCCGGCCGGCGTGCCAGTCGCCGCCGGTCAGCCGGGTCGTGGTGCCGGTCGTGAGGTCGGTGACGTGCAGGTGCTGGCGCAGCCCGCGCAGCAGTCCGGCGCCATCGGCCTTGTAGCCGAACCGGTCGACGACGATCGGCGCGGTGGAACGGCGGCCCCGGGCGGTGTCGTCCTCACCCGGGACCGCCAGCGTGTCGACCGGCGCGGTGAACGCGATCCGGTCGCCGTCGGGGCTCCACACCGGAGCGCCGGCGCCGGCGGGCAGGTCGGTGACCCGTTCGGGCTCGCCGCCGGCCAGCGGCAACACCCACACCTGCGCCGCCCCGCCGTCGGCGCGCAGGAACGCCAGCCGAGTACCGTCCGGCGACCACGCGGGCGCACTGTCGTGGTGGCCGGTGGTGAGCCGCCGCGGCCCGGCGGCGTCGCCGTCGGCGGTGGCCCCGTCGGTGGTGGCCCCGTCGGCCGCGACCAGCCAGAGAGCCGACCGGTTCTCGTCGGCGGCCTCGTCGCTGCTGCGCAGCACGTAGACCACGTGGGCGCCGTCCGGCGAGAGCGCCGGCTCGGCGGGGACCTGCAGGGCCAGCACGTCGGCCTCGGTGAGTGGGCGGGTCGGCCGTTGGGTCATGGCGCGGGGACCTCCAGTTGGACCGGCTCGGACGCGAAGTGGCAGGCGGCGCGGTGCGGGCGGTCGGCGGCACCGGCCTGCGGGTCCTGCTCCACGCAGATGGTGCGCTCGGGCGTGGTCAGCGGGCCGATCGGGCAGCGGCGGTGGAAGCGGCAGCCCGGCGGCGGGTCGTGCGGCGACGGCGGCTCGTCGTCCAGCAGCGGGCTGTCGGCCGGGACGGGGTCGTCCAGTCCGGCGTCGAAGCGAGGCGCGGCGTCCAGCAGGGTGCGCGTATAGGGGTGCCGGGGCTCGGTGAGCACCTGCGCGGCCGGTCCGGCCTCGACGATGCGGCCCAGGTACATGACGGCGATGACGTCGCTGACGTAGCGGACCACGGCCAGGTTGTGGGAGATGAACAGCATGGTGAGGCCGAGCTGCCGGCGCAGGTCGCGGACCAGGTTCAGCACCGAGCCCTGCACCGAGACGTCCAGCGCCGAGGTGATCTCGTCGGCCAGCACGACGTCCGGCCGGGCGGCCAGGGCCCGGGCCAGCGCGACCCGCTGCCGCTGACCGCCGGACAGCCCGGACGGCAGCGAGCGGGCCCGGGCCGGGTCCAGGTCCACGAGTTCGAGCAGCCGGGACACCTCGGCGGCCCGGTCGGCTCGCCCGACGCGGCCCGGGATCGCCTCGGCGATCGACGCGCCGATGCTCATCCGCGGGTCCAGTGAGGCGTACGGGTCCTGGAACACCATCTGCAGGCGGCGCCGGTCGCGGCGAGTGCGCAGCGCGGCGCCGTCGAGCCGGATCTCGCCGCCGCTGGTGGGGACGAGGCCGACCGCGGCCTTGGCCAGCGTCGACTTGCCGGAGCCGGATTCGCCGACCAGGCCGACCACCGAACCGGCCGGGACGGTGAGGTCGACACCGTCGACGGCGGCCAGCGCGGACCGCCCGGTGCCGAAGCGCACCGTCACGCCATGGAACGCCAGCTCCCTCACGCGGTCCTCCTGTCGCGGGTCACTTCTGGAGACTCATGCACGCTTCACTCCGCCCGGAAGGGTCGATAACTCTCCAGAAGTGGGGCCGGGCCCGGACTCGACCCGCGGGTGCCAGCACGCGGCCCGCTGCCCGGGCGCGACGACGGCCAGCCGCGGGTCGGCCCGGCACGCGTCGTCGGCGAACGAACAGCGCGGCGCGAACGAGCAGCCCGCCGGGCGGTCGGACGGGTCCGGCGGTCGGCCCGGGATGGTGGTCAGCGGCTCGTCACGGTCGGTCGTCAGATCCGGCACGGAACCGAGCAGCGCCCGCGTGTACGGGTGGGCGGCCTGGTCCAGCCGGCCGGCCGGCAGCTCCTCCACCACCCGGCCCGCGTACATGACGACGATGCGCTGGCACAGCTGCGCCACCACCGCGATGTCGTGCGAGATCAGCACCACGGCCGCGCCGGTCTCGCGCTGCACGTCCTTGAGCAGCCGCAGCACCTGCCGCTGCACGGTGACGTCGAGAGCCGTGGTGGGCTCGTCGGCGATGATCAGCTCGGGTTCGCTCATGAGTCCCATCGCGATCATCGCGCGCTGCCGCATGCCGCCGGAGAACTCGTGCGGGTACTGGTGCGCGCGTCGCTGAGCCGCCGGGACCCGCACCGTGCGCAGCCGGTCCACGGCGCGGGCCAGCGCCGCGCGCCGGCCCTGCCCCTCGTGCACCCGGGTCACCTCGGCCAGCTGCCACCCGACCCGCATCGACGGGTTGAACGACGTCATCGGGTCCTGGAACACCATGGCCAGCCGGGTGCCCAGCTTCCTGCGCAGCTCCGCGTCATCGGTGCTGCCGCCGTCCCCTCCGAGCGGGATGCCGGCGACGTCGAGCCGGTCGGCGGTGACGACGGCGTGCTCCGGCGCCAGCCGGGCCACGCTGAGCGCCGTGAGGCTCTTCCCGGAGCCCGACTCCCCCACGATGCCCACCGTCTCACCGCGGCGGACCGAGAGATCCACGCCGTCGACGGGATACGTCCAGCCGTCCGGGCCGGCACCGGGGAAGCCCACGCGCAGCCCTTCGACCGCGAGGACGGCGTCAGAGTCCGGCTGACGGCCAGCCGCGGCGGCCGGTGCCGCCGGTGCCGCCGGCGCCGGGTCGGTGGCGGGTGACCCGTCCGCGGGCGCCGGCCCCGGCCGCGCCGCCCGCAGGCCGACCACCTGAGCGATCGACTCACCGAGCAGGGTGAACGCGAGCCCCGCCGCTACGACGGCGATGCCGGGTGCCAGGGCCGCCGCCGGGTTCAGGTAGATCCGGTCCAGGCCCTCACCGAGGAGGCGGCCCCAGTCGTAGGCCGGTGGCTGCACGCCCAGCCCGAGGAACGACAGGCCGGCGAACGCCAGCAACGCCGACCCCGCCATCACCGTCGCGTTCACCACCAGCGGCTCGCCGGCGTTGGGCAGCAGGTGCCGCGTCACCAGCCGGAACCGGCCGACGCCGGCCACCCGCGCGGCCGCCACGAAGTCGCGGCCCGCGACCGACGACACCGTCGTCTGCACCAGCCGGGCGAACGACGGCGCTCCGGCCGCACCGATCGCCAGCACCGCACCGCGGGCACCGACCCCGAACACCACCGCGAAGAACAGCGCCAGCAGTAGCGCGGGGAACGCGACCGCCAGGTTCACCGCCGCGACCACCATCCGGCCGGACCGCCGGCCCAGCACCGCCGGGAGCACCCCCAGCAGCACCCCGACGAGCACGGAGATCGCCGTCGCCAGCAGCGCCAGTCCCAGCGAGTACCGGGTCGCCACCAGGACACGCAGCAGGATGTCGCGGCCCAGCGCGTCGGTGCCGAGCAGGTGCTCGCCGGTCGAGCCTTGCGACAACGCGGCCGGGTCGGTCTCCTCCGCCGCGTCGCCCCACAGCATGGGCGCCACCACCGCCAGCACGGCCAGTGCGAACAGCAGCACCGCCGCCGTCGCCCCGACCGGGTTGCGCAGCGCGGCGCGCCAGTGCTCACGACGCATCTCAGCCCTCCCGGATCGTCGAGCGCGGGTCGGCCAACGCGAGCAGCAGGTCGACGACGAGGTTCACCAGCAGCACGGCGACGCCGTAGACCAGCACGATCCCCTGCACCAGCGGGTAGTCCTTCGAGAGGATCGACGAGACGATCGTCATGCCCATGCCGGGCCAGGCGAAGACGTTCTCCACCAGCACCGTCCCGACGATCATCCCGCTGAGCAGCAGTCCGCCGATGGTGAGCGTCGAGGTCAGCGCGTTGGGGAAGACGTGGCGCAGGTACACCCGCCACGGCGGCAGCCGCTTGGCCCGCGCGGTGCGGACGAAGTCCTCGCCGAGCACCGCCAGCGCCTCGACCCGCACGATCCGCGCCATCAGCAGCGCCGGGCCGAGCGACAGCGCCAGCACCGGCAGGACGTACGACGTCGCATCGGTCCGCCCGGCCACCGGGAACCAGCCGAGCGTCACACCGAACACGAACACCAGCCCGACGGCCAGCAGGAACTCCGGGATGGCCGCGACCACCGCGCTGGAGGAGGTGAAGCCCAGTTCGGCACCGCGGCGCCGCCCACCCCGGGTCAGCACCGCCATGCCGAGCCCGAGCGGAATCGCGACCAGCATGACCAGGACGAACGCCGCGACCGCCAGGGACGCCGTCGCCGGCAGCCGCTGGCCGATCGTCTCCGCCACCGGGACGTTGGACGTCATCGACGTGCCGAGGTCACCGGCGAACAGGCCGCGCACGTAGTCGAGGTACTGCACGTGCAGGGGGTCGTTCAGGCCGAGGCTCTCCCGCCGGGCCTCGACCAGGTCCGGCGGCGCGGTGATCCCCAGCGACGCGCGCACCGGGTCGCCCGGGATCAGGTGGATCATCAGGAACGCCAGCGTCACCAGCACCACCACCGACGCGACCAGCCGAACCAGGCGGCGGGCCAGGAACGACACCCACGGGTTGCCGGCCCACATGGCGCGTGGCCCGGCGGCCGCGGAACCCGCCGGGCCGGGGCCGGGTGGTGGCGTGACCGCGGCCGGTGTGGACGGTGTCGTCATCAGGAGTGCAGCCGGATGGTCGGCGGGACGGCGTTGTCCGATCCGATCTCCAGAGTCGCACCGTCGAGGAACGTCGGGATGACCTCGTCGGCGAAGAGCACCACGTCATACGAGGCGAACAGCGCTCGCTCGGCCTCTTCCCACTTCGTGCAGCTGTCCGTCCCCGGGATGGCCATCGCCTCGGTGACCGCGGCCGTGTACTCGGCGTTCTGCAGGTGGGCCAGGTTGACGCCCTCCGGCGGGACCGCGCCGGACAGGAACGGCACCAGCTGGCTCGGCAGCCGGACGTTCACCGGCAGCAGCGCGGCGTCCCAGGCGCCGGTGCCGAAGACGACCTCGTTGTACTCGGTCGGCGCCATCCCGCGCGTGGTGGTCGCGACGCCGATCTCGCTCCACCGCGCCGCGATCAGCTCGGCGGCCGCCGCGGTCGTGTCGCCCCGGGTGCTGTTGTAGATGAGCTCCATCGTGAGCTGCTGACCGTCGCGGGCGCGGACCCCGTCGGAACCCTCGGCCCAGCCGGCGGCGTCGAGCGTGGCCCGGGCCGCGTCCGGGTCCGGCTCCGGGTGGCTGCCGTCGACAGCGTCGTAGCGGCAGACCTTCGGCTCCACCGCGGCCAACGCCTCCGACATGGCGCCGAAACCGCCGGTCGCCACGGACATCAACTCCTCCAGGTCCAGCGCCTGGGTCAGCGCCGCCCGCACCTGCGGGTCCTGCCCCGGCTTGCCCTCGGCCTGGTTGAAGAACAGCTCCCCGACGACGGCGCGCATGCTCACCTCGTCGTAGCCGCCGTCCACCAGCCGCTGACGGTCCGGGCCGACCGACTGGACGGCGTTCAGCTCACCGGACAGGAACAGGTTGACCGCGGTGGACTCGTTCGCGATCACCCGCAACGTGACGGTCTTCGGGGTCCCGGGGTCGGCGGCGGTCATGCCGTCCGGGCCCCAGGTGTAGTCGTCACGCCGCTCGAAGGTGTAGTGGTCGTCGGCGACGCCCTCGGTCAGCTGGAACATCCCGGTCCCGATGCCCTCGCTGGCCAGCAACGACGGGTCGTCCAGCCCGGCCCGGCAGGCGATGAACAGCTCACCGGTGGCGTGCAGCAGGAACGGGTCCGGCGCCGGGACCGTGATGGTCACCGTCCGCGCGGCGTCGTCCGAGGTCACCTCCATGACCGGCGGGACCATGACCCCGAGGAGCGGCGACTCGTTGGCCGGATCGGCGATGAACTGGAAGTTGGCCGCGACGTCGCCCGCGGTCAGCGGGGAACCGTCGGAGCAGGTGACGCCGTCGCGGATGGTGAACGTGACGGTCGTCGGCTGCACGTCCCACGACTCGGCCAGCCAGGGCAGTTCGTCGCCGTCCTGGGTGAAGTGCACGAGCTTGTCGTACATGTACGAGGCGACGCCACGGGTGGCGGCGAGCGTCGTCAGGTGCGGGTGCAGGTTTCCGGGGTCGGCGGTGATGGACGTCGTATAGGTCCCGTCGACGACGGGTTCACCGCCCGAGGCCGCACCGGCCCCGGCGCCGCCGCCCCCGTCACCATCGCCGGAACCGCAGGCCGTCAGGAGCACCGTCAGTGCGGCGGCGAGTGCGACGTTCGGACCGATGCGCATGACCAGACTCCTTCGCGAGCAGGTGATCGGGCCAGAGTGGCCCTCCACGTGGTCCGGCGTCTTTGTCGAGTCCGACGAGTCACGCCCCCGTATCTCGTCGAGTCGACCCAGCGGCCCGACCTCAAATGATCACGTCCGGCATGGGTGCACCCGCTGCACCAGGAATGCTTGCCTGGTGAAGCGGGAAGTCGCCTCGGGTGACGGGGCGCCCGGCGATTCGTCCGGCCCGGCGATTCGTCCGGCCCGGCGCTGGCCGGCAGGTCAGCCGCGCAGCACCCGGCCGGCCCGCTCGCCGGTGAACGCGCCGTCCTCGACGACGACCCGGCCGTCCAGCAGGACGGTGCGGATGCCCTCGGTGGGCAGGTCCGGCTGGACGTAGCTGCCGGTGTGCCCGATCGTGGCGGGGTCGAACACCGTCACGTCGGCGTGGGCGCCGGGCAGCAGGACGCCTCGACCGGCCAGCCCGAACTGCCGCGCGATCAGCGACGACGCCTTCCGGATCGCCTCTTCCCACGTCAGCACCCGCTGTTCGCGGACGTAGGTGCCGAACAGCCGCGGGAAACAGCCGTAGGTGCGCGGATGCTGCAGGCCGAGCGGCGGGCCGTTGTCCGAGCCGATACCGACCAGCGGACTGCTCATGATGGCGCGAACGTCCGGCTCGGCCATCATCTCCAGGACGATCATGGCTCCGGGGTCGGCGATGAGCAGCTCGCACAGGGTGTCGAAGGGGTCGGCGTCGCCGGCGGCCTGCGCCAGGTCGGCGACGGTGCGGCCCACGTGCGACGAGTCGCGGTGCGAGGTGATCAGGATCTTCGCCGGCTCGGTGCTGGCCCACATGCCGTCGGCGGGCCGCCCCTGGTCGGCCAGCGCGCGCAGCCGGGCCCGGCCGGCCGGATCGGCCAGCCTGGCCACCATCGCCTGCGCGCCCCCGGCCACGGCCTCGTTGGGCAGCAGTGCCAGCATCACCGTCCCGCCGGCCAGGTACGGGTACTGGTCGCCCATGACGTCGACGCCGGACAGCCGGGCCTGCTCGATGCGGTCCAGCAGCACCGTGCCCTTGCCGTGCGCGGCCGTGCCGGCGGCCTTGCAGTGCGAGATCTGCAGCCGGATGCCGCCCGCCCTGGCGATCGCGACCGCTTCGTCGACGGCGTCCTCGACGTAGCGTCCTTCGTCGCGCATGTGGGTGGCGTACGTCCGGCCGTACGCGCCGGCGACCCGGGCGAGCTCGGTCAGCTCGTCCAGGCCGGCGAAGCATCCGGGCGGGTAGATCAGGCCGGTGGAGAAACCGACCGCCCCGGCCTCGAACGCCTCCGCGGCCAGCCGGCGCATCTCGTCGATCGCGCCCGCACGCAGCTCGTCCCCGGCACCGTTGGCGGTCAGCCGGAGGGTGTGGTGGCCGACGAGGTACGCCAGATGGTTGGTGGGTCCGCTCGCCTCGACCAGGTCGAGGAACGCGGCGAACGACCCGGCCTGGACGTCGGCTCCCGCTGCGAGCTCGGCGTACATGTCCCGGACCACGGCCGCGGATTCGTCGGTGAGCGGCGCGAAGCTGAAACCGCAGTTGCCGGCGACCTCGGTGGTGACGCCCTGCAGCAGTTTGAACGGCTGCGGCTCGTCCATCAACGGGACCATGTCGCTGTGCGAGTGGGCGTCGACGAAGCCCGGCGCGACGTAGAGGCCGTCGCAGTCGACGACGCGGGCGTGGACGGGAGCCTCGGAGCCGGTGGGGAGGATCTCGCGGACGAGTCCGTCGTCGACGACGACGTCGGCGACCACCCCGGGTGAGCCGAGCCCGTCGAACACGGTGCCACCGCGCAGCAGCAGGAGTTCAGAAGTCACGCGCTCAGCGTGTCAGGCGCTCGGCCGGCGGGTCTGCGGCCGGTCGTACCAAGTTGGCACCGATGTTTGGGTCGCTGCCACAGCCCTCTCGTGATCATGTTCGCTGACGGTCGTCAGGTGACCACGAGGGAACATGATCAAGGGGAGGCGTCAGGCGGTCTTCTCGCGACGTTCCCGCTTACGGGGACCCTCGCGCGGCACCAGCGTGGGCAACACGTTCTGGTTGACCACCTCACGCGTGATCACCACCCGCGCCACATCCTCCCGCGACGGCACCTCATACATCGAATGCAACAACACCTCTTCCAGGATCGCCCGCAACCCCCGCGCCCCGGTCCCCCGCAACAACGCCAGATCAGCGACCGCCTCCACCGCATCATCGGTGAACTCAAGATCAACATGATCCAACTCGAACATCCGCATGTACTGCTTGATCAACGCATTCCGCGGCTCCGACAAAATCCGGATCAACGCCGCCCGATCCAACGGCGACACCGTCGTGATCACCGGCAACCGACCGATGAACTCCGGGATCAACCCGAACTTCAACAAATCCTCCGGCATCACATCACCATACGGATTCGACGCATCCCGCTCCGCCTTACTACGGATCTCCGCCCCGAACCCCAACCCACGCTTACCCACCCGCTGCTGGATCAGATCATCCAACCCCGCGAACGCCCCACCCACGATGAACAACACATTCGTCGTATCGATCTGGATGAACTCCTGATGCGGATGCTTCCGACCACCCTGCGGCGGCACCGACGCCGTCGTCCCCTCCAGGATCTTCAACAACGCCTGCTGCACACCCTCACCCGACACATCCCGGGTGATCGACGGATTCTCCGACTTCCGCGCGATCTTGTCGACCTCGTCGATGTAAATGATCCCCGTCTCGGCCTTCTTCACGTCATAGTCAGCCGCCTGGATCAACTTCAACAAGATGTTCTCGACATCCTCACCCACATACCCCGCCTCCGTCAGCGCCGTGGCATCCGCGATCGCGAACGGCACGTTCAACATCTTCGCCAACGTCTGCGCCAAATACGTCTTCCCACACCCCGTCGGACCGATCAACAGAATGTTCGACTTCGACAGCTCGACGGCGTCGTCACGGGTGTGCCCGCGCGCCGCGCCGGACTGGCGGGCCTGGACGCGCTTGTAGTGGTTGTAGACGGCGACCGACAAGGCCTTCTTGGCCACGTCCTGGCCGATCACGTACTCCTCGAGGAACTCGTAGATCTCGCGCGGCTTCGGCAGCTCGGACAGGCCGCCGGGTTCAGCCGTCTCGCTGAGCTCTTCCTCGATGATCTCGTTGCACAGGTCGATGCACTCGTCGCAGATGTAGACACCGGGGCCTGCGATGAGCTTCTTGACCTGTTTCTGGCTCTTGCCACAGAACGAGCATTTGAGCAGGTGGTCAGCGTCGCCGATGCGTGCCACGCGGTACGTCCTTCCGTCTTCTGGTGCGATCTCGGCCTCGGGGCCGAGGATCCGCGGGCCGGGCCGGTGTAGCGCGGACCCACTCGCGAATCGACGTCGTGCGTATCGCCGGCCCTTGCGAGCCCTGCGTGCCTTCGACGGTACAACGTCGCGCCGACAATCGGGCACCCCCGGGCCGGATCGGTCTCGGCGCGTCGCGGGCCGCAGAACGCGCGCTGCGAGAACGCGACGGCCACGGGGGCGCGAACCCGCCGCCCGTGGCCGTCGTGTGCATCGTTCCCGGTCCTCTAGCCGACCAGGCTGGCCTTGCGCGAGGCCGTGAAGTTGTCGACGAGGCCGTAGTCGATGGCCTCCTGCGTGGTCAGGATCTTGTCGCGCTCGATGTCCTGACGCACCTGGTCGACGCTCTTGCCGGAGTGGTCGGCGAGCATCTTCTCCAGCAGCGCGCGCATCCGCAGGATCTCGTTCGCCTGGATCTCGATGTCACTGGCCTGGCCGTACGTGCCCTCGGTGTACGGCTGGTGGATCAGGATGCGAGCATTCGGGACGGCGAGCCGCTTGCCCGGCGCACCTGCCGCCAGCAGCACCGCCGCCGCGGACGCCGCCTGCCCCATGCACACCGTCCGGACGTCCGGCTTGATGAACTGCATGGTGTCGTAGATGGTGGTCATGGCCGTGAACGAGCCGCCGGGCGAGTTGATGTAGATCTCGATGTCGCGGTCGGGCTCCATCGACTCCAGGCAGATCAGCTGCGCCATGACAGCGTTGGCGACATCGTCGGTGATGGGCGTGCCGAGGAAGATGATGCGCTCCTCGAACAGCTTCCCGTACGGGTCGATGCGCCGGTAACCGTAGGAGGTGCGCTCCTCCCACTGCGGGATGTAGTAGTTCATCGCGGGGTCTCCTCTATCGGGTGTTCGCTCGGTGTCGTAGGGCCGGCGACGGCGTGCAGGTCAGGCCGTGCCGCCGCCCTGGGAGACCTGCGAGGCGCTCTCGACCACGTGGTCGACGAAGCCGTACTCGAGCGCCTCCTGCGGCGTGAAGTAGCGGTCGCGGTCGGAGTCGGCCTCGATACGCTCCACCGGCTGCCCGGTGTGGTGCGCGATCAGCTCGGCCATCTCCTTCTTGGTGCGCAGCATCGCCTCGGCCTGAATGCGGATGTCGCTGGCCGAGCCGCCCATGCCGCCGGACGGCTGGTGCATGAGGATGCGCGCGTGCGGCAGCGCGTACCGCTTGCCCGGAGCCCCCGCCGTCAGCAGGAACTGGCCCATGGAGGCCGCGAAGCCCATCGCCACCGTGACGACGTCGGGCTTGACGTACTGCATGGTGTCGTAGATGGCCATGCCGGCCGAGACCGAGCCGCCGGGCGAGTTGATGTACAGGTTGATGTCGCGGGCGGGGTCCTCAGCCGCGAGCAGCAGCAGCTGCGCGCAGATGGCGTTCGCGTTCTCGTCGCGGACCTCCGAACCGAGGAAGATGATCCGCTCTCGCAGCAGCCGGCTGTAGACGTTGTCGTCCAGACCCATCGACGTGCCGGGCGTCGGGGTGTGGGCCTGAACGAGGTGCGGGCCCGACGTCTCGGGGCGTGTGCTCACCGTGATCTCCTTGACTTGCTCGGACTGGTCGTCGAGACCGTTCGTGTCGTCGTGGTGCCAATGACAGTAACCAAGAAGGCCCCGCCGCCCATCCGCCGCATGGCCGGTGTTCGCTCACGGCGTGTTGGACGGCTGGAAGTGTCGTCGTCACCTGGAACGATGGTCGACATGAAACAGATCAGGTGACCGCCGCGGCTGCGTTGGGCCACGATGTCGGTCACCTGATCCAGGATGTTTCGAAGGGCGGACGTCACGCCTTGGCGTCGTCGTCCCCGTTCTCGCCGGCGTCGGCGGTGCCGGACTCGGCGTCGCCGGCGTCGGTCTCAGGCTGCGCCGACTCGTCGATCTCGGCGAACTCGAAGGAGTCGCCGATCGGCGCGGCCGCGCCGTCCTCGCCCTCACCGGGCTCGGCCAGCGTGCCGTCCTCGCGCAGCCGGTTCAGCTCGACGTCGTTGCCGGACGCGTCCTTGACCTTGGACTTCTCGACCACCAGGGCCAGCGCCTTACCGCGGGCGACGTCGGCGACGACGGCGGGCAGGTTGCCCTGGTCGACCAGCTGCTGGGCGAGCTGGTTGGGGTCGATGCGCGACGACATGGCCTGCTGGATGATGTACGAGCTGAGCTCGTCCTGCGAGACCTCGACGTTCTCGGCCTTGACCAGGTCGTCCAGCACGAACTGCGACACGAGGCTGCGGCGCAGCTGTTGCTCGAACTCCGAACGGTGGTCGTCGTCGCCGTGGCCGTCGGCGAAGTGGCTCTCGACCTGCGACTCGACCAGTTCCTCCGGCACCGGGACCTCGCCGGCCTTCTCCAGCAGCAGGTCGAGCACCTTGTCGCGAGCCGCCATGGCCTGGTCGATGCGCTTGCGGTTCAGCGCCTGCTCGCGCACGTCGGCGCGCAGCTCGTCCAGCGTGTCGAACTCGCTGGCCAGCTGGGCGAACTCGTCGTCCAGCTCGGGCAGCTGCTGCTCCTTGACGGCAGTAACGCTGACCTCGCAGTCGACCTCTTCGCCGTCGTGCGTGCCCACCAGCGTCGTCTTGAACGTCGCCGACTCGCCCGCGGACAGCCCGGTGACGGCCTCGTCCAGGCCGTCGATCATGCCGCCCTTGCCGATCTGGTACGACACGCCGGTGGCCTGACCGCCCTCGACCGGCTCGCCGTCCTTCGTGGCGTTCAGGTCGATCTGGACGAAGTCGCCGTCCGCCGCCGGCCGGTCGGCCGTCACCAGCGTGCCGAACCGTTCCCGCAGCGCGTCCAGCCGCTCGTTGACGTCGTCGTCGGTGACCTCGACGTCGTCGACCTGGACCTCCAGGCCCTCCCACTCGGGCAGGGTGATCTTCGGCTTGACGGTGACCTCGGCGGTAAACTTGAGGTCCTCGCCGTCACCGAACTGCGGCTGGTCGATCTCGGGCTGCGCCAGCGGCGTCAGCTCGTTCTCCCGGATGGCGTCGCGGTAGATCTGCGGAATCGCCTCGTTGATGGCCTCCTCCAGCACCACCGGGCGGCCGATCCGCTGGTCGATGACCATCGGTGGGACCTTGCCCTTGCGGAAGCCCGGCACCGTGACCTGTGCGGCGATCCGCTGGTAGGCGGACTGGATGTTCGACTCAAGCTCGGCGAAGGGAACCTCGACCGCGAGCCGGACCCTAGTCGGGTTGAGGGTCTCGACGACGCTCTTCACGCTGACGTGTCTCCTGTGCTGGATGGTTTGGGGCACGTTCACCGTGGCGAGCCGGACTCGCCACGGTCAAACGCGGGCTGGTCGGGGCGACAGGACTCGAACCTGCGATCTCCTGCTCCCAAAGCAGGCGCGCTAGCCACTACGCTACGCCCCGGGTGCCGGGACAAGTCTAGGCCAGAAGACAGGGTACTCTGATCCACCGGGGTACACGTCCCCGACGCGGGTGTAGCTCAATGGCAGAGCCCCAGCCTTCCAAGCTGGTCATGCGGGTTCGATTCCCGTCACCCGCTCCATCCCCGCCGGCGCGACGGCGGCGGGCACCAGGAACCCTCGCGCCCGGATCGCTGTGCCGCCGACGTCCCGGCCATGGCGGGCGCTTTGGTGGGGTTATGGCGCCACCAAACCACCCGCCATCGAAGCTCCGCCGCGAAATGGTCGATTGTTGGCCGCTGCCGAGGACGACGATGTGTGTGTGCCGCGGAGTGGTTGAGGGATCTGGGCGGCTATGACGACCCAGATCCCTCAACCATCGGCGTGATACCAGGCGCTGGCCCCGCGTCGAGCCGTCAGCTGAACGCCGTCCACCAGCTGGGGGTGTCGAGGAGACGCTGCGCCCATGCGTACTGCGGGCCGCGCAGCGTGGTCAGCTCGGCACGGCTGGCCGGGCCGACGTGGGCGAGGGTCGCGGAGGAACGTCAGCGGCGTGCGGAGGATCGCGTAGGGAAGGGCAGCACGTTCGGACGCGCTGAGTGGGTCCGTAAGCGCGGCGTCGTAGCGGTCGACGAGGGCGCGGAGCGTGGCGATGCGGTCGGGCGAGGTGTCGTCGCGGCCCAGGTGTTCGTTGACGAAGAACAGGGTGAGCGCCAGGTCGTCGACGCGGGGACGTTCGCCGCGGAAGTCCAGGGCGAGCAGCAGGGTGAGCTGGTCGCCGGCGAGTCGGACGTTGCCGGCCCAGAAGTCGCCGTGGACCAACTGACGGGGGAGATCGAAACGACGGCGCGCCGACGCGAGACTCGTGGCCAGCCGCTCGGCGGCCACGACATACGCAGCTTCCTCGGCGAACAGGACCCAGGCCCGGATCGCCGCGATTGCGGGGCCGAGCACCGCATCGGCCTCGACCTGGTTCACCATCGGCGGGTGGGCGGCTGCCGGTGGGGACGGTGCGGTGCGGAGGGCGTCGTGGAGCCGGGCGAGCCACGGCAGGCCGGCCCCGATCGCGGGCCAGGTGGTCATGGGCGTGCCGCGGGGCTCGGCGTACTGCTCGACCTCCACGAGCCGGCTGTGCAGCCGAGCCATGCCCTCGCCCGCCCGAGTAGGCACCGTCCGGGGAATCGGCCACCCTCGGCGGCGGGGATGATCACGCACCGCCTGTACCGCCACCAGCCGGTCCGTCCCGACCCACTCGGGCGCGACCCGGACGACCATGGCGCCCTGCCGGGTGGAGACCTGGAGGTTCAGGTTGTAGTTGCCGCCGAGATCACGCACCAGCGTGACCTCGGTCAGTGGGTACTCCCGGCGGACGAAGTCCAGCCACTCCCTGGACGCTGTCGCTCGTGGCCCACTCACGGCGTCATCGTCGAAGCCGGGCAACCCCCGGGGGTGATCTTCGACACAGGGCGATGACGTCTAGGGTCGGGGCCGGTCAGTACGAGCAACCACAGACGAAGGAGTACCGCACGATGCCGGCATCCCGTAACACGGAGACCGTCCACCGCTACCTCGACGGGTTCCGTCGCACCGACCACGCTCAAATCCTCAGCTGCCTGACCGACGACATCATTTGGACGGTATTCGGCGCCTTCCGCCTCGAGGGCAAGGCCGCCTACGACGCCGCCATCGAGGGCCCGGGATTCGCCGGCGATCCGGAGCTGGAGGTCGTCCGCATGGTCGAGGAGGGCGACACCGTCATGGCCGAGCTGATCGGGCGGGTGCCGCAGCAGGACGGGTCGGTCCAGCGACTGTCCATGGCGGAGGTGTTCGTCATGCGCGACGGGCTCATCTGCGAGCGGCGTGCCTGGGTGATCCCGCTGAACGAGGACGAGGTCCGCTGAACCGCGCCGGGCCGGACGGCGACGACCGCCGCCCGGCCCGGTTCGGCTCAGCCGATGGGTGTGCCGTCTCGGCCGATGTCGATGACGGTCTCGTCGTCGTAGGTCCGGCGTTCGGTCCTGGTGACGCTCAGGTCGTCGTCGAGGACGGGGAAGAGGTGCACCGGCGTGAGCGTGACGCGCGCGCTCCGCTCGTCGTCGCCGCGGACCCGCTCCACGTTGATCTCCAGATGGCCGTAGTGCTTGCCGCCGTCGACCAGGTGCGGAACGCCGTCTGCCGACGTCCACCGTTCCGGTGCGTCCAGGTCGGCGGTCCACCGGCTGAACGGGTTGTAACCGAGCGGGGCGCTGTCGAACGAGGCCCCCTCGCGGCGGACCCCGCGCAGGCCGTCACCGGCCACGCCGACGTCGTAGTAGTGGACTCCGACGCCGTCGCCGTCGGAGTCCACGAAGCTGCGCTCGAGCATCTCGCTGTGCCCGGAGAGCACGGCGGCGACACCGTACTGCTCGAACAGCGGGTGGTACACCCGCATGGGCGTGCCGCCCTGCCCCGAGGTGAGCTCGTGGTTCATGGGCAGTCCGTGCTCGCCCGAGCTGTAGGGGGCATGGTGGAACTGGACGAGGACGACCCGGCCGTCGGCGCGGGCGTCGATGAGTTCCTGCTCGACCCAGTCCCATTGCTCGCTGCCGTGACCGAAGTCGGACAGGTCGGTGCCGCCAGCACTTTCGTATTCGGCGCGGGTGAAGTTCGACTGCGTGTCGGTGCCCGGCCCGGTGTACTCGCGCCCGGTCAGCTTGTCCTCGGGCGCGTACTGCGCGGGACTGTCGTCGGGCTCCCCGTTGTTGCTGTCCAGCGTCAGGATGGTGACCGGCCCGTAGTCGATCCGGTAGTAGTTGTCCCGGTACTGCGGCGTTCCGTTGTCCGGCCCATCGAAATAGGCGTGGAACTTCGCCCGGGACCGCACCACCGGCGTCCGGTCGTCGGGCGTCCCGTACCCGCCGTTGACGGCCCCGAAGCTCTCCCAGTTCCCGAGTGCGGGGAGGATCGGCACCGACGTGAGAAGGTCGCCGCTGTCCCCCGCGGTGTGCCGGAAGAACTCGTCCCACCCCGGCTGGTAGCCGCCGCCCTGGACGAGGTCGCCGGCGAACAGGACGGCATCGGGCGAGCGCTGCTCGACGGCGGCGAGGTTGCGGCGCAGGCCCTCGTCCTCGGTGAGCGGGTAACGCAGCACCCGGGAGCCGGACAGGGTGGTGGTGCCGTGGACCTGGTCCCACGCCGACCCCACGTCGGCCGACGGCCTGGCCTCGCCGCCGTCGGCAACAGTTCCGGGCGCCCACTCGCGCTTCTGCACCCGGCCCAGCGGCTCCGTCTCCGAGTCCGACATGGCGACCAGCCGGACATGCCGCCAGTCGTCGGCGGTGGGGGCGGTCTCGAAGCGGCCCTCGAACGTCGAGTCGCCCTGCCGCACGGTGTACCGATAGCGGTGGCCGGGCCGTAGCCCGTCGATCAGCTCGGTGTGCTTGTAGTTGTCCGGGCCCAGCAGCCAGCTGCCCTGTTCCAGGCCGGGGATCAGCTGGGAGCGCTCGGCGTCGGTGTAGGCGAGCTCGGGCCGCAACTCTCCCGCGACCTCGTAGGTGAGGCTCCCCCGGATACCGGGTCCGCGGACGGTCAGCAGCCCGGGTTCGCCGTCCTCGGTGAACCATGTGACCCGGATCCCCGAGGCGCTGGGGCTCTGCAGGTACGGCAGGACCCGGAACTCCTCCCGCGACCCGTCCGACCCGGCAGACCCGGAGGACCCGGTGGCCGGTGCCG